>CBINOL010000116.1:0-15810 GCA_966252285.1 uncultured Caulobacter sp.
GAGACCCCTCATCCGACGGCCTTCGGCCGCCACCTTCTCCCGCAAGGGGAGAAGGATCAGGGGGCTTTGATCCCCTCCGGCGGCCCGAGATAACTCCCCGCCACGGTCCCGCGCGAGATCACCAGCCGCTGGAACACCACGCCCGGATCCACCCGCCACAGCCGCACGCGATGCGCCCCCGCCGACGGGACCGCCAGCGAAGTCGTCAGTGAACGGACATTATCGGCCACCGCCTTGTCCCAGGCCTTTTCGGACGGGTCGGAAATGGTGTTGACCACCACCGGCGGCGCGTCGTCGATCGACACGGCGAAGCGTGGCCCCGTCCCGCCCGTAACGTCCAGGCCCGGCGAGACCAGCACGGTCAGATCGACCGGCCCGGCCTTCTCGAAGTCGACCAGATATTCGAGCATCGCCCCCTTGCCCGGCGCGCTGGGCGCGGCCGTGGTCGGATAGCCGGCCACGCCCGACAGGGTGCGGCCAAGGTTGGGGATGGTCTTCCACGACACGCCGTCCGCCGAGGTCGCCCTCGCGTGATGTTCGGCCTCGATGGCCAGCGGGCCGCCGGCCTCGACGAAGGCGCCCCTGGCCGGCTTGCGGGCCGCATTGTCGACCACCGCCGTCACCACGGTCATCTGGCCGCCCGGCCCCTTGAGCGTGATCGGCACGCGGTGGACGCCCCTGGGCGCCCTGGTCCAGTCGACCGAGACCTCCAGCCGCGTGTCGCCCCAGTCGCCGGCCGGATCGCGCGACAGCTTCAGCCACGGCGCGCCGGCGCTGACCTCGAACGCCATCTGCGAGGGTCCGCGATTGAACACGTCGATCCAGCGCGACGACGACCCCCAGCGGGTCAGCGGCGGCAGGTCCGCCCCCTGCTCGGCGTCGACCCGCGCCTCGCGCCCCTCGACGGCGACGCCCATCAGCACGCCGCGATAGAGGACGTTGCGGGCCAGGGCGGGCAAGGTGTTCTGCTCGGGCTGCTGCCAGCCGGTGTAGCCAATGTGGGTCTGGTCCATCATGTGGACCCACTTGCCGCCGCCGATCGCGTGGTACTGGCGCGTCAGCTCGGCGTCGCGGGCGAACAGCCTCTCGGCCAGATCGGCCTGGGCCAGAGACGCGGCCCTTCCCTGCTGGTCGTACAGCCGGTTTCGGCCGACGGCGATGTAGAGCCGGGTGTGGTTGGCGCTGGCCATGATCGGGAACCAGATCAGCTGGAAGAAGGCGTCGTCCTGGGCCTTGGGCAGCGCCTTACGCACGGCCTCGGCGCGGGCCTCCAGCGCGGCCCATTCGGCCTCCACCCGCTCGGCCTCGCGATCATTGACCAGGCTGAAGGTCGCCGCGTCGATCAACTCGGGCTTTCGCCGCGCGTTCAGCTTCGTATAGCCGTCCAGCAGCCCCGCGATCTCGGCCGCATGCACTGGCCCGAACTGCGCGGCTGCCCAGTCGCGGGTATAGGTCGAAAGCGTCTCGACCGGCATGGCGGCGGGGTCCCAGGCCAGGTCGAGGAAGAACTCGGTCGGCAGCTCCATCGGCTTGAGGTCGCCGACATTGACGATCCACAGCCGGTCGGCGCCGTGGTCGTCGGCGCGCTTCATCTGCTCCCAGGCGCGTTCGATCTGGTTGGTGTTGAGCCACTTGTAGTTCCGCGGCCCGCCCACATAGTCGAAGTGGTAGTAGACGCCGTAGCCGCCCGGTCGCGTCTCGCCCGGTTTCGGCAAGCGCCGGATGTTGCCCCAGTTGTCGTCGGCGAACAGCAGGGTCACGTCGTCGGGCACGCGCATCCCGGCGTCGTAATAGTCCTGCACCTCCTTGTAGAGCGCCCAGACCTGCGGAGTGGCCGACGGGTCCTTGCCGGTGACCTCGCCGATGATCCTGCGCTGGTCGGCGACGATGGTCTCCAAGAGTTTGGTGGCCGTGCCCTGGGTCATCGGCTCGTCGCCGTCGCCGCGCATGCCGACCGTGACCAGGCTCTCGTTGGCGCCCATCCGCTCGACGCCCTCGCGCCAGAACCGGCGCAGGGCGTCGGGGTTCTTCGAATAGTCCCACGGCCCCTGGCCGTAGCGTTCCCATTCCACGTGGGCCCGCATCATCGGCTCGTGGTGCGAGGTCCCGATCACCACGCCCATCTCGTCGGCCAGCACGGCGTTCAGCGGATCGTCGTCATAGAGCGCCTTGCCCCACATGGCCGGCCACAGATAGTCGCCCTTCAGCCGCAGCACGAGCTCGTAGACCCGCTCGTAGAAGGCGTGGTTGAAGCCGCCGAACGTGGCGTTGGCCCAGCCGTAGAGGGCCGGATTCTCGTCGTTGAGGAAGATGCCCCGGTACTTGACCTTCGGGGCCTGCAGCCTGGACCCGGGCGCGACGGTCAGGTCGCGGCGCACCGGAACCGGCACGTCGGCCCACCAGGTCCAGGGCGAAACCCCGGCTCGTTCCGAAAGGTCGTAGGCGCCGAAGATCGTTCCGCGCTTGTCGGCGCCGACGATGACCAGCGCGCGGGCCACGTCCGGACGCGGGTTGTCGACCACCTGCTGGACGAAACCCTCCCAGCGTCCCTTCAGGGCCGAGACGTCCAGCTTGCCGGCCGCGACCAGGGCGTCGACCTGGGCGCTCCTGCCCAGCGTTCCGACGATGACGACGGGCGCGTCCCTGGCCGGCTGCGCCCCGCCGGAAAGCTTGGAGAGATCACCGCGCAGGCCTTGCGCCGCGCGCAGCACGCCGGGCCAGTCGGTGACGTCGGCCTCGACCCGCGCGGGCTTGCCGCCGTCGATCAGCGGGAAACCGCCGGCGACGGGCTTCTCGGACACCACGCCCGCTTCGGCCGAACGCGCGGCGGTGGGCGCCGCCAGCGCCGCCGCGGCCGCCACGGCGGCGGCGAGCGCGAGGGCCGAGACGGCGGTGCGCAGGCCAGCGACGCCCTTGCTCACGGAGCGACCGCGATCTCGAACGGCCCCAGCGGCAGCCCCGCCATGTCGAACACGTTGAAGGTCGGCGCGTCCGCCCAGGCGAACCGCAGCTTGGTCGGGGTCAAGCCGGCGGGGATGGCGACCACCGCCTTGTCGCCCTCTACCCGGGCGTCGGCGAACCGGCAGCCGGCCGCGTCGCACAGCTCGAAGCCGATCGCCCTGTTCGAGCCCCTCGTCACCAGCCGCTCGGCCACCTGCTCGAAACGCGCCTCGACCGTGTCGCCCACGCGGCGCGCCGAGACCGGCGATGGGCCGGTGGTCACGGTCTGCCCCGACAGGCGCTTGGCGCCTCGCGCCAGACGCTTGCCGACGTCCTGCTTGTTGGTCGGGTGGATGTCGGACGGATCGCCGATGTCGGTGATGACGGCGAGGGCCGCGTGGCCGTCCTTGGCGACGGCGACGCGCTGGGCCTCGCGCACCCAGGCCCACCAGGAATCCTCTGGCGCCAGCTGCGGCTTGCCGTAGTTGGCCAGTTGCACCACCAGGGCCGGCATGTCGGCGGCCTGGCCCGCGCGGCGCTCGGCCAGCAGTTCGCGCAGCAGCGGCTCGTAGGTCTGCGGCCGGCCGGTGTTGCTCTCGCCCTGGTACCAGGCGAAGCCCTTGAAGGCGTAGGGGCCCATCGGCGCCAGCATGCCGTTGTAGAGGGTCGAGACGCCCGACAGCGTATCCCACGGCGCCCGCGGCGGCTCGCCGCTCGCCTTCGGCTCGATCTGGTAGCGCCATTCGGTCAGCGGGATCCGCGTTCCGTCGGCCAGCACCAGGGCGCGGGCCGTCTCGCCGTACATGCCGCCATTGCCGTAGGTGTCGAGCGCCGAGACGACGATGCGGTTGGCGCCGGCCTTCAGCGCCCCGGCCGCCAGCGGATAGACCCGCACCGTGCCCGCGCCGGAGGTCGAGCCGACCCCGACGCCGTTGACGTAGGTGGTATCGACCTCGTCGACCGTGCCGATCTCGAGGCGGGCCGCGCCCCCCTTTGCATGAGCCTGGGCCTGCGCCGCCGTCAGCGTCGCCGTGGTCTCGAACCAGACCATGCCGTTGAAGTCGGCCAGAGCCGGCACGCCCCAGCTTTCCCAGATCCCCAGCCCCTGCGGCGCGGGCGTCCAAGCGCCGTCGCCCGCCCACGGACCGCCGTCGGCGCCGTTGTGGCGCAGGCTCCACCAGGCCTTGATCGTCTCGCCCCAGCGGCGATCGGCGGCCTGGCGATCCTTCAGCGACAGCTCCAGGGTGGCGATGTCGTTGTCGTAATCGCCGGCCTTGCGCAGGGCGACAGGGCTGAGCCACGCCTCGATCGCCGAACCGCCCCACGAGGCGTGCACGAGGCCCAGCGGCGTCTTGTCGGTTTTCCGCATTTCGCGGGCGAAGTAGTAGCAGGCGGCCGAGAACGATCCGACGGTCTCGGGCCTGGCCGCCTTCCAGGCCGGCGGCTTGACGAAGGTCGTGCGCGGCGAGCGGCTGTCGGCGTGGTCGACATAGGCCATGCGCAGGCCGTCGTCCTTGGCCGAGCGGATCTCCGACCACGAGTTGTTGGCGCGCTCGACCGGCAGCTCCATGTTCGACTGGCCCGAACACAGCCACACGTCGCCGACCAGCACGTCGCCGACCGTCTGGCTGGCGCCGGAGGCGGCCTTGGCCTGCAAGGTGTAGGGCCCGCCGGCCGTCATCGCCGGCAGGTCGACGCGCCAGGCGCCGTTGGCTCCCGCCGTGGCCGTAGCGGTCTTGTCGCCGAGCGTGACGGTCACCGTCTCGCCGGGGCTGGCCTGCCCGAACACCGGCAGCGGCCGGCCGCGCTGCACCACCGCATGGTCGGCGAACAACCCGTTGAGCAGCGGCCCCTGGGCGGCGGCGGGCGTGGCCGCCAAGGCGGCCAGCAGGATCGGCGCGACGCGGCGCATGTGTGTCACTCCCTCGGCCGCCTGCGGCGGCTCGTTCGTTTCTTCTGGGCCAGGGCTGCGCCCTTACCTTTGTTCGTCATCCCGGCCGCAGCGCAGCGGAGAGCCGGGACCCAGGAGCCGACGCACTGCCGCTAGCCCCTGGGTCCCGGATAAGCGCTTCGCGCTTTCCGGGATGACGATCCTTTGTTCGAAGCGACTAAGCCACCGTCAGCTTCGCCGACTTCAGGTCAACCGAGTTCGGCCCCACCAGGATCGAGAAATCGCCCGGCTCGACAACCCGCTTCATGGCCAGGTTCCACATCCAAAGGTCCGACGGCTTCACCTCGAAGCTCACCGTCTTCTTCTCGCCGGGGGCCAGGGTGACGCGCTTGAAGTGCTTCAGTTCCAGCACCGGACGGGTGACCGAGGCCGCCTCGTCGTGGACATAGAGCTGCACCACCTCGTCGCCGGCCACCTTGCCGGTGTTGGTCACCTCGACCGACACCGTCGTGCTCTCGCCCTGGCCGATGCGGGCCTTGGAGAGGCGCGGAGCCGAGATGTCGAAGCTGGTGTAGGACAGCCCGAAGCCGAACGGATAGAGCGGGCTGGTGGCGCGGTCGAACAGATAGCCGCGGCGGGCCGTGGGCTTGCGGTTGTAGTAGATCGGCAGCTGGCCGACGTCGCGGGCGATGCTGACCGGCAGCTTGCCGCCCGGATTGGCCCGGCCGAACAGCACGTCGGCGGCGGCGTTGCCGGTCTCCTGGCCCAGGTACCAGCCCTCGACCAGGGCGTCGGCCTTTTCCGCCAGCAGGTTCACCGACAGCGGACGGCCGTTCAGCAGCAGCACCACGGTCGGCTTGCCCAGGGCGAAGATGGCGCGGGCCAGATCGTTCTGCTGTCCCACCAGGTCGAGGCTGTCGCGGTCGCCCAGGTGGTTGTCGGCCCAAGCCTCGCGGCTGGTCTGCTCGTTGTCGCCCAGCACCATGACCACGACGTCGGCCTTCCTGGCCGTCTCGACGGCCTCGGCGATCAGCCTGGCGTTCACGGCCGGGTCGACCAGCTTGACCTCGTCGGCGGCCCAGACGCGCTTTTCGGTGATCCGTACGGCCTCGGCGTAGTCGAGGGCGAAGCCTTGCGCCTTGGCCTCGGCGGTCAGGCCCTCCAGCACCGAGACCACGTGGCGCGGCTCGTCGGAATAGCCGCCGATCGGCGTGTCCTTGGCGTGCGTGCCCAGAAGCGCCAGGCGCTTGATCTTCTTGCCGTCCAGCGGCAGCAGGCCCTTGTCGTTCTTCAGCAGCACCACCGCCTTGCGGGCCGCCTCGCGGGCCAGGGCGACGGCTTGCGGCGTGGCGGTCTTGGCGTCGGCGGTCTTTTCATCCGCATACGGATTTTCGAACAGGCCGCCTTCGAACTTGATCTTCAGCACCCGCGCCACGGCCGCGTCGACGGCGGCCTCGGGGATGCGGCCCGACCGCACCAGCTGCGGCAGCTGGACGTAGGCCTCGCCATCCGGCAGCTCGACGTCGACCCCGGCGTTCATGGCCATCACCGCCGTGTCGGCCAGCTGGTCGGTCAGCTTGTGGCGGGTGATGATCTCCTTGATGGCGAAATAGTCGCTCATCGTCGCGCCTTCGAAGCCCCACTCGCCGCGCAGAATGTCGGTCAGCAGCCAGCGATTGGCGTGCGAGGGCACCCCGTCGATCTCGTTGTAGCTGGGCATGACCGAGCGCACGGGCAGTTCCTTCACCGCCCGTTCGAAGGGCGGGAAGAAGTTCTCGCGCAGGGTGCGCTCGGCGATCTGGGCCGGGCCGACATTGGTGCCGTTCTCGGGCTGGCCGTGGCCGGTCATGTGCTTGAGGGTGACGAACACCTTGTCGGGCGCCAGCGGCAGGGTCTTGCCCTGGAAGCCGCGGATGGCGGCCAGGCCCATCTCGGCGCAGACGTGCGGGTCCTCGCCGTAGGTCTCCTCGATGCGGCCCCAGCGCGGGTCGCGGGCCACGTCGACCACGGGGGCGAGCGCGATGTTGGAGCCCCGGGCGCGCATCTCCTTGGCGGCGACCGAGAACACCTGCTCGACCAGCTCCGGATCGAAGGTCGAAGCCAGGGCGATCGATTGCGGGAAGCTGGTCGCATCGCGGGCGACATAGCCGTGCAGGGCCTCGTCGTGCATCAGCATCGGGATGCCCAGGCGGGTGCTTTCCATCGCCCACTTCTGGGCGGCGTTGACGTACTTGGCGGTCTGCGGGGCGTTGCGGCCCACCGAGCCGTCCTCGGCCCCGGCGGCGGCGTTGACCTCGGTCGTCGGCTTAAGGCCCCGGCGGTCGGTCGGGCGCGAGATCTGGCCCAGGCCGTTGGGGAAGTTCTTGCTGGCCGTCTCGGGCGAGAAGTCGCCCGTCGGCGTCTGGATCGCGGCCTTGGTCAGCCAGATGCCGATCAGCTGGGCGGCCTTCTCCTCCAGCGTCATCCGCGAGAGCAGGTCCTTGACCCGCGCGTCGACCGGCTGGGCGGGATCCTTGTAGAGCGCCTTGCCGCCCGCGGCCTTGGGCGCGGCGCGGACCGCCGGCGCCATGGCGGCGCCGAGAGCGGCCAGGCTGACGCCCAGCGTGCGGCGAGTAAGGGTGGTGGTCATCCTTGCGTTTCCCCAGCGTCTGTCACGGCGGCTTCGCGCCGTCTTGCCTGACACTATGGGAGAGCTTGTCAGACCACTCAAGCCCTAATGTTACCGGTCACTTTCGTTTATCGCACGGCGGTTGTCGAAAGACGCAAGCCAAGCGCACTTACCACCTTGAGCACGGTGTCGAAGCGTGGATTACCGTCGACCGCCAGCGCCTTGTATAGGCTTTGACGCCCGAGGCCGGCGACTTCGGCCACCTCCGTCATGCCCTTGGCTCGCGCCAGAACGCCCAGCGCATCGGCGATGAAGGCCGCATCGTTGGTCGCCAGAGCCTCGTCCAGATAGGCCGCGGCCGCCTCCGGGGTCTCAATGTAAACGGCTGGATCGAATGGCTGGGTGTCGATGCTCATGCATCCTCGCCTCGAGAAGCGTCTCCCGCAGGAGACAACGCCAATCAGCGCAAGACAAGCTATCAAGTCGTCATCCCGGCCGCAGCGAAGCGGAGAGCCGGGACCCAGGGGCCGCTGCACTGCGCTTGGCCCCTGGGTCCCGGATAAGCGCTACGCGCTTTCCGGGATGACGAGATTTAGAGGGTTCGGAGCTGCTCTCGCAATTCGCCAGGCATCACCCCGACCAGGCGTCCACCACGCTCTCCAGCACGGTCAGCGGCGTGGGGCCGACCAGCAGGGCGGTGTCGTGGTACTTGCGGATGTCGAACTTGGCGCCCAGGCGCTGCTTGGTCCGCTCGCGCAGGGCGGCCCAGACGGTGTGGCCCACCTTGTAGGAGCAGGCCTGGGCCGGGTTGGCGCAGTAGCGCTCGACCTCGCGGGTGATGCGGCCCTCGTCGTCGCCGCCGGTCTCGACCATGTAGGCGATGGCCTTCTCGCGGCTCCAGCCCTTGGCGTGGATGCCGGTGTCGACCACGCAGCGCGAGGCGCGGAACAGGCGCGCCTGATACATGCCCAGAAGGCCCAGGTCGTCGGTCTCGTAGAGCCCCATCTCCATGGCCACCTGCTCGGCATAGAGAGCCCAGCCCTCGGTGTTGGCCGAGAAGAACATGTTCTGGCGCAGGCGCGGCAGGCTTCCCTCGGCCGTCAGGGCCAGCTGGAAGTGATGGCCCGGCGCGGCTTCGTGATAGGTCAGGGTCGGCAGGGCGTAGCGGGGACGCTCGGCCGTGTCGCGCAGGTTGATGTAGAAGGCCCCGGGACGCGACCCGTCCAGCGGCGGACGCTCGTAATAGCCGCCCGACGAACCGGCCTCGGTGTAGGGCGGGATGCGGCGCACCTCGACCGGGATCTTCGGCGTGATCCCGAACCATTGCGGCAGCTTGGGCTGCATCTCGGCGATCAGCCGATTGCAGTAGGCCAGGATCTGGGCGCGGCCCTCGTCGGTGTTGGGATAGCTCTCGCCCGGCAGGTCCTTCAGGGCCGCCATGCGCTGGCCGACCGACCCTTGCGTGAAGCCGCGCTTCTTCAGGATCTCGTCCATCCGCGCCTGGATCTGCGCGCCCTCTTCCAGGCCCAGGCGATGGACCTCGTCGGGGGTCTTCTCGGTGGTGGTGTAGATGCGCAGCAGGGCGGCATAGAAGGCGTCACCGTCCTTGAAGCGGTTCATGCCCGCCTCGTGCACGGCCTTGGCGCGCACGGCGGTCAGGGTCTCGATCTGGCGGTCCAGCGCCGGGTGGATCTCGCCGGCCAGCAGGGCGGCGGCCTTGGCGTCATAGTCGCCATAGACCTTGGCGCGGCGGGCCATCGAGGCCACCAGCACGTTCTTTTCCGGCGGCAGGGCGCGGAACTGCTTCAGCTGGCCGATGGCCTTGTCGAGAATGAAGTCCGACGGGATCACGCCCTTGGCCGCGTCGGCCCGCACGCGCTCGCTCTCCTGGTCCAACACGCCGGCGAACCCGGCCATGCGGGCCAGGTAGCTGTCGGCGTCGGCGGCCGACTTCACCTCGTGCTTGTTGTCCAGGAAGCTGGGGACCGACGAATAGCCGCCGTAGAACTGGGTCACCACGAACGGCCGCGACACCGCGCCGTAGTCGAAGCCCGAGGCCTTGTCGCGCGCGCCGTAATAGTAGGCGGCGGTGTCGTAGTTGACGGCGTCCTCGCCCGACAGCGCCTTGCGGTCGATGGCCTTCAGGCGCTTGAGCCGTTGCGCGGGCTCGTGGCGCTCCTTGAGCCAGGCGGCGATCGAGCGATCGCCCAGCTTCGTGCGCGCGCCGGCGTGGGCGCCGGTGTCGAGGCCCAGATTGGTCGCCTGCTCGGGGCTGTCGGTCAGGTCTTCGTCGAAGAACGCGTCGAACAGGGCGTAGAGCTTGGCGGCCTCGCCTTTTGGGGCGGCCATGGCCGGCAGGGCCGTGGAAACGGCGGCGGCGGTCGCGCCGACCAACAGCTGTCGGCGATCGAACTTGGTGGAATCGGACATGGGTTCTTCCAGGACAGGCGCGGCCGCGCGTCTGGGAGAACAAAGCCGTCCGGCGCCTCGCGGCCCCGGGCGCCGGACGGCTCTAGAGGCTTACTTGCGCGGCGCCAGGATGTCGTCCAGGCGCGCCGGCGTGCCGGCGATGCGCTCCAGGCGCGGGTAGCGCGGGCCGCCGCTGTAGTCGAGCTTCACGGTGCGGTAGCGCGAGCCTTCCTTGACCAGCAGCTCGACCGGAACGCCCTTGGCGGTGCCCTTCACGGCCGCCTTCAGCTTGTCGGCGTCATAGGTGTCGCCGTTGACGGCCACCACGGTCAGGCCCTGGGTCAGGCCGGCCTTGAAGGCCGGACCGTCCCACTGCACGTCGGTCAGCACAGCGTCCGAGCCCACCGTCAGGCCCAGCGAGTAGGACAGGTTGGTGTTCTTGGCGCGGGTCTCCGACGACTTGAAGTACTCGGTCGGGGTGTCGGTATAGACCAGCTTGTAGCCGCCGCGGGTCAGGCCATCGAGCGGGGCCTTGGGGTTCACGCCCTCGATACGGTCCTTCAGGAAGGTCGCCCAGTCGTTGGCCACCACGCCGTTCAGCGCCGCCACCACGTCGTCGAAGGTGTAGGTGTGCGACACGTACGAGCCGTCGGCGACGCCGAAGAAGGCTTTGGCGAAGTCGTCGAGCGACTTCTTGCCGCCGGTCTTCTCGCGGATCAGCGTGTCGGCGTCGAGCCACACGAGCTGGCCTTCCGAGTAGTAGTCCTCGCTGCGCTGGTAGGAGAGCCACGACAGCGGCTTGCGGCTGGCGATGATCGGGTCGTTGGTGGTGTCCTGCACCGGGCGCCAGTCGCGGCCGCGACGGTTGTCGTAGGTCGCCGCCGTCATGGCGATGGCGTCCAGCGTCTGCTCCTTGGAAAGCAGGGTCGAGCGCGACGACAGCACGAAGCCCCAGTACTGGGTCTGGCCCTCATAGACCCACATCAGGCTGTCGCGCATCGGGGTGTTGAGGGTCGGGGTCCACAGGTCGGCCCCACGGCGGAACTTGCCGTTCCACGAGTGGGTGAACTCGTGGGGCAGCAGGTCGCGACCGACATAGGTCTTGTCCCACTCGGTGAAGTATTTGGGCGCGACGCGGTTCTCGCTCGAGCGATGATGCTCCAGGCCGATGCCGCCCAGCTGGTCCGACAGGGCCACCAGGAAGTCGTAGTGGTCGTAGTGGTGCGAGCCGTAGAGCTTGTAGGCCTGCTGCACGAGGTTCTTGTGGACCTGGATCTGCTCGGGCTTGAACTCCAGCAGCTCGGGCTTGTCGGCGATCATGTTCAGGCGCACCGGGACCTTGGCGCCCGGATCAAGCTCGACCGACTTGAAGTAGCGGCCGGCGAACATCGGCGAGTCGACCAGGGTCTCGACCGTGGTCGGCTTGAAGCTGGTGACCTGGCCCTGCGTCTTGTCGATCTCCAGGGCCGAGGCGAACTGGAAGCCTTCCGGCAGCTTGACGGTCGGCTCGACCGTGATGCGGCGGGTGAAGTGGCCGGCCGGATACATGGTCATCTGCAGCCACTGCAGGTTCAGCATGTCCGGCGTCATGACCATGCGGCCGACCTTGGTCTCGACCGGCGACAGGAACTTGTAGGCGACGTTCAGCTCGGTCACGCCGGCCGGCACGTCGATGTGGAAGGCGTTGACCTCGACCACGTCGCGCTTCCAGGGGATCGTCTGGCCATTGGCCGTGATCACCAGACCCGCCAGCTTGTCGATGTCGTTGCGCGGCGAGTGGCCGCCCGGAACCCACTGCGGATAGTACAGGGTCATCGGGCCGGGCTTGGCGACCGGCAGGGTCAGCTTGATGTCGAAGATTTTGCGCTCGAGGTCGGTGGCGTCGACGTAGAGCTTCAGCACGCCCGGATAGGCCACGTCCTGCGGGGCGACGATCGGCGCCGTCGGGGCGGCCGGTTGCGGCAGGTAGTCCTGGGCGAGAGCGGCGCCGCCGACCAGCGACAGAAGCGAGACCGAGAAGAAAAGCGCTTTCAAGAAACGACCCCAATGCAGCCCGCGAACGTCCCCTCGCGGTAAGAAGCCTGGATGTTTCTTTTGTTAAGGGCCGCTTGTCGAGACGAACTTGGCCGGACGGCGTTACGGCGACGCTGGTCGCTCAGTCCCTCGGCCGCCGCCAGATCAACCCCAGCAACAGATAGGCGATCGCCGCAACCGCCAGCGCCGGCAGGGTGGCGCCCAGCTGCGGCGCCAGGCGGCTGAAGCCCTGATAGGCCGCGATACCGGACGCCCAGGCCAGGAGGCCCGGCAGGTTCAGCCCCCAGGCGAAGGCGCCGGCGACCTCGGCCTTGCGGCGACGCACGACGAAGTGGTCGGTCAGCAGCACGCCGAACAGCGGCGCGAACACCGAACCGATCAGCAGCAGGAAGCCTTCGTAACGGGCAAGCGGCGCCAACAGCGCGATCAGCGTGCACAGCGCGCCGAAGGCCAGGGCCAGATGCGCGGGCCGCACCCGCGCCAGGGTCGCGGTCGAGACGGCGGCCGAGTGGATGTCGGCGAAGGCGTTGTCGGTCTCGTCGACGACGATCAGCAGCAGCGCGATCCCGCCGCCCGCCGCCGCCAGGGCGGTCAGCAGCAGCCCCTCCCCGCTCCCGGCGGCCAGGGCGTAGCAGGCGCCCAGGCCCATGAACCAGATGTTGGCCAGCAGGTAGCCGGCCGCGCTGCCCCGGAACATGCGGCCCGGCGAGCGGCCAAAGCGCGTGTAGTCGGCGATCAGCGGCAGCCACGACAGCGGCATGGCTACCACTAGGTCGACCCCGGCGCCGAAGCTCATCTCGCCCGTGCCGGCCTTGGCGAACAGCGCCGCCAGGTCGTGCTGGGCCAGCAGCCGCCAGGTCAGCCAGCCGGCCCCGCCCAGCAGCAGCCACAGGCCCCAGGCGCGCAGGAAGCGTCGCACGAACGACACCGGCCCCATGAAGGCCAGCCATGTCGCCAAGGCGCCGAACAGCACCGTCCAGGCCAGCGGATTGGAAAGGCCGAAGGTCTGCCTGGCCAGGGCGTCGGCGGCGTCGCGCATGGCGATGATCTCGAACGCGCCCCAGCCGACCAGCTGCACCGCGTTCAGCACCGCCGGAACCGCCGCGCCCCGCGCGCCCAGGGCCAGCCGCAGCGTGCCCATGGCCGAAAGCCCGGTGTCGGCCCCGACCACCCCGGCCGCCGCCAGCAGCAGCGCGCCCAGCATCGAGCCGGTGACGATCGCCGCCAGCGCCATGCCGAGACTCAAGCCCGGAACCAGGAACGCCCCGGCCTGCAGCACCAGAAGGCCGATGCCCAGGCTGAACCACAGCGAAAAGGCGTCGCGCGCCCCGAACACCCGACGCTCGGCCGGGACGGGGGTCAGCGGATCATAGGTGTCGTCGAGCTTGGCCATGGTGGGAGGCATAGCAGCTTGCCGCCACGACGCGAACGCCTGGTTGGGAGGCGAACGATCAGCCCCTCAATCCGTAAAATCCCCGCGAAAGCGGGGACCCAGGTGTTTTATCGTCGAGCATTGCGCGTTTCAGAAAAAGCCTGGGTCCCCGCTTTCGCGGGGATTAGGCGGAGTGGGGTTGCACTCGCCGAGTGCTGCGAGGACACGCTCCGGAAACGTCAGCCGGCGATACCGCTTGCAGGTCGCGCCCTCAGACCGATCCGTGAGCAAATGTTTCCAATCGTGGCCAGACGGCGATCGGGCCTTGTAATTGCAAGTCGCTCTCAAGTATGGACGGCGGCACTGAAGCTCGTCCGTTCCGGAATCCCGTGAAAGCCGCCGCCGAACAGAACCGCCGCTCCTTCTGGCTGAAGCAGTTGCACCAGTGGCACTGGATCAGCGCGGCGATCAGCCTCGTGGGCATGCTGCTGTTCGCGATCACCGGCTTCACGCTGAACCACGCCGGTTCGATCGAAGCCGAGCCCAAGGTCGTCAGCAAGAAGGCGACCCTGCCCCCCGAACTGATCGCCGAGCTGGCCTCGGGTCCGACCGAGGGCAAGCGCCCGCTGCCGATCAAGGTCGAGACCTGGCTCGACAAGGCCGTCGACGCCGACATCGCCCGCCGCGTCGGCGAATGGTCCGACGCCGAGGTCTATCTGGCCCTGGCCCGCCCCGGCGGCGACGCCTGGATCGCCATCGACCGCGAGACCGGCGAGGTCGAGCACGAAAAGACCACCCGCGGTTCGATCAGCCTGCTCAACGACCTGCACAAGGGCCGCAACACCGGCAAGGCCTGGAGCTGGTTCATCGACATCTTCGCCGGCGCCTGCGTGATCTTCACCGTCACCGGCCTGATCCTTCTGCAGTTCCACGCCCGCGGGCGGCCGATGACCTGGCCGCTGACCGCCGCCGGGCTGGCCATTCCGCTCCTGATCATCATCCTGTTCGTCCACCTCTAGAGAAAGGCCGCCTTCCGTGAAGCGCACCGTCTCCCTGCTGACCTTCGCCGGCGCCGCCGTCGGCGCTCCGGCGATGGCCGCCGACCTCAACGTCACCGTCGAGATCCCGCGCCTTTCGGTGGCCGAGTATCACAAGCCCTACGTCGCCATCTGGGTCGAGGGCCCCGACGCCACCGCCGCCGCCACCCTGGCCGTCTGGTACGATCCGGACTCCAAGGAGGACAAGGGCGAGAAGTGGCTGAAGGACATGCGCCAGTGGTGGCGCAAGGCCGGCCGCACCATGAGCTTCCCGGCCGACGGCATCTCCTCGGCCACCCGCGCGCCGGGCCCGCAGAAGCTGACCTTCAGCGGCGCCAAGAGCCAGCTGTCGAAGCTGAAGCCCGGCGCCTACACCCTGGTGGTCGAAGCCGCCCGCGAAGTCGGCGGCCACGAGGCCGTGCGCGTGCCGTTCACCTGGGGCAAGCCCGGCAAGACCGCCTCCGCCAAGGGGACGGCCGAGCTCGGCGCCGTCTCGGTCACCGTCAAATAAGCAAGAGAGAAACGCCATGACCCTTCGCAAGCGCCTTCTCGCCCTCACGGCGGCGACCGTCGCCCTGACCCTGCCGCTGGCCGCCCACGCCCACCGCGCCTGGTTCGTGCCCTCGGCCACCATCCTGTCGGGCGAAGGCTCGTGGGTGACCGTCGACGCGGCCATCTCCAACGAGCTGTTCTATCCCGACCACCGCGCCATGCGCGTGGACGGCGTGGTCATCACCACCCCGGACGGTTCGACCGAGCCGCTGAAGAACGCCGCGACCGGCCAGTACCGCTCGGTGTTCGACGTCGAGCTGGCCAAGCCCGGCACCTACAAGATCGGCACCGCCTCCAACAGCGTGATGGCCAGCTGGACCGAGAACGGTGAAGTGAAGCGCTTCCGCGGCAGCGCCGACGACTTCGCCAAGCAGGTTCCGGCCGGCGCCGCCGACCTGAAGACGATCAAGAGCTTCAACCGCAACGAAACCTTCGTCACCCGCGGCGCGCCCACCGACACGGTGCTGAAGCCGACCGGCAAGGGCCTGGAGCTGGTTCCGGTCACCCACCCCAACGACGTGGTGGCCACCGAAGCGGCGACCTTCAAGTTCCTGATCGACGGCAAGCCCGCCGCCGACCTGGAAGTGACGATCGTTCCGGGCAACTCGCGCTATCGCGCAACCCCCGGCGAGATCAAGGTCAAGACCGGCGCCGACGGCGCCTTCAAGGTCACCCTGCCGGAAGCTGGCATGTACTGGCTGAACGCCAGCGTCCGCACCGGCGAGACCGGCCGCGGCGGCATGGGCGGCCCTCCGGGCGGCCAAGGCGGTCCCGGTGGTCCGGGCGGCGGCGCTCCCGGCGGTCAGCCCCAGGCTCCGACGGCCCTGGCCGGCAACGGCTTCTCGGCCAGCTACACCGCGACCCTGGAAGCCCAGCGTCCTTGATCTGATGACCTAGCTCCTCCCCCGTGCCAAACGGGGGAGGTGGCGCGGCGCTATCAGCGCCGTGACGGAGGGGGCGAGGGACG
>CBINOL010000117.1:0-15370 GCA_966252285.1 uncultured Caulobacter sp.
CCGACCAGGAGACGGTGATCGAGGGCGGCAAGACCCTGCTGCGCGCCAACCAGCCCGAGGGCTTCGACTGCCCCGGCTGCGCCTGGCCCGATCCCAAGCACACCTCGTCGTTCGAGTTCTGCGAGAACGGCGCCAAGGCCGTGGCCTGGGAGGCGACGTCCAAGCGCGCCACGCCCGAGGTCTTCGCCGCCCATACGGTCAGCGAGATGCTGACCTGGAGCGACCACGCGATCGAGGACCTGGGCCGCCTGACCCATCCCATGGCCTATGACGCCGCCAGCGATCGCTATCTGCCCATCGCATGGAGCGAGGCCTTCGCCCGCACCGGCGCGGCGATCCGGGCGCTGGAAAGCCCGCACCAGGCCGAGTTCTACGCCTCGGGCCGCGCCAGCAACGAGGCGGCGTTCCTGTTCCAGCTCCTGGGGCGCAAGGTCGGCACCAACAATTTCCCCGACTGCTCGAACATGTGTCACGAGCCGACCAGCGTCGGCCTGCCGGACTCGATCGGCATGGGCAAGGGCTCGGTCAGCCTGGAAGACTTCGACCACGCCGACCTGATCCTGTGCTTTGGCCACAACCCGGGCACCAATCATCCGCGGATGATGGCGACCCTTCGTGAAGCCTCGCGCCGGGGCGCGACGATCATGGCCTTCAACCCGCTGGTCGAGCGGGCGCTGGAGCGGTTCGCATCGCCGCAGGACCCGGTCGAGATGGCGACCCTGTCGTCGACCCCGATCGCCTCGCGCTATTATCAGGTGAATGTCGGCGGCGACGCGGCCGTGGTGCAGGGGCTGATGAAGGCCGTGCTGGCCTTCGACCGCGCCGCGCGGGGCGCCGACGAGCCGGCCGTTCTCGACGACGACTTCATCGCCGAACACACGGCGGGCTTCGACGCTTTGGCCGGGCATCTCGACGCCCTGTCCTGGGACGAGATCGTCAGCGTCGGCGGCCTGTCGCGGGCCGAGATCGAGGAAGCCGCGGCCATCTACGCCCGGTCCAGCGCCACGATCCTCTGCTACGGCATGGGCCTGACCCAGCACCGCAACTCGTCCAGCACGGTGCAGCAGCTGGTGAACCTCCTGCTGCTGCGCGGCAACATCGGTCGGGCGGGGGCGGGGATCTGCCCGCTGCGGGGCCACTCCAACGTCCAGGGCGACCGCACGGTCGGCATCTGGGAGAAGCCGTCGGCGGCCCTGCTCGACTCCCTGGGCAAGGTGTTCGGCTTCACGCCGCCGCGCGAGCACGGCCACACCGTCGTCGAGGCCATCGAGGCCATGGGCGCCGGCGAGACCAAGGTGTTCGTCGGCCTCGGCGGCAACTTCGCCGTCGCCGCGCCCGACCCCGTGCGCACCCACGCGGCCATGCGGATGGTCGACTTCGCCGCCCACATCGCCACCAAGCCCAACCGCACGCATCTGTTGGTCGGCCGCGAGGCGCTGCTGCTGCCTTGCCTGGGCCGCACGGAAATGGACCTGCAGGGCGGGGTGCGCCAGTCGGTGACGGTCGAGGACTCGATGTCGATGGTCCACGCCTCGCGCGGCCTCAACCCTCCCGCTTCTGAGCACCTGATGTCCGAGCCGGCCATCGTCGCGGGCATAGCCCGCGCCGCCCTGGGCGCGGACGACCCGGTGGACTGGGAGGCGCTCACGGCCGACTACGACAAGATCCGCGATCTGATCGAGCAGGTCTTTCCGACCCAGTTCACCGACTACAACACGCGCGTCCGCCAGCCGGGCGGCTTCCGCCTGCCGGTGCCGCCGGCCGAGCGCAAGTGGACCACGCCGTCTGGCAAGGCCAACTTCCTGCCGCACACCGGGCTGGACGACCCGCGCCGGGGCGACGCCTCGGTGATGCTGCTGACCACCCTGCGCAGCCACGACCAGTACAACACCACCATCTATGGCGAGAACGACCGCTATCGGGGCGTGTTCGGCCGGCGCGACGTGGTGTTCGTCAATCCGGAAGACCTGGCGGCGATGGGCGTTGCGGAGGGCCAGCGCATCGACCTGGCGGCCGCCTTCGATGAAACCGGCGCGCGAGTCGTGCGTGGCTTCACGGCCGTGGCGCGAAAAATTCCGCGCGGGTGCGTGGCCGCATACTATCCGGAAACCAATGCTCTAGTAGCACTTGAGGATCACGACCGGCGTAGTGGTACGCCGGCCTATAAGTCGGCGCCTGTGCGGTTAACCGTGCACGGAGCCTGACGGAGGGCCGTCGATCCACGCCCGGCGTAGTCCGCAAGGACGGGGAGCAGGGTGCTGGACACGGGATTGCAGGCGCGGGTCATCGAGGTCGCCGACCTCAACGCCGCCGAGCGCGCGCGCTGGAACGCCCTGCGCGCCGCCGAGCCGGCGCTGGGCGGTCCGTACTTCGATCTCCGCTATGTCGAGGCGGCCGCAGCCTGTGCGCCCGGCTCGCGGCTCGCCGTGCTGGAGCGCGGCGGCCGTATCGTCGGCTTTCTGCCCTTCCAGCGGCGCGGTTCGGCCATCCAGCCGCTCGGCGCGCCGATGAGCGATTTCCACGGCCTGGTCGCCGAACCCGACGTCTGCCTGCCGGCCGTCCTGGCCCTGCTGGGCGTCGAGCGCATGCGGGTCAGCGGCCTGATCTCGCCCGTGCCCTTGCCAGAGCTTTCGGTGCGCTACGCCATGGCCGCCGACCTGTCGGGCGGCTTCGAGGCCTATCAGGCGACCCGCAGCTCCGCCTTCCTGAAGGACAAGCGCCGTCGCGCCCGCGCCCTGGAGCGTGACCACGGCCAGATGGTCTTCACCTTCCAGCGGCCGGCGCTGGACCTGCTGGCCTGGCTGGTCGCCCAGAAGCGCGCCCAGATCCGCCGTACGCACCAGCACGACATCTTCGCCTGCGGCTGGACCATCGATCTCCTCAACCGCCTGGCCGAAAGCGACGCGCCCGACTTCGGTCTGCGGCTTGCGGTGCTGCGCGCCGGCGGAACGATCGTGGCGGCCGAGCTGGGCCTGACCGCCGGCGACCGCCATCACCTGTGGTTCCCGATCTACGACCCGGCCTTCGCGCGCTATTCGCCCGGCGCCCTTATGACGTTGGAGACCCTGAAGGTGGCGGCCGAGCGCGGGATCGTCCGCGTCGACTTCGGGCCCAGCGAGGAAGCCTACAAGGAAGACTTCGCCGTGCCGATGGAGCCGGTGCTGGAGGGCGCGGTGGCCATGCGGCCCTCGCTGATGACCCACCTGCGCGGCGCGCCCGGCGTCGACCGCATCGACGAGGTCGGCAAGCGCCTGGCCCGCCGTCTCGACCGCATCGCCGCCTGCGAGCCTGGCTTGATCGGCCAGGTCAAGGGCGGCGCTAGCTTCGTCACCGGCCTTGGCCGGCGTCACCCGGCCGTCGGCGCGGGGATCGGCGTCGGCATCGGACTTGGCTTGAGCATCGGCCTGCTGGCCGACTGAGGGAGGAGCAAGGCTTATGACCCGTCTCGTCGCGCCCTGGTCGGACGACCAGGTTGGAAGCTTCCGCAAGAGCCCGATCACCTTCCGCCACAACCTGGCGGAAACCGGACTGTTCGACGACGACGCCCTGGCGCGCCTGCTCGACGCCTATCCGGCCGAGCTCTACGACATCAACCTGTTCGACTTCGACGCCGAGGGGCAGTCGACCATGCGCACGGGCGCGCGGGGCCGCCTGCCGGGCCGCGAGGTGCTGGAAGGCGTCAAGCAGGGCCGCATCTGGGTGCAGCTGCGGCGGGCCGAGGCCTGGTATCCGGCCCTGACCCCTCTGATGAAGCAGGCCTTCGACGAGATCGGCGGGCAGGCCAGGGGCTTTTCGCCTGTCCAGCTGAACGGCCAGCTGATCATGTCGGCTCCGGGCGCCAAGGTGCCGTTCCACGCCGACGCGCCGGGCGTCATCCTGTTCCACCTGCGCGGCCGCAAGCGGATCTGGATCTATCCGGTCGACGAGGACCACATGCCCCAGCAGGGCATGGAGAACATCATGCTCAAGCAGCAGACCGAGGATCTGCCGTACCGCCGCGACATGGACGCGGCCGCGGCGGTGTTCGACCTCGAGCCGGGCATGGCCGCCAGCTGGCCGCTGCATGCGCCGCACCGGATCGAGAACCTCGGCACCTTCAACGTCTCGCTGTCGGTCGACTACCAGACCTGGGGCTCGCGCCTGACCAACGGCGCGCACTTCGCCAACGGCATGCTGCGGCGCTGGGGTCTGCCCATCGCGGCCATGGACAAGACGCCGATGGCGGCGCGCGCCGGCCTGTGGGCCGCCTCGCTGGGCCTCAAGCGCCTGCGGCTGGTCGAGGACAAGATCAAGGGCCTGGAGCGCAGCTTCGAGATCGGCGACGCCCAGAAGGCGGCCTGATCGGCTTCGTGACAACAGCGTCATGACCTCGAATTAAGTCGTGCGGCGCGGCCTCGCCGACTAGCGTTCCCTCAACGCAAAGCCATCCGAGGGGACTTAAAGATGCGCGCACTCATCAGCCTGGCCGCCGGCGCGGCCGTTGTCGCCCTGGCCGGGGCGGCCGCCGCCGAGCCGACGGTCAAGATCAAGGACGCCGTCGCCCGCGTCACCATCATTCCCGAAGCCCGCAGCGACGTGAAGGTCGAGTTCCTGACCACCAACGGCGGCCTGCCGCTGGAAGTGCGCAAGGTGGGCAGCCAGACGATCATCGACGGCAACCTGCGCCTCAAGCGCATCCAGAGTTGCAACAGCCGGGGCGAGGGCTCGTCGGTCCGGGTCCGTGACCTGGGCGAAGTTCAGTGGAAGGACATCCCGCAGGTGGCCATCCGCGTGCCGATGAACGTCTCGGTCGGCGCCTCGGGCGCGGTCTACGGCAGCGTCGGCCGCAGCGACAGTGTCGAGCTGGCCAACGCCGGCTGTGGGGATTGGACCATCGCCAACACCCGCGGCAAGCTGGAGATCAGCCTGGCCGGCTCGGGCGACACCAAGGCCGGCAGCGCCGCCAAGGCCGAGATCAACCTGGCCGGCGCGGGCGACATCAGCCTGCAGGAGGTGTCGGACCTGGAAGTGTCGATCGCCGGATCGGGCGACGTGAAGGCCGCGGCGCTGCGCGGCGGCGACCTCGACGTCAGCATCGCCGGATCGGGCGGGGTCAAGATCACCGGCGGCCGGGCCCGCGACATCGACGTCAGCATCATGGGGTCGGGCGATGTGAACTTCGGCGGCGAGGCCGACCGGGTGTCGCTGTCGGTGGCCGGTTCTGGCGACATCCGCGTGGCCAAGGTCAACGGCTCGGTCAAGAAGTCGGCCATGGGCTCGGGCAACATCTACATCGGCCAGTAGGCCGGCGAGCCCCGGCGCCGTTCGGCGCACATCGGTACGTATATATAAAGAGAACGCCCCCGGAGCTTTCGCTTCGGGGGCGTCTTGCTTTTCGTCGGAACCCGCCTGGGTAGGAGGGGAGGGCGGGTCCCTTGAAACGCTGTCCGTGATCTTCCGGTGGGCGCCGGAAGATCACGAAGCTTCCGGCTTAGCGGACCAGGAAGCCGAACAGGTCGCTGCCGGTGGCCAGGTCGGCGCCGGCGGCGTTGCGGGCCTTCAGGCTGCCGCCGAAGGTGTAGCGCAGGCCAACCTTCACGGCGTCCGACTTCAGGTCGGCCAGGTCGTCGGCTTCGCTGTGGGTGTACTTGGCGAAGGTCGACCAGCCGGTGTTGGCGAACTTGTATTCACCACCGACGTTGATGTCCCAGATGTCGGCGTCGACGAGACCGTCGACGTTCGACCAGCCGAGGCCGGCGTCCAGACGGAAGTCGTCCGAGACGAAGTAGTTGGCGCCGGCGCGGACGGTCCACAGGTCGGCGTCCAGGTCATTCGACTGACCGTAGGCGGCGAGACCCGTCAGGGTCACGTTGCCGAGGTACTTCTGGGCTTCGCCACCGACGGCCCACAGGGTGTCGTTCGACGGACGCGACAGGGCGGTGAAGCCGCCGATGCGCAGGCCGTTGCCGACGACGGTCGTGGCGTGCACGGCGCCGGTGGCGACGGTGCGTTGCGAGACGTCGCTGTCGGCGATCGAGACGTCGGCGGCGCCGGTGATCGTCCACGAACCGGTCGGGATGGCGACCGAGCCGTCGATGACGACCGAGGTGCCGTCGGCGCTGCCGGCGTTGGTGTCGATGTTGTTGTAGTCAACGGCGGCGCCGACCGAACCGATGTTCTGGGCGAAAGCGGGAGCCGAGACGGCGACGGCCAGCACGGCGGCGGCGGCGAACAGTTGGGTCTTCATAGTGGGTAATCCCCTTACTCATGTGGTCTCGACGACGGGCGGTCGTTTTGGGGAGGGCCTCCCTTTCGTCGAGCGGGGCGGATCTATGAAGGTTCGATGACGGCCGCAAGGCTCTGTCAGACCGTTCGAGGCGTTATGGTGCGCAAATACTACACTTGCAGGAACGAATTGAGTTTCTATACGCGCGGGTCGCGCACAAAGATTGTGTGTATCGGGCTCAAGTCGGTGAACATTGCTTTTTGGTCAGCCGCGTTTTGGCCATAAGTGTTAAGGCGCGGTGCGCGGGTTGGCGGCTTTACGTCTTGTTAAACAAGCCGTCGCGAAAGCCCGCCGGGACCGCTTGACGAAACCGATTCAGGCACGTAAAAGCGCCCCTCTGTTGGACCGGCTGTGAGCTCTAGGGCTCAAACGCGGTTCGCAAGCGACCCGTAACCAGGCGTCCTTCTCATCCAGAGGAGGGTTCTCCTCGGAGGACGGCGTGGTTGCGGATCACCGGCCCTCGCAAGCGATTGCGCGGGCCAATTTGTTTTGCGGACGCTGCGTTCGGAGTTCTCGAAAGAGGAGTCCGGGTTGGTCTTTGAAATGGTTCGAGACGCGGGCGCAGCCCACTAGGAAACCGAGCGATATGGATCGTCAGAACATCCGCATCCGGCTCAAGGCCTTCGATCACCGCGTGTTGGATCATTCCACGCGCGAGATCGTGAATACGGCCAAGCGCACGGGTGCGACGGTGCGGGGCCCCATCCCCCTGCCCACGCTTATCGAAAAATTCACCGTCAACCGTTCGCCGCACGTCGACAAGAAGTCGCGCGAGCAGTTCGAGATCCGTACGCACAAGCGCGTCCTCGACATCGTTGACCCGACTCCGCAGACCGTGGACGCGCTGATGAAGCTCGACCTGTCGGCCGGCGTTGACGTCGAAATCAAGCTGTAAGGAGGGCCGAACTGATGACTCTCCCCGCTAACCGCACCGGCCTGATCGCCAAGAAGCTCGGCATGACCCGCTTCTTCGACGAAGCTGGTCAGCACGTGCCGGTCACCGTCCTTTCGCTCGACGGTTGCCAGGTCGTGGCTCAGCGCACTGTCGAGAAGGACGGTTACACCGCCCTGCAACTCGGCGCTGGCGCCAAGAAGCCCAAGAACACCTCGAAGGCCGAGCGCGGCCACTTCGGCAAGAACTCGGTCGAGCCCAAGCGGATCGTCGCCGAATTCCGCGTCGACGAAGCTGCTCTGATCGAAGTGGGCGCGGAATTCACCGCCGACCACTACGTCGCCGGCCAGAAGGTCGACATCCAGGGCGTCACCGTCGGTAAGGGTTTTGCCGGCGCCATGAAGCGCTGGAACTTCGGTGGTCTTCGCGCCACCCACGGTGTTTCGGTCTCGCACCGTTCGCACGGTTCGACCGGTAACCGCCAGGATCCGGGCCGTACGTTCCCGGGCAAGAAGATGGCTGGTCACCTGGGTCAAGAAACCGTCACCACCCTCAACGTCACCGTCTGGAAGGTCGACGTCGAGCGCGGCCTGATCCTGGTCAAGGGCGCTGTCCCGGGCCACGAAGGCAGCTACGTGAAGATCCGCGACGCCGTGAAGAAGGCCGCTCCGGCCGATCTGCCGCGTCCGGGCGCCTTCCGTAAGGCTGGCGAAGCCGCTCCGGCTGCTGAAACCCCCGCTGAAGAGGCCCCCGCGGCGACGACCGAAGAGGGCGAAGGCTAATGAAACTCGACGTCATCAAACTTGACGGCGGCAAGGCCGGCTCCGTGGATCTCGACGACGCCATCTTCGGCATCGAAGACATCCGCGGCGACATCCTGCAGCGCGTCGTCACCTGGCAGCTGGCCAAGCGCCGCTCGGGCAACCACAAGATTCAGGTTCGTAACGAGGTCTCTCGTACGAGCAAGAAGATGTACAAGCAGAAGGGCACCGGCGGCGCTCGTCACGGCTCGCGTCGTGCGGCTCAGTTCGTCGGCGGCGCCAAGGCCCACGGCCCGGTCGTCCGCAGCCACGCCTTCGATCTTCCCAAGAAGATCCGGGCTCTGGCTCTGCGTCACGCCCTGTCGTCGAAGGCCAAGGCCGGTTCGCTGCTCGTCCTGGACAGCGCCGTTCTGACCGAAGCCAAGACGGCCGCCCTGCGTGCCAACTTCGACAAGATCGGTCTGAAGAACGCGCTGGTCATCGCCGGTCCGGAAGTGGACGCGAACTTCAAGCTCGCCGCCCGCAACATTCCGAACGTGGACGTGCTGCCGAACGCCGGCCTGAACGTCTACGACGTGCTGCGTCGCCACACCCTGGTCCTGACCAAGGACGCGGTGGAAGCGATCTCGGCCCGTTTCGCTGAGAAGGAAGCCGCGTAATGGCCGCTACCGCCCGCCACTACGACACGATCCTGTCGCCGGTGATCACCGAAAAGACGACCCTGCTCAGCGAGCAGAACAAGGTTGTCTTCAAGGTGGCCGCCGATGCGTCGAAGGACGAAATCGCCGCCGCAGTCGAAGAGCTGTTCAAGGTCAAGGTCACCAAGGTCAACACCCTGGTCGCCAAGGGCAAGACCAAGCGCTTCCGTGGCATCGTCGGTCGCCGCACCGACGTCAAGAAAGCGATCGTGACCCTGGCCGAAGGCCAGTCGATCGACATCACGACGGGGCTCTAAGACATGGCCTTGAAGCACTTTAACCCGACCAGCCCCGGCCAGCGCGGCCTGGTGCTGATCGATCGCAGCGAGCTCCACAAGGGTCGCCCGGAAAAGAAGCTCGTTGAGGGCCTCTCGAAGTCGGGCGGTCGTGGCGGCAACGGCCGTATCGCCGTTCGCTTCCGCGGCGGCGGCGCCAAGCGCCTCTACCGTCTGGTGGACTTCAAGCGCCGCAAGCAAGGCGTGGCCACGGTCGTCCGTCTCGAGTACGACCCCAACCGCACCGCCTTCATCGCCCTGATCAAGTATCAGAGCGACGGTGAGCTGGCCTACATCCTGGCCCCGCAACGCCTCAAGGCCGGCGACGAAGTCGTCACCGCCGAAAAGGTCGACGTGAAGCCGGGCAACGCCTCGCCGCTGCGCACGCTGCCGATCGGTACGATCATCCACAACGTCGAGCTGAAGCCCGCCAAGGGCGGTCAGATCGCCCGTTCGGCTGGCGCCTACGCCCAGCTGGTCGGTCGTGACGCCGGCTACGCCCAGATCCGCCTGAACTCGGGCGAGCTGCGCATGGTCCTCGACACCTGCATGGCCACCGTCGGCGCGGTTTCGAACCCCGACCACATGAACGAAAACCTCGGCAAGGCCGGTCGTGTTCGTCACATGGGTCGTCGCCCGCACGTCCGCGGCGTCGCCATGAACCCGGTCGACCACCCCCACGGTGGTGGTGAAGGCCGCACCTCGGGCGGTCGCCACCCGGTGACCCCGGCTGGTAAGCCGACCAAGGGCGCCAAGACCCGCGTCAACAAGGCCACGGATAAGTTCATCATCCGTTCGCGCCACAAAGCGAAGAAGGGCCGCTAAGCCATGACCCGCTCCGTCTGGAAAGGCCCGTTTGTCGACGGGTACCTCCTGAAGAAGGCCGACGCCGCTCTGTCGTCGGGCCGCAAGGACGTCATCAAGACCTGGTCGCGTCGTTCGACGATCATGCCGCAATTCGTCGGCCTGACCTTCGGCGTTCACAACGGCCAGAAGCACGTCCCGGTCTCCGTGTCGGAAGACATGGTCGGCATGAAGTTCGGCGAGTTCGCTCCCACGCGTAACTTCCCCGGCCACGCCGCCGACAAGAAGGCCAAGAGGAAGTAATCATGGCCAAGCAAAAGCAAGCTCGCCGCCTGGAAGGCGTTGAGGCGATGGCTAAGGTGCGCACCCTGCGCACCAGCCCGCGCAAGCTGAACCTGGTCGCTCAGTCCATCCGTGGCCTGAACGTCCAACGCGCTCTGAACGAGCTCGAATTCAGCCACAAGCGTATCGCCCAAGACGTCCGCAAGGCGCTGTACTCGGCGATCTCGAACGCCGAGAACAACCACAACCTCGACATCGACTCGCTGGTCGTCGCCGAGGCCTATGTGGGCAAGAACCTGGTGATGAAGCGCTTCTCGCCCCGCGCCCGCGGTCGTGCGACGCGCGTCGAAAAGCCGTTCTCCGAGATCACGATCGTGGTCCGCGAACTGGGTGAGGCCGCCTAATGGGTCAGAAAGTCAATCCGGTCGGGCTGCGGCTCGGCGTCAACCGCACCTGGGACAGCCGTTGGTTCTCCGACGGCGACCAGTACGGCAAGATGCTTCACCAGGACCTGGCCATTCGCGCCGCCCTGAAGAAGCGCCTGTACCAAGCTGGCGTCTCGCGCATCATCATCGAGCGCCCGCACAAGAAGTGCCGCATCACGATCTATGCCGCCCGTCCGGGCGTCATCATCGGCAAGAAGGGCGCTGACATCGAGAAGCTCCGCAAGGACCTCTCGGTGATGACCGAAGGCGAAGTCCACCTGAACATCGTCGAGATCCGCAAGCCGGAAACCGACGCTCAGCTGGTCGCCGAGTCCATCGCTCAGCAACTCGAGCGCCGGATCGCCTTCCGTCGTGCGATGAAGCGTTCGATCCAGTCGGCCGTGCGTCTCGGCGCCAAGGGCGTCCGGATCAACGTCTCGGGCCGCCTCGGCGGCGCCGAAATCGCCCGCATGGAATGGTACCGCGAAGGTCGCGTTCCGCTGCACACCCTGCGCGCGGACATCGACTACGGTTTCGCTGAAGCCAAGACCACCTACGGCATCATCGGCGTGAAGACCTGGATCTTCAAAGGCGAAGTGCTGGAGCATGACCCGATGGCGCTGGACAAGCGTCTCGCTTCCGAATCCGGCCCGGCCGGTGAAGGCGGTGGACGTGAGCGCGGCGATCGCCCGGACCGCGGCGACCGCGGCCGCCGCAATCGGGACTAAGGATAGAGCGCTATGCTGTCACCGAAGAAAACCAAGTTCCGCAAGCAGTTCAAGGGCCGCATCCACGGCACCTCGAAGGGCGGCACCCTGCTGAACTTCGGCTCCTACGGCCTCAAGGCCGTTGAGCCGGAGCGCATCACGGCTCGCCAGATCGAAGCTGCTCGTCGCGCCATCACCCGCCAGATGAAGCGTCAAGGCCGCGTCTGGATCCGTATCTTCCCGGACGTGCCGGTCACCGGCAAGCCGGCCGAAGTCCGGATGGGTAAGGGCAAGGGCGCCGTCGATTACTGGGCCGCTCGCGTGGCCCCCGGCCGCATCATGTTCGAAATCGACGGCGTGCCGGACGATATCGCGCGTGAAGCGCTGCGCCTCGGCGCGGCGAAGCTGCCGATCCGCACTCGTGTGGTCACCCGCCTCGACGCGGGCGTGGCCGTGGAGGCTTGAGGCTCATGAAGATCGCCGACATTCGGGGCCTGACCCCCGATCAACTCGCCGAAACCCTGATCAACCTGAAGAAAGAGCAGTTCAACCTGCGCTTCCAGGCCGCCACGGGTCAGGTCGAGAAGACCCACCGCGTGAACGAAATCCGCAAGGATATCGCGCGGATCAAGACCGTGCTGCGCGCCAAGGCCGCGGCGTAAGGAGAACGATATGCCCAAGCGTATCCTCGAAGGGGTCGTCGTCTCCGATAAGGGTGACAAGACCGTTGTGGTGAAGGTGGAACGCACCATCGTTCACCCCCTTCTGAAGAAGATCGTGCGCCGCTCTAAGAAGTATCACGCGCACGACGAAGCCAATGTGTACAAGACGGGCGAAACCATTCGCATCGTCGAGTGCGCTCCGAAGTCCAAGCTGAAGACCTGGGAAGTGCTTCCCAAGGCTTCGGCCTAAGTCTGGAAGGTCTAAACCATGATCCAGATGCAAACTAACCTGGACGTCGCCGACAACTCTGGCGCTCGCCGGGTCATGTGCATCAAGGTGTTGGGCGGCGCAGGCCGTCGCTACGCCAGCGTTGGCGACGTCATCGTCGTCTCCGTGAAGGAAGCCATCCCGCGCGGTCGCGTGAAGAAGGGTGACGTTCTGCGCGCCGTCGTGGTTCGCGTGAACCAAGGCCTGAAGCGCAAAGACGGTTCGATGATCCGCTTCGACAAGAACGCGGCCGTCATCGTCAACAAGCAGAGCGAGCCGGTCGGCACGCGGATCTTCGGCCCGGTTCCCCGTGAACTGCGCGCCAAGAACCACATGAAGATCATCTCCCTCGCGCCGGAGGTGCTGTAATGGCTGCTAAGATCAAGAAGGGCGACCGCGTCGTCGTTCTCGCCGGCAAGGACAAGGGCAAGCAAGGCGCTGTGACCCAAGTTCTGCCGAAGGAAAACCGGGTTGTCGTGGAGGGCGTGAACATGGTCGCCCGCCACACCAAGCCGACCCAAGCCGACCCGCAGGGCGGCATCAAGCACAAGGAAGCCGCGCTGCACGTCTCGAACGTCGCCGTCGTGGATTCCAACGGCAAGGCCACCCGCGTCGGCTTCAAGATCGAAGGCGACAAGAAGGTGCGCGTCGCCAAGACGACCGGCGAGGTGATCAATGGCTGATCAAGCTTACGAGCCCCGGCTGAAGACCGTCTACCGCGAGCGCATCCGCGCCGCGCTGAAGGAGCAATTCAGCTACTCCAACGAGATGCAGATCCCCAAGCTGGACAAGATCGTCCTGAACATGGGTATCGGCGAAGCCGTGGCCGACTCCAAGAAGGCCCAGCTGGCTCTGAAGGAACTGGAAGCGATCGCCGGCCAAAAGCCTGTCGCGACCCGCGCCCGCAAGTCGATCGCCGGCTTCAAGCTGCGCGAAGGCATGGTGGTCGGCGCCAAGGTCACCCTGCGCAAGGACCGGATGTACGAATTCCTCGACCGCCTGGTCACGATCGCGCTGCCGCGCGTGAAGGACTTCCGTGGTCTGAACGGCAAGAGCTTCGACGGCCGTGGCAACTACGCCATGGGCCTGAAGGAGCACCTGGTGTTCCCGGAAATCAACTATGACCAGATCGAGCAGATCTGGGGCATGGACATCATCGTCTGCACCACTGCGAAGTCCGACCAGGAAGCCAAGGCTCTCCTGAAGGAATTCCAGTTCCCGTTCGTCAACTAAGAGAGCGGGAAGGGAAAGAAACCATGGCCAAGAAAAGCGCCGTCAACCGCAACGAGGCCGTCAAGGCTCTCGTCAAGCAATACGCCGAGAAGCGCGCTGCGCTGAAGGCGATCGCCAACGACGAGACCCTGCCGCTCGAGGAACGCTTCGAGGCTCGCCTCAAGCTGGCGAAGCTGCCCCGCAGCAGCTCGCCGATCCGCATCCGCAACCGCTGCGAAGTCACGGGCCGTCCGCGCGCCTATTACCGCAAGCTTAAGATGAGCCGTGTGGCCCTTCGCGAACTTGGTTCGCAAGGCCTGATCCCCGGCCTCGTCAAGTCGAGCTGGTGAGGACGATCAGATGTCGATGAACGACCCCCTGAGCGACATGATCGCTCGCATCAAGAACGCCGCCACGCGCAAGCGCAACAAGGTCTCGACGCCGGCTTCCAAGCTGCGCGCTCGCGTCCTCGACGTGCTGGCCGACGAAGGCTACATCCGCGGCTACTCGCTGGTCGAGAAGCCCGGTGCGTTCCCCGAATTCGAGATCGAGCTCAAGTACTTCGACGGTGAGCCCGTGATCGCCGAGATCAGCCGCGTGTCCAAGCCTGGCCGTCGCGTCTATTCGTCGATCAAGGACCTCAAGCCGATCAAGAACGGCCTGGGCATCTCGATCCTTTCGACGCCGAAGGGCGTCATGTCGGACACCGCTGCACGCGACGCTAACGTCGGCGGCGAAGTCCTCTGCCGCGTCTACTAGGCGCGGGAGGGAAAGAGCATGTCACGTATCGGTAAGAAAGCCGTCGCAATCCCCTCGGGCGTGCAAGTCACGCTCGCGGGTCAGACGGTCACGGTGAAGGGCCCGAAGGGTCAGCTGTCGTGGACGATCGCCGACGAAGTCGAAGTCAAGCAAGAGGGCGCTGAGCTCCTGCTGACTCCGCGCGTCGACACCAAGCGCGCCAAGGGCATGTGGGGTCTGTCCCGCACTCTGGTGGCCAACATGGTGCACGGCGTCACCGCCGGCTTCGAGGAAAGCCTCGAGCTGGTCGGCGTCGGTTACCGCGCCGCCATGAAGGGCACCGCCCTGAGCCTCCAACTCGGTTTCAGCCACGACGTGGACGTTGAGGCTCCGGCCGGCGTCACCTTCGCTGTGCCGAAGCAAACCGAAATCAAGATCGCCGGCATCGATAAGCAGGCGGTCGGCGAGATTGCCGCGAAGATCCGTCGCATTCGTCCGCCTGAGCCGTACAAGGGCAAGGGCGTGCGCTATGCTGGCGAGAAGGTTCGCCGCAAGGAAGGCAAGAAGAAGTAAGCCATGGCGCTCTCTCCTCGTGAATCGGCGGCCAAGCGCGCTCAGCGCAACCGGACCCGCCTCAAGTCGCTGGCCAACGGCCGTCCGCGTCTGTCGGTCTTCCGCTCGTCCAAGAACATCTACGCCCAGGTCATCGATGATGAACGCGGCGTGACCCTGGCGTCGGCTTCCACCCTGGAAGCCGAAGGCAAGGGCGCGGATAAGGACGCTGCGGCCGCCGTCGGCAAGCTCGTCGCCGAGCGCGCGATCGAAAAGGGCGTCAAGGACGTCGTCTTCGATCGTGGCGGCTACATCTTCCACGGACGGGTGAAAGCCCTGGCCGACGCCGCGCGCGAAGCCGGCCTGAACTTCTAAGGGAAACACAATGGCTCGTGGTGACCAACAGCGCGGTGAAGGCGGTCAACGCCGTGACCGTCGCGACCGCAACGCCCCCGAAGAGCGGGTCGACAGCGACATCGTCGAAAAGCTCGTCCACATCAACCGCGTCGCCGCCACCGTGAAGGGCGGCCGTCGCTTCAGCTTCGCTGCTCTGATGGTCGTTGGCGACCAAAAGGGCCGCGTCGGCTTCGGTCATGGCAAGGCGCGTGAAGTGCCGGAAGCCATCCGCAAGGCGACCGAAGAAGCCAAGAAGACCATGATCCGCGTCCCGCTCCGCGAGTCGCGCACCCTGCACCACGACGGCGCTGGCCGTTGGGGCGCTGGTAAGGTCATGATGCGCGCTGCCCCTCCGGGCACGGGCGTCATCGCCGGTGTTCCGATGCGCGCGGTTCTCGAAACCCTGGGCGTCCAGGACGTCGTGGCCAAGTCG
>CBINOL010000118.1:0-15346 GCA_966252285.1 uncultured Caulobacter sp.
AGGTCGACGGCGAAGATGCCCCACTGGGTGAGGCTCTTGTCCTCGATCTCGGCCAGGGCCGAGGCGACCCAGGCCAGCATGGTGGCGATGGCCAAGAGGCGCTCGAGCCGGCCGCCCATCCACAGCGCCGCGCCGCAGACCACGAACATCGCGCCGGCGCCGAGCTGGGTCGGCAGGATGCTGAACATGAGGCCCCCGAACTGTGTCCGGGGGCCATTGTCGCGACGAATCGCGACGGTCGATAGGGGGAGCGGTCAGGCCGACTTCACCACCTCCAGGAAGCCGGTGCGGGTGGGATCGCCGTCCTCGGCCTTGTCGCCGCCGCCCACGAGGGTGACGCGGCGCAGGCCGATCTGGTCCTTGGCGTCGGCCAGGGCGCCGTGGGCGGCGATCAGCGAGCGGCGGACGTCGGCCAGGCCCGAGGCGGCCTCCATCACGTGGTCGACGGCCTGTTGGCCGACCCCGGCGGCGACCCTGGCCTCCAGGCGGGCGCGGGGCATGGCGGCGATCAGCTCGCCCATGGCGGCCAGGGTGTTGTCCACGGCCTCCTCGGCGGTGAACAGGCGGGTGGCCAGGTGCTCGGCGACGATACGGCGGTTCATGAAGCGGTGTCCCCTCGGAAGTCCGGCGCTCCGGCAGGCGCGGTCCGGACGATGATCGAAGGCGCCGGCGGGCGCCTCCTGGGGAAGGCGGCCTCAGCCGTGGCGCAGGTTCTGGAAGAGCTCGACCACCTGGCGGGCGCTGAGCAGCCCGCCGATCAGCATGGCGAAGCCGAGCGCGATGGCCAGGACGGCCAGGAGGCGGAAGGCGGGGGTCAGAGCATGGTCGGATCCTCCGCGTATTTCTCGCGGAAGCCATCGTCCAGCACCGTGGCGGTGATGGTCAGGATCTCCCTCAGCACCATCTCGGCCGGCTTGGCCGCCGATTCCTTGCGGATCGCCGAGACGAGGTCGGCCACCAGCGGCTGCAGTTCCGGCGGGGCCAGGTCGGTCAGCTGGCGCTGCAGCTGCGACCAGCCGAAGGTCGGGAGCGCCGGTTCCGGCGGCAGGGGCGGCCAGGCCTGCTCGAAGGCGGTCACCGCCTGGCGGATCTGGCGGGCCTTCCAGACCAGCAGACCCAGTCGGTGCTCCTGCAGGCTGGTCGTGTTCGCCGGCGGCGGGATGGTGTTGTCGGGAAACTCTTTCACTGGGGTCGAAGGCCTCGGTTGATTGCGAGGCCGACGGTGGCGAGGAGGGCGGGGCGCCCGCCAGTCCGATTGGATCGGGGTGGGATCGAATCCCATAGTCGCCGGGCGCGAATCCCACGGCCCCGGCGACGCGCTCGTGCTCGCTCAGAACGCGGGCGGCGGCCCGCCGGCCGTTGACGCCGAGCTTGCGGCAGGCGCTTTCGACCAGGGCGTCGGCGCGCGACTTGGAGACCCCCATGAGCGGGCCGATTTCCTTGGAAAGCCTGTGTTCGCTGACGAGGCGAAGGGCTTCCCGTTCGCGTTTGGTCAACAGTTCGAAGCCGGCGGCGATGTGGGGCGTGTCGGGCATGAGGGCGAGCGGAAGGAAACTACTCGATCTAAGAGGGAGGTGCGTTGCGGCCGGTGACGGCTACGTCGATAGATAGCCGAGTTCTGTGAGCTTCGGACAATATCGATGACGACAACCGGCCCGGATCCCATCGACCTTGCGGTCGGAACCCGCATCCGTATTCGTCGTCGTTATCTGAAGGTCAGCCAGGACGACCTGGCCGCGGCGCTGGGCCTGACCTTCCAGCAGATCCAGAAATACGAGCGGGGCGAGAACCGCGTCTCGGCCTCGATGCTGGTGCGCATCGCCGGCCGGCTGGAGACCACGGTGGCCGCCCTGGTCGGCGAGGACGCGCCGTCGGGCGAGGATTCGGCCATGCTGGCGGCGTTGACCCTGCCCGGCGCGCTCGACCTGCTGCACGCCTACGCCGCCGCCGGCCCCAAGACCCAGCGGGCGCTGCTGGGCCTGGCCCAGTCGCTGCTGGCGGCCGACGAGGAGTAGGCCTGGGATCAGGCCTCCAGCCGTTCGACGTTGGAGACGCCCAGGTCGGCCAGGGTCTTTTCCAGTTCGACGGCGGCGGCCTCGACCTCGGCCGGGTCGCGGCCGCGGATGACGAGGCTGGCGCCGTAGACGTCCGGCGGGGCGAAGAACGGATAGCTGCCGATCGACAGGTCCGGATGGGCCTTGGCGACGGCCTCCAGCGGGGCGGCGATCGTGCCCTCGCCGGTGCCCGTGACGCGCACGGTCGTGGCCACCACGACAGCGCCGGTGCGCAGGCGCGGGCCGACGTCGTCGAGCATGCCGCGCATGATCGCCGGCACGCCGGCCAGTACGAAGACGTTGTCCTTCTGGAAGCCGGGCGGGCCTTGCACCGGGTTCTTCACCAGGCTGCCGCCTTCGGGCACGTGGGCCATGCGGCGGCGGGCGGCGTTGGGCTCGCCCCAGCGCTCGCGCAGCATGGCCATGATCTCGGGATGCTCGGGGGCCGTCACCCCGAAGGCCTTGGCCACCGAATCGGCGGTGATGTCGTCGTGCGTGGGGCCGATGCCGCCGGTGGTGATCAGGTAGTCGTACTTGGTCCGCAGGGCGTTGACCGCATCGACGATCTCCTGCTCGACGTCGGGCACGACCCGCGCTTCGCACAGGTCCACGCCGTAGGTCGCCAGGTACTTGGCGATGGCGTTGAGGTTCACGTCCTGGGTGCGGCCCGACAGGATCTCGTCGCCGATGATCAGCACCGCCGCCGTCACTCGATCCTTGCTGGCCGTCATACGCGTGGCTCCCGGTTGTCGACATCAGGACTTAAGGCCAGCCCGACCGGGCGGCAACGGCGTCGTGCGATCAATCGTGGTTGGCAATCCTGGTTGGGCGCGTCCAACCCCCGATTGACACCCGGGTCGGGCTGACAGCTTATCGCTGCATCTTTCAGCTTAGCCATTGAGCCGTGATGCGCGCCTTTGTCGTTTCCGCCCTGATCTCCCTCGCCGTGGCCGGTTCGGCCGCCGCCCAGACCGCTGCCCCGACGGACGCCGCCGCCGCGCCGGCCGCCGCCGACAAGAAGGCCGAGAAGAAGAACGCCGGCGTCGTCTGCCGCCGCGAGCGCGTCGTCGGCAGCAACCGTCCGGTGCGGGTCTGCACTACGGCCGCCCAGCGCGACCTCGACAAGGAAGCCGCCCGCACCCTGCTCGACGGCCGCGCGCCCAACAACACCGACGCGCCCGACGGCGGTTCCACGAACTGACGCCTTCGACGTCGTGCGTCTTCCGCAACCGCTGACCCGCGGTCGCATCGTCCAGCGCTACAAGCGGTTCTTCTGCGACCTGGTGCTGGACGACGGCCGCGAGATCACTGCCCACTGCCCCAACTCCGGCGCCATGCTGGGCGTGAACCTGCCGGGGCAGGGGGCGTGGGTCTCTCACTCAGACGATCCCAAGCGCAAGCTGGCCTGGACGCTGCAACTGGTCGAGGCCGCCGGTCCCGACGGGACGGGCCTGGTGGGGATCAACACCCTGCTGCCCAACAAGCTGGTGGCCGAGGCCCTGGTCGGCGGGGTGATCCCGGAGCTGACCGGCTACGCCTCGATCCGGCCCGAGGTGAAGTACGCCGCCGCCAGCCGCGTCGACTTTCTGCTCACCGATCCCGACCGGCCGCCGTGCTGGCTGGAGGTCAAGAACGTCCACCTTTCCCGCAGCCCGGGCCTAGCCGAGTTTCCCGACTGCAAGGCCGCCCGCTCGACCCGCCACCTCGAGGACCTCGCCGCCCAGGTGCGCGAGGGTCATCGCGCCGTGGCGCTGTTCGTCGTGCAGCGCGAGGACTGCGAAGAGTTCAAGGCCTGCCGCGAACTGGATCCGGCCTTCGCACGCGGCCTCGACGTCGCCGCCGAGGCGGGGGTGGAGATCATGGTCTGGGCCTGCGCGATGAGCACGCAGGAGATCCGGATCGCACGGCCGATCGCTTGGCGTCGGTGAGGCGCTCCCTCCCCCTTGATGGGGGAGGGCTGGGGTGGGGGTGATCGCGGCGGTTCGGCCTCCGCCATGTCCTGAACCGCTGTCACCCCCATCCCCGACCCTTCCCCCATCAAAGGGGGAAGGGGGGGAGCCTCGACGGCGCCCCCAGTTGAAATTTCATGCTATGGTCGCGACATAAGCCCGACCGGCATCCAGTGTTTCCGGCGCGCCCGCGTGGCCGCGCCCCTGTTTGAGATTGAACGCCCATGACCCTCGACGACGCCTTCGAGATCGAGACCGAGACCCGCACGGGCCAGATCAAGATCCACAAGCCCGAAGACTTCGAGGGCATGCGCCGCGCCGGCCGTCTGGCCGCCGAGTGCCTGGACATGCTGATCCCGCACGTCACGCCCGGCGTGTCGACCGACCACCTGGACGCACTGGCCCGCGAGTTCATCCTCGATCACGGCGCCCTGCCGGCCTGCCTGTTCTATCGCGGCTATCCCAAGACGGTCTGCATCTCGCGCAACCACGTGGTCTGCCACGGCATCCCGGGCGACTGGACCCTGCGCGAGGGCGACATCGCCAATATCGACGTCACCGTCATCGTCGACGGCTGGCACGGCGACACCTCGCGCATGTACGGCGTCGGCGAGGTCGGTCCGCGCGCCCGTCGCCTCGTGGACATCACCTACGAAAGCCTGGCGCGCGGCCTTGCGGCCGTGAAGCCGGGCGCGACCCTGGGCGACATCGGCCACGCCATCCAGTCCTATGTCGAGGCCCAGCGCTGCAGCGTCGTGCGCGACTTCTGCGGCCACGGCCTGGGCAAGGTGTTCCACGACGCCCCCAACATCCTGCACTTCGGCCGTCCCGGCCAAGGCGCGGTGCTGAAGGCCGGCATGTTCTTCACCGTCGAGCCGATGGTGAACCTGGGCAAGCCGGCGGTGAAGGTGCTGGGCGACGGCTGGACCGCCGTGACCCGCGACAAGTCGCTGTCGGCCCAGTGCGAGCACTCGATCGGCGTGACGGAAGACGGCTGCGAGATCTTCACGGCCTCGCCCACCGGCCTGTTCCAGCCGCCGATGCAGGGCGCCTGACTGCTTTCGGTGCGTGATCCTCGTCCTTCGACAAGCTCAGGATGAGGATCATGGACGGCCAGGGTGCTGGAAAACCTCACCCTGAGCCTGTCGAAGGGCGAGGTTTTGTCCCGTCGTCTTTCGGCTCGCGGACGCCTCCGCCCAACCCCTTACGGGCGCGTTGCCTCTAGGCGAAACTGACATTTCAGCCTACCTATCAGTCCGAGGACAATCTTCGGAGCGGTTCCGTGCGCCAGCCTTCGCCCCCTCGGGCCCCTGACGACGCCCCCTACAACGTCGCTGGCGGCGCGCGCTCGCGCATGCTGGTGCTGGACGTCTGCTCGTCGTCGGGCCTGGAGGACTGGTCGCCCGACCTGCAGAAGGCCAAGGTCTACGAGAAGATCCTGCTCGACCTGATCCTGGGCGAGCTGCCGCCGGGCGCGCGGCTGGACGAGCAGTCGCTGGCCGCCCGCTACGACGCGGGCTTGGCCGGGGTGCGCGACGCCCTCGGACGCCTGGCGCTGGAGGGTCTCGTCATCCGCCGCGCCCGCTCGGGCACCACGGTGGCGCCGCTGGACCTCGTCGACCTGCGCCAGGGCTACGAGGCCCGGGCCCTGATCGAGCCGCACTGCGCGGGCCTGGCCGCCCGCCACGCCTCCAAGGCCGACATCGCCGCCATCAAGGCCGTGTTCGACGACGCCGAGGCCGCCGCCAAGGCCCGCGACCTGCCGGCCCTGGTGGCCATGGACCAGCGCTTCCACGCCGCCGTCGCCCGCGCCTCGGGCAACCTGGCCCTGGCCCGCATCCTGATCCCCCTGCAGCACAAGGCCGCCCGCTTCTGGGTGTTCTCGTTCGGCGGGGCCACCGAGGCCGAGCTGATGGCCGACATCGAGCAGCACCGCGAGGTCGCCGACGTCATCGCCAGCGGCGACGTCGAGGCCTCCAAGGCCGCGATGATGCGCGTGCTGAGCGTTACCCCCGAGGCCGTACAGCGGCCGCCGGTCGAGGCCTAGTCACTGCCTGAGCCCTCCCCCTCGATGGGGGAGGGTTGGGTGGGGGTGGTGCGGCGTTGGCCGTCGCGCACTCTCCTGAACCGTCGCTTCACCCCGATCCCCGGCCTTTCCCCCCATCAAGGGGGAAGGGGGCTGTCCATCGCCATCTTCCATAAAGTCCAAATTTGGACTATATGTGGATCTGGATGGAGGCCCGCATGTCGAACGCCAAGCGCAAACCCGTCGAGGTCGCCGCCGGTCCGGGCGTGCTGGACCTGTCGCGGTTCTCGCCCGCCAACCGCCGGCGGCTCAGCGGTCCTGGTCTTCGCACCTTCCTGTCGATCGCCGACCTGTGGGGCCTGACCGAGGACGAGCGCCTGCTGGTGCTGGGCCTGCCGTCGCGCTCGACCTACTACAACTGGATCAAGGCGGTGCGGGAGCATCGCGACATCACCCTCGACCTCGACATGCTGACCCGCATCTCGGCGGTGCTGGGCGTGCACCAGGCGCTGGGCGTGCTGCATGCCAGCGAGCGCGAGGGGATCGCCTGGCTGCGCAGCCCCCACGCCGCGCCGCTGTTCGGCGGCCGCGCGCCGGTCGAGCTTCTGACCTGCGGAACGCAGGACGGCCTCGTCAGCCTGCGCCGCTTCCTCGACGCCGCGCGGGGCGGGCTCTACATGCCGCCGGGCGATCTCGACCGCGACTTCCGTCCCTACGAAGACGCCGAGATCGTCTTCTCGTGAGCGACGAGCCCCACGCGCCGGCGCCCCGGCCGTCCTTTCGCCTGATCCCGTCGCGCTTTCCGCCGATCGGCCTGTTCGACACCGTGGCGACGGCGGCCGATCTCGACGCGGTGATGGAGCTTTCCGGCTGGACCAATGACCGGCTGGTGGCCGAGCGCATAGCCCGCCTGCCGATGGAGGAGCGGGTCTACGGCCGTCCCAACGCCAGCATCGTCATGGCGTCCTTCCTGCACGTGGCGCCGGGCGGCATGCGCTTCAACGGTCCGGACCTTGGCGCCTGGTACGCCGCCGAGCGCCTGACGACGGCCGTGGCCGAGGTGGCCCACCACCTGCGTCGCGAGGCGGTCGCCACCGGCGCGGCGACGATCAGCCGTCAGTACCGCGTCTACACCGCGCGGCTGGAGGGCGAGTATCTCGACATCCGTGGTCGGCAGGCGGCGCGGCCCGAGGTCTACGCCAGCGACGACTACGCGGCCGGCCAGGTGCTGGGCGAGGGCGTGCGGGCCGCCGGCGAGGCGGGGATCCTGTTCGACAGCCTGCGTCATGCGGGCGGCGTCAACGTGGTCGCCCATCGCCCTCGCAACGTTCAAGACGTGACGCAGGGCGACCATTACGAACTGCGGGTGCAGGCCGCCTCGCGCGTGATCGAGGCCAGGCGGCTGGCGGCCTGAGGCGGCGAGGCGGAATATCCCGCCAACTGTGAGGCTTTCCCGACACAGGCTTTGGCAATCCATTCTAAAATGTCAGAAGGAATTTTGACGAACGTCAAGTCATCCCCATTTGGTGCGGCGAGGCGGGGCCGTGGTCCCGCTCTCCGGAGCCCGCTCGCATGTCTCGCCGCCTCGTCCTGCTCGCCACCGCCGCCTTGGGCGCCCTGGGCGCCTTCGCCGTCTCGGCCGCGCATGCCGACGACCAGCTGGCGGAAGTCGACGCGGTGGTGGTGGTGGCCCGCGACCGCAACGCCGGCCTTCTGGAAAAGCAGCCCAACGACACGGTGTTCGGCCTCGACAAGCCGCTGATCGAGACGCCGCGCTCGGCCAGCTTCGTCTCGGACCTGACGCTGCAGCGCTACGGCATCGAGACCATCGACGGCCTGACGGCGGTGTCGCCGGGGACCTACACCGCCAGCTTCTACGGCGTGCCCGGTGCGCTCAACATCCGCGGCACCCTGGCCGAGAACTACTTCCGCGGCTTCAAGCGGATCGAGAACCGCGGCACCTATTCGACGCCGATCGGCGCGGCGGACCAGATCCAAATCGTGCGCGGTCCGCCCACCCCGATTTACGGCTCGGGCAAGGTCGGCGGCATGCTGAACTTCATCCCCAAGTCCGGGAAGGGCGAGGGCGGCTATCTGACCGAGCCCGAGGGCGAACTGACCGCCACCTTCGGCAGCTACAATCGCAAGAACGCCACCGCCCAGATCGGCCTGCCCGCCAATTTCGGCGACGTCGTCGGCGGGGTGCATGTCTATGGCGAGGTCGAGGACAGCCACAGCTACTATCGTGGCATCTATCCGCGCCGGCAGACCCTGCAGGTGTCGTCCGACTTCGATCTGGGCGACGGCTGGAGCACGGCGCTGGGCGCCATGGTCTATCGCTCGAAGGGCGACGTGCAGACCGCCGGCTGGAACCGCCTGACCCAGGACCTGATCGACAACGGCACCTACATCACAGGCCGCGACACCAGCCTGGTGGACGCCGACGGCAACGGCCGCCTGACCCCCAGCGAGATCGGCGGGGCGCTGTATCTGCCCTATTACGGCTTTCCGTCCACGGACGCGGCCCACACTCTGGACACGGGCGTGGGCACGACCAAGCTGTCGCCGCGCACGGTCTACATCTCGGGCGCCGACTTCTCGAAGACGGCGACCAACACCCTCTATTTCGACATCGCCCGGAAGCTGTCGCCCGACAGCGCGATTAAGCTGCAGCTGTTCTACGACGACCTGGAGAACAGGCGCTTCGTCTCGTACGGCTATCCCGCGCGCTTCGACAGCAAGGTCTGGGAGGCCCGCGCGACCTATGAGTTCGCCAATCGCTTCCTCGACGACGCCGTGGTCGCCCACTCGTTCGTCGGCGCCTCGTACCGCTCGTTCAAGGGCCGCCGGCGCGAGAGCTACAACAGCGGCCTGATCGCGCTGGACCGCCGCGACCTGTCGGTGGGCCAGACCGCCACCGACCTGATCGGCAGCCCGTTCACCGATCCGTCGATGACCTGGGAGAACGACAACCACACCAAGTGGACCCAAGCCGGGATCTTCTTCACCACCGACATCAAGGTCGGCGAGAAGCTGAACCTGATGCTGGGCGGCCGCTACGACGACTACGACGTGACGTCGGAAGACACCGGCTCGCTGAGCTTCACGACGCCGGGCGAGCAGCATGCCGCCAAGGGCAAGGGAACCTATACCGCCAGCGTCACCTACAAGGCGCCCTTCGGCCTGATGCCCTACGTGTCGTACGCCAAGGCCAGCGCTCTGGAGATGAGCCAGGCCGGCGACGTCAATCCGGGTCTGGTGGCCGACGCCGGCGACGCCTGGCTGTCGGACAGCGACCTGGCCGAGGCCGGGGTGAAGTTCCAGTGGCTGAAGGGCGCGCTGATCGGCTCGCTGGCCGGCTACCGCCAGAACCGCACCCAGCTGATGGGCATCAACGGCGATCCGGCCGGCACGCGCTCGAAGGGCGTCGAGCTGGAAGTGCAGTGGCTGGCCAGCCAGCACTTCAGCTTCACCTTCTCGGGCAACACCCAGCGCACCACGGTGAAGGGCCCCGACACCTCGTTCCAGTACGTGCCGATCTATACGGCCGGCGTCAGCGGCGCGCAGGGCTATGGCGGCTCGTACGTGGTGTGGAGCTTCGCCAGCATCCGGCCGGGCGACTACGACTACACCCTGATCCCGAAGTCGGTGGTCAGCCTGTACGGCGCCTACGCCTCGGACCAGCACGACTGGGGCAAGCTCTACGGAACCCTGGGCGTGACCCACGTGACCAAGACCTCGGGCACGGTGCCGAACGCGGTGGTCTATCCGGCCTATGCGGTCGTCAACGGCTCGCTGGCCTATGAGAACGGCCCCTACACGGCCACGCTCAACGTCGATAACCTGCTGGGCGAGCTCTATTTCACGCCCGTCGCCGACACCTACGCCAACCTCGCCGCCCTGCCCGGCAAGGGGCGCGAGTGGCGGATCACCCTCGCAAGGCGCTTCTGATGACCGACCACCAGATCCAGCACCGCCCCTGGCTGCTGCTGGGCGCCTTCAGCTTGCTGCTGTTCTTGATCACCGCGGCGACCTATTCGTCGCTGGGCGTGATGATCCCGGCCATGGTACCGGAACTGGGCTGGAGCTGGCAGAACGCGTTCCTGGGCTTCACCGTCATGGGCGTGGCCACCGGCGCCTCGTCCTGGCTGCCGACGCTGCTGATCCGCCGCTGGGGCGTGCGCGCCACGCTGGTGGCGGGCGCGGCCGTGATGGCCGCGGGCCTGGTCCTGCTGGCCAAGGTGCAGAGCCTGCCGGGCTACTTCCTGGCCACGGCCCTCCTGGGGATCGGCTTCCAGGCCGCGGCCCTGATCCCGGGCACCCACGTGCTGTCGGCGATCTTCCGCCAGAGGGCCTTGCCGTTCGGCGTCTACTTCACCAGCGGCGCCCTGGGCGGCGTCGCCGGTCCGCTGCTGGTGCTGGCCAGCCAGGGCGCGTTCGACGGCCAATGGCGGATGTACTGGGCGCTGCAGGCGGTGGTCATCGGCCTGCTGGGCCTGTTGTGCGCCGCCGTGGTCGGCGGCCCGAAGTGGCTGGAGGAGGCCGGCCGGGCCATGGACCGCCTGACCGCCGCCGAGGCCAAGGCCGCCCCGGCCCATCCGCGCGTCTATCGCACCGACCATGACTGGAGCGTCCGCGACGCGGTGCGCACCCCGCAGTTCGCCATCCTGGTGGCGGCCTATTTCAGCCACCTGCTGGCCGGGGTCACCGCCGCCAGCCTGACCCAGGCGCACCTGACGCAGCTGGGCGTGGCCGGCGTCGTGGCGGCCGGGGCGCTCAGCGCCGAGGGCCTGATGCAGGTCGCCGCGCGCATGGCCGGCGGCGCCGTGGGCGACCGCATCGATCCGCGCTGGCTGCTGGTGCTGGCCCAGGGCCTGCTGGTGGCGGGCCTGCTGGCCCTGGCGCACGCCACCACCCTGCCGCTGCAGGCGCTGTACGCCGTGGGCGTGGGCCTGGGCTTTGGCCTGACCGTTCTGGCCGTCAGCCTGCTGCTGCTGAACTACTTCGGCCGTCGCAACAACGTCGAGCTGTTCTCGCTGGTCTGCCTGGTGGGCGCGGTGTCGGCGGCGGGGCCGTTCATCGGCGGCTTCATGCGCGACCGGCTGGGCAGCTTCACCCCGACCTTCCAGCTGTTCGCGGCGCTGACGGCGGTGGTGTTCGTGGCCGTGTTGCTGATGCGTCCGCCCAAGCCGCGCGCGGCGGCGGGCGAGGCGCAGGCCGAGGCCGTCGCCGACGCCTGAGGGCGGCCTCGCGCTGTCACTCTTTTGGTCTATGGTCGCGCCTGACTCGAAGTTGAGCGAGCGGGCGTGGAGGCGACGATGGGGTACGACGGCGGGCGCAAGGAGTTCGGCGTCTTCCTGCCCGTGGCCAACGGCGGCTGGATCGTCTCCAGCACGACGCCGCCGCTCGACGGCCTCTATCCGCAGAACCGCGCCGCCGCCGTTCTGGCCGACCAGATCGGCCTGGACTTCGTGATGTCGATGGCCAAGTTCCGCGGCTTCGGCGGCGACACCGACCACTGGGGCGCAGCCCTGGAATCGGTGACCCTGATGGCCGCCCTGGCCGAGGCCACCAGCCGCGTGAAGATCTGGGCCACACTGCACCCGCTGCTGCAGAACCCCGCCGTGGCCGCCAAGATGATCGCGACGCTCGACCACATCAGCGGCGGTCGCGCGGGCCTGAACATCGTCGCCGGGGCCTATCGCGACGAGTTCGCCCAGATGGGCGCCTGGGACGACGGTCTCGATCACGACGACCGCTACGCCCTGGCCGAGGAGTGGACGCGCCTGGTCAAGCGCCTGTGGACCGAGGACAGCGTCAGCCACGAGGGCCGCTTTTTCACCCTGACCGACTGCCAGTCCAAGCCCAAGCCGCTCAGCAGGCCGCGTCCGGACCTGATCTGCGCCGGCGTCTCCGAGCGCGGCTTCGCCTTCGCCGTGGCCGAGGCCGACGCCTGCTTCATCGGCGGCGAGGACGAGGCGGCCCTGCGCGACGCCAGCCGCCGGGCCAAGGCGCGGGCGGCTGAGCTGGGCAAGGCCATCCGGACCTACGCCATGTGCACCGTGGTCCACGCCGACACCGACGAGGGGGCGCAAGACCTGGCGGATCGCTATCGCGACGGGGTGGACATGGGCGCGGTCACCACCATGTTGTCCAACTGGGGCGTGCCGCCCGAGCGTCTGGCCGAGACGGCCGCGCGGCAGGGCGCGTTCATGACCCGCACCGTGATCGGCGCGCCGGCGACCTGCGGCGGCAAGATCCGGGACCTGGTCGAAACCTGCGAGCTGGACGGGCTGATGCTGATCTTCCCCGACTACGAGGCCGGGCTGGCGATGTTCGGCGCCGAGATCCTGCCGGGCCTGCGGGAGGCCTATCCATGAACGCCACCCCGATCATCGCCCAGGACGGCCTGGCCGCCTGGATCGCCCCGGCGCGGACGGCGCTGGTGATCGTCGACATGCAGGTGGACTTCGCCGCGCCCGACGGCGTCATCGGCCGCTTCGGCGTCGACCTGTCGGCCGCCGAAGCGGCGCTGGGCCAGGCCCAGCGGCTGGCCGCCGCGGCGCGGGCGGCCGGCGCGCCGGTGGTGTTCGTCGGCCTGGAGACTGCGCCCGACACCGATCCGCCGGTGGTGCTGGAGCGCATGCGCCGGCGCGGCGGCGATCCCGAGATCGAACGGGTGATCTGTCGCAAGGGCGCGCGCGGCGCCGACTTCCACGGCCCCTTGCCGGAACCGGGCGAACTGGTGATCCGCAAGCCGCGCTACAGCGCCTTCGTGGGCACCGATCTCGACGTCCGGCTGCGGGCGCGGGGCGTGGACACCCTGGTGGTCTGCGGCCTGACCACCGAATGCTGCGTGGACAGCACGGTGCGCGACGCCTTCCACCGCGACTATCACGTCTTCGTCGCGGGCGACGCCTGCGCGGCCTACGAGCCCGACCTGCACGAGGGCGCGCTGAAGAGCCTGGGCCTGTCCTTCGCCCTGCTGGTCGACACGCCCGAGATCGAGGCGGCCTGGGCCGGACGCTAGTCGCCGCGCGTCAGGGCAAAGAAAAAGCCGCCCGGGCTGACCCCGGGCGGCTCGTTCGTTGGTCCCGAAGGGCCTTGGCTTAGAAGGAAGCCTTCAGCGACACGGCGACGCGCGAGTCGTAGATGCTGCCGAAGTCATGCTCGCTGGTGTCCCAGTAGCGGACGTCGAGCGCGAGCTTGTCGGTCACGGCGTAGGCGACGCCGAGGTTCCAGGTGGTGTAGTCGGCGCCGTCCTCGATGGTCTGCTTGCCCAGGGCGCCGCTCAGCGAGAACTTGTCGTTCAGCGGGATCGAGCCGTTGGCTTCGTAGTAGACGGCGGTCGACAGGTCGCCCGGCCATTCCGGCGAGAAGTAGACGGCGCCGCCGAGGGTGGCCTTGCCGAACGGCTTCGACACGGCGGCCTTCAGCTCGGTGTAGCTGTACTTGCCGGGGGTCAGGCCCTTGTCCTTCGAGTAGCCGTAGTAGAGCACGCCGAAGTCCATCGACACGTCGCCGACGGTCGGCTTCACGCCGGCGTAGAAGTCGACTTCCACGCTCGGGTCATCGGTGCCGAAATCTACGTTCGACGCCCACACGCCGGCGTAGCCGACGCCGTAGCCGAGGTCGACGCCGCCGAACACTTGCGGGTCTTCCATGGTCTGGCTGACGCCGCGGAACACGTAGTCGCTGGCGACGCCGACATTGTACGAAAGGCTGACTTCCTGAGCCATCGCGGCGCCGCCGAGGGCGACCGAGGCGGTGGCGGCGGCCAGCGCGAGCTTGAAGATCTTCATCCGTGTTATCCCCTTTTTTGTGTAGCCCGCCGGGAGTGTGGTCCCAACTTGTGCGGCGCCTGCAAGCGCGTTCCTTCACAAGCCGGGATTAACCGCGGGCCATGCTTTAGTTGCAATCAGCGGGGGCACAGCGCCAGCAATAAGAACACGGATCGCTCAAAACCTAGGCAACTGTGGCGCATTTGCTGCAGAAGCGGCGCATTGGCCACAGTTGTCGTGAAGTTGTTGATCGGCGTTTGCGTGCGACTTCAGCGCATCGACAAGGTCGCGGCGCCCAGATGCATGCCGGCGTCGACGAGCAGGGTCTCGCCGGTGACGTGACGAGCGGCGGGCGAGGCCAGGAACACCGCGGCGCCGGCGACGTCCTCGGCGGTGGAGGCGACCTGCAGAGGCGTGGCGGCGGCGGCTCCGGCCCGCAGGCGGGCGATGCGATCCTCGTCCATGGCCTTGCCGAACCACGGCGTGTCGATGAAGCCGGGGCAGATGGCGTTGACTCGGATCTTCGGAGCCAGGGCGCGGGCCAGCGACAGGGTCATGGTCGTCATGGCGCCCTTGGACGCGGCGTAGGGCACCGACGAGCCGTTGCCCATGACGCCGGCGATCGAGCTGGTGTTGACCACGGCGCCGGGACGCGGCGCGGCCTCCAGCAGCGTGCGGGCGGCGCGGGTCATCTGGAAGGCCCCCACGACATTGACCGAGTAAAGCTTGAGGAAGTCCTCGGCGTTCACCGCGTCGAGGTCGCCGTGCTGCGGGGCGAACTTGGTCATGCCGGCGTTGTTGAACAGGGTGTCGATGCGGCCCGACGGCGCGGCGGCTTGGGCGATCTTCCGGCAGTCGGCGTCGTCGGCGACGTCGCCCTGGGCCAGCACGGCCTTGGCGCCCAGGGCCTCGACCTGGCGGGCGGTCTCTTCGGCCTCCTGCGCGCTGCGGGCGAAGTTGACGACGATCAGGCCCGCGCCCCGGCGGGCGGTCTCGACCGCGATCGCCCGGCCCAGGCCCGTCGAGGCGCCAGTGACCACCACCGTGAAGCCGTCGAAGTCGCGTCCGGTCATCGTTTCTCTCCCAAACGAGTGTTTGCGACACCGTAGCGAGGGCGCCGGCGCTTGTCTCGCCGGGGGCGGAGGCCTAAATCGCCGCCATGACCGAACTTTCCGTGACCCAGCTGGGCCAGACCGTCGCCGCTCCCGCCAGCCCGGAAGAGGCCGTGCTCGAGGCCGTGCCGAACCCGCAGAGCGACGTGCTGTACCTGGCGCGCTTCGTCGCCCCCGAATTCACCTCGCTGTGCCCGGTGACGGGCCAACCCGACTTCGCCCACCTCGTCATCGACTACGCGCCGGGCGACTGGCTGATCGAGAGCAAGTCGCTGAAGCTCTATCTGACCAGCTTCCGCAACCACGGCTCGTTCCACGAGGACTGCACGGTCAAGGTGGCCCGCAAGATCGTCGAGGTCGCCAAGCCCCGCTGGCTGCGCATCGGCGGCTACTGGTACCCGCGCGGCGGCATCCCGATCGACGT
>CBINOL010000119.1:0-15315 GCA_966252285.1 uncultured Caulobacter sp.
CTCCGGCCCTTCGGGCCACCTCCCCCTTCAGGGGGAGGATCTTGCGGCTACCGCGCCCCGAACAGCGCCGAGCCCACCCGCACCGAGGTGGCCCCGCACGCGATGGCGGTTTCGAAGTCGTCGCTCATGCCCATCGACAGCTTGGCGATCCCGTTGCGGGCGGCGATGTCGGCCAGCATGCGGAAATGCGGCGCGGGGTCCTCTTCGGCGGGCGGGATGCACATCAGGCCCTCCACGGAGAGCCCGTAGGCGCCCCGACAGGCGGCGACGAAGGCGTCGACCTCGCCCGGCGTGACGCCGGCCTTCTGCGGCTCCTCGCCCGTATTGACCTGGACGTAGAGGCGTGGGGCCCTCCCCTGCGCCTGGATCTCGTCGGCCAGCACCCGCGCCAGCTTCTCGCGGTCCAGGGTCTCGATGACGTCGAAGAAGGCCACGGCGTCGCGAGCCTTGTTGGTCTGCAGCGGACCGATGAGGCGCAACTCGATCCGCTCGCGCAGCGGCGTCCAGCGCTCCTTGGCCTCTTGCACCCGGTTCTCGCCGAAAACCTGCTGGCCCCCGTCGAACACAGGGGCGATATGGTCCCACGGCTGCAGCTTCGACACCGCCACCAGCTGGACGGCGTCGGCGGGCCGGGCGGCCGCGAGTGTGGCGGCGGCTATGCGGGATCGGATGGCGTTCAGGGCTTGCGACATGTCGGACCAGGAAACAGGCAGTCTGGAGACCCTCTCTAGAACGGCCGCGCGGCTTCGCCCATGGGTCTGGCAAGGGGATCCCCTGCCGCGCCTGCTGTTTTTCACCGATCCCTTGCGGGTTCCCGACCCCGAGGCGGTCGCCGAGCGTCTGCCGGCGGGCGCGGGGATCGTCTATCGGCCCTTCGACGCGCCGGACGCGGTCGAGCGCGGTCTGCGACTGGCGGCGATCGCGCGTCGTCGCGGCCTGCTGCTGCTGGCCGGCGCGGATCCGACCCTGGGGCAGGCGATCGGCGCGGGCGGCGTTCACCTGCCCCAGCGGCTGGCGGACGGCGCCGCCGAGCTTCGCAGAGATCATCCCTCGTGGCGGATTACGGCGGCGGCGCACGACGCCCCGGCTGTGCGGACGGCGCAGTTGGCCGGCGTCGAGGCGGTGGTGGTCTCGCCGGTCTTTCCCAGCAACAGCCCCTCGGCCGGCGCGCCGCTGGGCGTCGAAGGTCTGGCGGCGATCACGGCGGGCGCGGCCCTGCCGGTCTACGCCCTGGGCGGCGTCAATGCCAAGACCGCCGACGCGCTGGTCGGCGCGGGCGTCTACGGCTTGGCGGGCATTGAAGGGTTCGGCGCCTGAGCGCCGAGGATCAGAACTTGAACGCCGTTTCCAGCTTCACGCGCGGGGCGGGCTCGCGGGTTTCGTTCTTGCGGGCGGCGGCCACTGGGTTGTTCTCGCCCAGGGCGACGGCGCCGCCGACGCGGATCGACGGGGTGACCTTGTAGTAGGCCCCGGCCTGGACGTCCTTCAGCTCCATCTCGCGGCCCACGGGCTGGTCGAGGTCGAGCTTGAGGCCCCACTTGCCCTTGCGGGCGTCGAATTCGAGGGTCTTCTTGGGGTTCTGCGGGCTGAACGGTGCGCCTTGCGAGGCGGTGAAGTCGTTCTTGACGGTGAAGTCGGCGGTGGCCGGCGCGGTGCGGGTCTTGGTCTGGGCATGAGCCAGCGAAGCCGATCCCGTGAGGATCAGCGCGGCGGCGCCCGCCAAGACGAATTGCGTCGCGACCTTCGTCACTCGACACCCATTCCCCAAAATAACCCCTGCCCGAACCCTATATAGGTACGGACACCCTGAACGCCGAATAAAGGCCTTGGTACAACGCGGTCAACAGGGCTTGGATCACGCTGATCGTCGCAGGTTACGATTCAAGCGGCGCCTGTGGCGGTCATGTCACGCGATTCCTGTTTTGACGCAGCGCGGCCATGCTATAGACGCGTTCCGGCTGCGGGGGCGCGCCTGGGCTGCGCGCACGCGCCGGCAGATTTTTGGAGCGAGGTACTATGGCGTTTGAGCGTGGGTCCATGTTGCGCGGCGTCGCCGCCGGCGTGCTGGCGCTGTCGGTTCTCGGCGTGGGCGCGTGCAGCAGCAACAAGCCGCCCAAGACCTTCACCAGCCAGAGCGAAGAGCCCGGTTTCCGGCCCTTCGGCCTGTTCAAGAAGAGCCCCAAGGCCGCCACGAGCGAAGGCTCGATCGGCGTCAACGGCTTCCTGTGGCGCGCGTCGCTGGACACCCTGGCCTTCATGCCGCTGGCCTCGGCCGACCCGTACGGCGGCGTGATCGTCACCGACTGGTACATCAACCCGGAAAAGCCCGACGAGCGCTTCAAGGCCACGGTCTACATCCTGGACACCCGCCTGCGCGCCGACGGCCTTAACGTCACGATCTTCAAGCAGGCCAAGGACGCCTCGGGCGCCTGGGTCGACACGGCCGCCTCCGACCAGACGGCGACCGACATCGAGAACGCCATCCTGACCCGCGCGCGTCAGCTTCGCCTCTCGAACATCCGGAACTAAGGGCTCTTCAAAGTCCCGAAGGATCCGCGCGGGAGCCCCTCGTCTGGCGACAAGGGGCTCCCGTTCGCATATTTAGACGCGCCCCGGCCGCGAAACCGCTTATGAGCATTGCGGAACGCGTCCCTTTGCAGAGTTGGAGCGCGCCCGGGCGGGTTAACCGCTCACACTTAACCCTGGCGCGCTTTCGCGCCCTGTCCGCTAGCTCTTCTGGTTTCCATGGCCCGCTACAATCCCAAAGACACCGAGCCGAAGTGGCGCGCCGCCTGGGCGAACGCCAACACCTTCCTGACGCCGATCGCTCCCGACGCGCGTCCGAAGTACTACGTGCTCGAGATGTTCCCCTACCCGTCGGGGCGCATCCACATGGGCCATGTGCGCAACTACGCCATGGGCGACGTCGTGGCCCGCTACAAGCGCGCCCAGGGCTTCAACGTGCTGCACCCGATGGGCTGGGACGCCTTCGGCATGCCCGCCGAGAACGCGGCCATGGAGCGCGGCGTCCACCCCAAGGGCTGGACCTACGACAACATCGCCTCGATGCGCGAGCAGTTGAAGGCCCTGGGCCTGTCGGTCGACTGGTCGCGCGAATTCGCCACCTGCGACCCGGAATACTACGGCAAGCAGCAGGCCTGGTTCCTGCGCCTGCTGAAGCGCGGCCTGGTCTATCGCAAGGAAGCCTCGGTCAACTGGGACCCGGTCGACATGACCGTGCTGGCCAACGAGCAGGTGATCGACGGCAAGGGCTGGCGCTCGGGCGCGACGGTCGAGAAGCGCAAGCTGACCCAGTGGTTCCTGCGGATTACGGACTACGCCGACGCCCTGATCGACGGCCTGAAGACCCTGGATCGCTGGCCCGAGAAGGTCCGCATCATGCAGGAGAACTGGATCGGCCGGTCCACGGGCCTGCGCTTCAAGTTCCAGTTCGACGGCGAGGCGCCGGACGGCCTGGCCGAGGGCCTGGAAGTCTACACCACCCGTCCCGACACCCTGTTCGGCGCCAGCTTCGTGGGCATCGCCCCCGAGCACCCGCTGGCCGAGCAGCTGGCGGCCGAGAACCCCGAGGTCCAGACCTTCGTCGCCGACTGCCGCAAGGGCGGCACCTCGGAGGCTGAGATCGAGGGCGCCGAGAAGCTGGGCTACGACACCGGCCTGCGGGTGAAGCACCCGCTGGACCCGTCGATCACCCTGCCGGTGTGGATCGCCAACTTCATCCTGATGGACTACGGCACCGGCGCGATCTTCGCCTGCCCGGCCCACGACCAGCGCGACCTGGACTTCGCCCGCAAGTACGACCTGCCGGTGCTGCCGGTGGTGCTGCCCAACGGCGAGGATCCGGCGACCTTCACGGTCGGCAAGGAGGCCTATGTCGGCCCCGGCAAGATCTTCAACTCCGAGTTCCTGGACGGAATGGAGGTCGAGGCCGCCAAGACAGAGGCCGTCGCCCGCATCGAGGCGGCCGGCCAGGGCCAGGGCGCGACCGTCTATCGCCTGCGCGACTGGGGCGTCAGCCGCCAGCGCTACTGGGGCTGCCCGATCCCGGTCATCCACTGCGAGGCCTGCGGCCCCGTGGCCGTGCCGGAAGACCAGCTGCCGGTGACCCTGCCCGAGGACGTCACCTTCGATCCCAACAAGCCGGGCAATCCGCTGGTGCGGCACCCGACCTGGAAGCACGTCAACTGCCCGTCGTGCGGCGCCCCGGCCGAGCGCGAGACCGACACGCTGGACACCTTCGTCGACAGCAGCTGGTACTTCGCCCGCTTCACCGATCCGACCGCGGCCGAGCCGATCGACAAGACCTGCGCCGACCACTGGATGCCGGTCGACCAGTACATCGGCGGCGTCGAGCACGCCGTGCTGCACCTGCTGTACGCCCGCTTCATCACGAAGGCGCTGAAGGACGAGGGCCTGCTGTCGGTGGACGAGCCGTTCGCGGGCCTGTTCACGCAGGGCATGGTCACCCACGAGGCCTACAAGGACGAGGCCGGCGACTGGGTCGAGCCGTCGGACGTGGTGATCACCGCGGAAGGTAATGTCCGCACCGCCAAGCACGCCAAGACCGGCGCCCCGATCGTCATCGGCGACATCGAGAAGATGTCGAAGTCGAAGAAGAACGTCGTCGCGCCGGAAGACATCTTCGAGGCCTACGGCGTCGACGCCGCGCGCCTGTTCGTGATGAGCGACAGCCCGCCCGAGCGCGACGTGCAGTGGAGCAATTCGGGCGTCGAAGGCTCGTGGCGCTTCACCCACCGCCTGTGGAACGAGTTCGACAGCCAGCCGGCCGGCGACTTCGCCCACGACGACGCCGACGAGACGGCCCTGGCCCTGCGCAAGGCGGCCCACAAGCTGATCGGCTTCGTCACCGAGAGCATCGAGGGCTTCCGCTTCAACAGCGGCGTGGCGCGCCTGTACGAGTTCCTGAACGCCCTGAAGGCCGCTCCGGCCGAAGGCGGCTCGGACGCCGTGCTGGCCGCCCGCGTCGAGGCGCTGGACATCCTGGCTCGCCTGGTCGCGCCGTTCACGCCTCACCTGGCCGAGGAGGCCTGGTCGCGCCTGGGTCGCACCGGCATGGTGGTCGACGCCGCCTGGCCCAAGGCCGATCCGGCCCTGGCCGCCGACGACGAGCGCGTGCTGCCGATCCAGATCAATGGCAAGCGCCGCGGCGAGATCAAGGTCAAGGCCGGCGCCCCGGACGACGAGGTGCAGAAAATCGCTCTGGCGGATCCCGCCGTCATGGCCCACCTTGAGGGCGTCACGGTCCGCAAGGTGATCGTGGTCAAAGACCGCATCGTCAACATCGTGGCGAACTGATCCATGAAGCGTCTCCTGGCGGCCGCCGCCCTTCTCTCGACCCTGGCCCTGTCGGCCTGCGGCTTCACGCCGCTGTACGGCCAGCAGGGCGTCACCGGCGGCCTGGGCGCGATCGAGGTTGTGGCGGCCGACGGCCGCGCCGGCTACCTGCTGCGCGAGCAGCTTGAGGACGCCCTGGCGCGGAACCCCAACGTGCTGGCCTCGCACCGCCTGACCTACAAGGTCGAGGAGAAGCGCTTCGCCCGCGGCGTTCGCGTCGACAACGTGGCCAACCGCTACGAGCTCAACATGAAGGTCGAGTGGAAGCTCACCGACGCGACGACGGGTTCGGAAGTGCGCAAGGGCACGACGACGGCGGTGGTCACCTACGACTCCGCCGACCAGCCCTACGCCGCCATCTCCGCCCAGCAGGACGGTCAGGAGCGCGCCGCCGCCGAGGTGGCCCGCAAGATCCAGCTGGACCTGGCCGCCTGGCTGGCCGGCAAGGCGCCCGCCTGACCTCGTGGCCATTCTCTCCAAGCGGCAGGAAGTCGAGCGGTTCCTGAAGGAGCCGACGCCCGACATCCGCGCCGTCGTCATCTACGGCAAGGACCGGGGCGTGGTGCGCGACCGCGCCACCCAGCTCGCCCACAAGGTGGTCGAGCGGCCCGACGATCCCTTCGACACCGCCCTCTTGACCGAGGGCGACCTCGACAGCCAGCCCGGCCGTCTGGAAGACGAGCTGGCCGCCCTGTCGATGATGGGCGGCAAGCGCCTGGTGCGCTTGCGGCTGATGGGCGAGAAGGCCGGTCCCGACAAGCAGGCCGCCGAGGCCCTGACCGCTCACGTCGAGGGCCGCCTGAACCCCGAGGCCTTCTTCCTGGTCGAGGCCGGGGCCCTGGGCCGCGACTCCACCCTGCGCAAGACGGCCGAGAAGGCCGGCGGCTGCTACGTCATCCCCTGTTACGAGGACGAGGTCGGCGACATGGCGCGCCTGACCCGCGACGCGCTTTCGCGCGACGGGGTCAGCCTGAACGGCGAGGCGCTGGACCTGTTCGTCAACCGCCTGCCCAAGGAGCGCGGCGTCGCCCGCGCCGAGATCGAGCGGCTGGCGCTGTACCTGGGCCCCAACAGCGGCGTGGTCGCCACGCCCGCTGACCTGACCGATTTTCTCGGCGTCGAACCCGAGGCCTCGCTCAGCGACGCGGCCGCCGACGCCTTCGGCGGCAAGATCGCCGCGGCCCAGGCGGGCCTGCGCCGCGCCGCCCAGGAAGGCGAGGGCGGTCCGGCCGCCGTGCGGGCCATGGGTTACTATCTGGGCCGCCTGCGCCGCACCCTGACCCTGCACAAGAACGGCGTCGACCTGGGCGCCGCCGCCAAGGCCTCGGGCGTGTTCTGGAAGACCGAACGCGAGTTCCTGCGCCAGGCCCGCGCCTGGACGCTGGAACACCTGCTGACCGTGCAGCAGGACATCCTGATCGCCGACAAGGCCTGCAAGACGTCAGGGTCTCCCGACCAGCTGATCGCCGAGCGCCTGGCTCTGCAGATCGCCGGGCGGGCAAGGCGGCTGGGGCTCTGAAACGCGCCCCTCTCCCCCTGCGGGAGAGGGTGGCCTGCGAAGCAGGTCGGGTGAGGGGTGTCTCAGAACCGTCCGCGCGACCCCTCATCCGTCGGCCTTCGGCCGCCACCTTCTCCCACAAGGGGAGAAGGATCTACTGCCGCCAGTGCACTTTCCGTCAAACCTCGGTGCAGGCCGCGCGCCCCCGCTTGACGCCCTCACGCGCAGCGCCCAGAAGCCGGACGTGACCGACACCTCCGCCGCGCCCGAACCGACGTCCGCCCCGCCCGCCAAGAAGGGCGGGGGCCTGCTCAAGTCGTCGATGATCTATTCCGGCCTGACCCTGGTCAGCCGGCTGATGGGCTTCGTGCGCGACCTGGCGATCTCGTACCGCATGGGGGCCAGCGCCACGCCGGCCGCCGACGCCTTCAACACGGCCCTGGCCTTTCCCAACCTCTTCCGCCGCTTCTTCGCCGAGGGCGCCTTCGCAGCCGCCTTCGTGCCGGCCTACGCCAAGTCGCTGCAGGAGGACGGCGAGGACAAGGCCGACGTCATGGCCGCCGACGCCATGGCCACCCTGGCGGCGGCCACCATCATCATCACCGTGATCTGCCAGCTGGCCATGCCCTGGCTGATGATGCTGATCAGCCCCGGCTTCGCCGCCGACCCGGCCAAGTACAAGCTGGCCGTGCTGCTGACCCAGATCACCATGCCCTACCTGCCGTGCATGGCCATCGTGGCGCACCTGTCAGGCGTGCTGAACGCCCGCGACAAGTTCATCCTGTCGGCCGGCGCGCCGGTGCTGCTGAACATCGCCACGCTGATCTTCATCCTGCCGCAGGCCGACGCCGTCTCGGCCGCCACCTGGGGCTCGGTCGGCGTGATCGTCGCCGGCGTCGCCCAGGCGGCCCTGCTGGTCTGGGGCGTCAACAAGTCCGGCGCCAAGGTCCACTGGCGGCTGCCGCGCCTGACACCCGAGGTGAAGGCCCTGATCGGCAAGGCCATCCCCGGCGCCCTGGCGGCCAGCGCCACCCAGGTCAACATCTTCATCTCCGGCAACCTGGCCAGCCACGTTCCCGGCGGCCGCACCTGGCTGGCCACCGCCGACCGCCTCTACCAGCTGCCGCTGGGCCTGGTGGGCGTGGCCATCGGCGTGGCCCTGCTGCCCCGCCTAGCGCGCGCCGTGAACACCGGCGACGGCGACGACGCCCAGAGCGCCATGGACCAGGCCATCGCTCTAGCGCTGGCCTTCACCCTGCCGGCCGCCGCGGCCCTGGTGGCCATGCCCGGCTTCCTGTCGGACGGCCTCTACACCCGCGGCGAATTCACCGCCTTCGACGCCAGCCAGACGGCGTCGGCGCTGTTCTTCTACGGCCTGGGCACTCCGGCCTTCGTTCTGCAGCAGCTCTATTCGCGGGCCTTCTTCGCGCGCGGCGACACCAAGACGCCGATGCGGTTCGCCCTGATCTCGGTGGCGGTGAACATCGCCTTCGGCATCGTGCTGTTCAACCTGGTGGGCGTGAAGGGCATCGCCGCGGCGACCGCCCTCTCGTCCTGGCTCAATGTCGGCCAGATGGCCTTCACCCTCTGGCGCAAGGGCCATTACGGCCCGTCGGGCCAGACCTGGTCGCGGGTGACCCGCATCCTGCTGGCCAGCGTCGGCATGGGGCTCGTGCTGGCGGCGGCCTCGCACTGGCGGCCGCTGATCGAGGCGCCGCTCGAGGCGCTGGGCCTGCGCGGCCATGTGATCGGCGCCAAGGAAGTGGCCCTCGTCCTGACCGTTCTGGTCGGCGGCGGCCTCTATTTCCCGCTGCTGTTCCTGTTCGGCGGCGTCAAGCCGAGCGAGCTGAAGGCCGCCCTGCGGCGCGGCAAAGCAACCTAGAGCCTTGTCCGGCGCGCGCGGGGACGGTAACGAGCATGCCCATGGCTATGATCGGTTCCCCCGCGCCGCGATGGCGCAGCTTCCGCTGAACCCGATCGCCGCGTCCTTGGACGCGGCCCGCGCCCCCGTGCGCGCCGCCATTCTGACCGTTTCCGATATCCAAGGCTGAAGCCATGACCGACCAAGCTCCCGTCGCTTACGCGGGTCCCAAGCGCATCCTGTCCGGGATCCAGGCCTCCGGGGCCCTGCACCTGGGCAACTATCTCGGCGCCCTCAAGCGCTTCGTCGACATCCAGGACGAAGAGCCCTTCATCTTCGTGGCCGACATGCACGCCATCACCGTCTGGCAGGATCCGGCCGTGCTGGCCCAGCAGACCCGCGAGATCGCCTGCGCCTACATCGCCGCGGGCCTGGATCCCAAGAAGGCGACGATCTTCCCGCAGTCGGCCGTGCCGGCCCACGCGGAACTGGCCTGGATCTTCAACTGCGTGGCGCGCCTGGGCTGGCTCGACCGCATGACCCAGTTCAAGGAAAAGAGCGGCAAGCACAAGGAACGCAGCTCGGTGGGCCTCTATACCTACCCGGTGCTGCAGGCGGCCGACATCCTGCTCTACAAGGCCACCCACGTGCCGGTGGGCGAGGACCAGAAGCAGCACCTGGAACTGACCCGCGACATCGCCCAGAAGTTCAACAACGACTTCGGCGCCCCGGGCGGCCAGCCGGCCTTCTTCCCGGTCACCGAGCCGGTGATCGAGGGCCCGGCCACCCGCGTCATGAGCCTGCGCGATGGCACGGCCAAGATGAGCAAGTCCGACCCGTCGGACGCCTCGCGCATCAACCTGATGGACGACGCCGACGCCATCGCCGCCAAGATCCGCAAGGCCAAGACCGATCCCGAGCCGCTGCCGGAGAGCGTCGAAGGCCTAGCCGAGCGCCCGGAAGCCCGCAACCTGGTGGACATCTACGCGGCCCTGTCGAGCACCACCCGCGCCAAGGTCATCGAGGAGTTCGGCGGCAAGGGCTTTGGCACGTTCAAGCCGGCCCTGGCCGAACTGGCGGTCGAGGTCATGAGCCCGATCGGCGCGCGCATGCGCGAACTGACCGGCGATCCGGCCCAGATCGACGCCATCCTCAAGGACGGCGCCGAGCGCGCCCGCGCCGTGGCCGACCCGGTCGTGGCCGAGACCAAGAAGCTGGTCGGCTTCTGGGGGGCCTGACCCAATAGAAGGGGGCGCGACGCCGCGCCCCCCTTGTTCTCCGTCTCTCAAAACGCCACATCTCGCCCATGTTCATCCAGACCGAAACCACGCCCAATCCCGACGTGCTGAAGTTCCTCCCCGGCCGCGAGGTCCTGGTGGACGGCGCGCGGGAGTTCCGCACCCCCGAGGAGGGCGAGGCCTCGCCGCTGGCCGACGCCCTGTTCCGCCTCGGCGACGTGACGCGGGTGTTCTTCGGTCCGGACTTCCTGACGGTGACCAAGGGCGAGGACGCCCAGTGGCCGCACCTGAAGGCGCCGATCCTGGCGGCGATCATGGATCACTTCACCAGCGGCCGCCCGCTGCTGTTGAGCGAGGAAGCCGCCGGCGGCCACGACGAGGACGGCGTCTACGACGAGGAGACCGCCCAGATCGTCTCCGAGATCAAGGAACTGCTCGACACCCGCATCCGTCCGGCCGTGGCCCAGGACGGCGGCGACATCGTCTTCAGCCGCTTCGAGCCGGCCACCGGCGTCGTCTGGCTGCACATGCGCGGCGCCTGCTCGGGCTGCCCGTCGTCTTCGGCGACCCTGAAGTCGGGCGTCGAGAACATGCTCAAGCACTATGTGCCGGAAGTGACCCGGGTCGAGCAGACGCTCTGATATTCAAGGACCCGGCGCTGGTTTTCGGCGCTGGGCGCCTTGCGCGATCCACAGGGATCCCCATACTGTAACTACATAAGTTGCGATTATGGTTTCCTATAAGGATCGCTGATGTCCAAGCTCGACACCGCCGCTCTCGCCCAGCTGTTCACCGAGGCGCGCACGCGCAACGGCTGGAAGTCCGACCCCGTGCCGGAAGCGGTGCTGCGTGAGCTTTATGACCTGGTGAAGTTCGGCCCGACGGCCGCCAACGCCACCCCGGCCCGCTTCATCTTCGTCACCAGCCCGGAAGCCAAGGAAAAGCTGGCCGCCCTGTCGTCGGGCTCCAACGGTCCGAAGATCCTGGCCGCGCCGGTCACCGTGATCGTCGGCTACGACCTCGACTTCCCCGAGACCCTCGACAAGCTGTTCCCGCACGCTCCGGGCGCCAAGAACTGGTTCAGCGATCCGGTGGCCAAGGAGTGGGGCGCGCTGCGCAACAGCTCGCTGCAGGGCGGCTACTTCATCCTGGCGGCCCGGGCCCTGGGCCTGGACGTCGGTCCGATGTCGGGCTTCGACAACGCCGGCGTCGATGCGGCCTTCTTCGCGGGCACCAACATCAAGTCGAACTTCATCGCCTCGATCGGCTACGGCACCGACGAGGGCCTGTTCCCGCGCAGCCCGCGCCTGGACTTCGAGGAAGCCGCCCAGATCCTCTGATCGGGCTCCCATCGTCATCGCCTGGCAAGCCGGGCGATGACGGCGAGGGGAGGGCGCGCTAGAACCACGGCATGACCCTCCGTCTCGCGCTCATCGCCGCGCCGCTGGCCCTGCTGGCCGCCTGCGGCCCCGCCGAAAAGACCCCTGCTCCGTCTTCTGGCCAGTCCTCGGGCAAGCCGGCCGTTCAGGCCGCCCCCGAAGCGGCCAAGCCGGCCGACGGTTCCGCCGTGATCAAGATCACGCCCTATGTCGGAGGGCCGCTGCAGGTGGCCGCCGCGGGCGTTGGGCCCATCACCGCCGCCACCGCCTTCGACCAGCCGACGATCCAGGCCCTGTTCCCCAAGGCCGTCGTCAAGGCCGCCTTCATCCACGTGGGCGACGGCCCGCCCGGGCCGATCATCACCGTCGAACAGGACAACGTCCCGCTGCTGGAGATCGGCAAGGGCGCCGACGGCGGCATCGCCGAGATCCGCCTGGCGGCCGGCGACGTGCGCGGCCCCAAGGGCGAGAGCCTGCTGGCCAAGTGGGCGGCTCTGGGCTTCACCCGCGACCAGTGCCGCGCCGGCGAGGGCCGCACCGTCAACCAGACGATCTGCGTGCGCCCCGAGGCGCCGACCGTGGCCTATGTCTTCGGCGTGCCGGGCTGGACCAAGGGCGGCGTGCCCGACGAGGCGACGCTGAAGGCCAAGGGCCAGCTCAACGAGTTCGTCTGGCGTCCGGCCGAGGCCGCCCAGGTCGGGGCCGCCTGATCTTGCGCGTTCTCTCCGTCGACACCTGCCTGGCGGCCTCGTCGGTCGCCGTGATCGAGGGCGAGCGCGTTCTCGCCGCCCGTACCGAGGCCATGACCCGCGGCCACCAGGAGCGCATCGCGCCCCTGGCCAAGCAGGTCGCCGCCGAGGCCGGGATCGCCTTCGCCGACCTCGACCGCATCGCCGTCACCGTCGGCCCTGGCTCGTTCACCGGCCTGCGCGTGGGCCTGTCCTTCGCCAAGGGGCTGGCCGAGGCGCTTTCCATCCCCTGCGTCGGGATCAACAGCCTGGAGGCCCTGGCGGCCTCGTCGGGGGCGTCGGGCTTCGTCGCCGCCGTGCTCGACGCCAAGATGGCCCAGGTCTACCTGCAGGTCTTCGACGGCGGCAAAGCCCTGATGGCGCCGGACGCCCTCGACATCGGTTCGGCGACCGCGCGCCTGGCCGAACTCTATTCCGGCGGCCCGGCCACCCTGGTGGGCTCCGGCGCCGCCCTGCTGGAGGGCGTGCTGCCCGACGCGGCGCGCCTGGACCTTTCGGTCGCCGACCCCGTCGCCATCGCCCGCCTGGCCGCCGCGAGGCCTGCGCCGACCCATTCGCCCCGGCCGCTCTATCTGCGCGCGCCCTACGCCACGATGCCGACGCCATGAACCTGCGTCCCGTCGGACTGGAAGCGTGCTGGGACCTGGCAGACCTGCACGAGAGGGCCTTCGACCGGCCCTGGGCCCCGACCGAGTTCGAGGCCCTGCTGAACTCGCCCGGCGTCTTCGCCGTGCTCGGCTCCTCGGGCGAGCCCGACGAGGCGCGGGGCTTCATCCTGTGCCGCGCCATCGCCGGCGAGGCCGAGATCCTGACCATCGCCGTCGATCCGGCCGCGCGCCGGCGCGGCTGGGGCGCGGCCCTGGTCGAGATGGCGGCCGGGATCGCCGCGGAGGCCAAGGCCTTCGACCTGTTCCTGGAGGTGGCGGCGGACAACACCGCCGCCATCGCCCTCTATGGGGCCACCGGCTTTTCGCAAGTGGGTCTCAGGAAGGGCTATTATCCCCATCCAGACGGCGCCAAGGACGCCGTCGTCATGCGGCGGGCGCTTAACACTTAGGTATCGATTGCCTATTGTGCCCGCGAATCCCCGACGGAGACGCCGCCTTGGACCGCCTCGAAAAGCTCTGCATCGAAAAAGGCATGCGCATGACCGACCAGCGTCGGGTCATCGCGCGCGTTCTGTCGTCGGCCGACGACCATCCGGACGTCGAGGAACTGCACCGCCGGGCCCACGCCATCGACCCGCACATCTCGATCGCCACGGTCTATCGCACCGTGCGCCTGTTCGAAGAGAGCGGCATCATCGAGCGCCACGACTTCCGTGACGGCCGCTCGCGCTACGAAGAGACCCCGACCCATCACCACGACCACCTGATCGACATGAAGACCGGCAAGGTCGTCGAGTTCGTGGACGAGGAGATCGAGGCCCTGCAGCACGCGATCGCCAAGAAGCTCGGCTACAAGCTGATCGATCACCGCCTCGAACTGTACGGCGTGCCGATCGAAGAGTGATTGATCCTGATCAAGACAAAGGGCGCGGGTTCTACCCGCGCCCTTTTCTTTTGACTCATGACGCCAGGCTCAGGCCCTGACGAAGTCGAGGAACACCGGGGCGCAGTCGCCCAGCTTCTTTTCCTCGTAGCGGGTGGTGACGTGGTCGGCCGGGATGGCCTGCCGGTCGATCCCCTCCTCGGCGAAGCGGAAGGCGGGATCGGCCAGCACCCGCTCGATCGTCCACTCGGCGTAGTCGGCCCAGTCGGTGGCGAAGCGGAAGGCCGCGCCGGGTTTCAGCACCCGGGCCAGTTCGGCCACGAACTCCGGCTGGATGATCCGGCGCTTGTTGTGCCGGGCCTTGTGCCAGGGATCGGGGAACATCACGAAAAGGCGGTCGATAGAGGCGTCCGGCAGCCAGCCGACCACGTCGCGGGCGTCGCCCTCGTGGATGCGGACGTTCGAGAGGGCCTGTTCCTCGACGTGGCGCACGGCGCTGGCCACGCCGTTGACGAACGGCTCGGCCCCGATCACCAGCACGTCGGGCCGGCGACCGGCCTGGGCGGCCATGTGCTCGCCGCCGCCAAAGCCGATCTCCAGCCAGGTCTCCTTGGCGTCCGGCATCAGGTCGAGGGGCTGGAAGGCCTCGTGCGGCACGGCGATGGTCGGCAGCAGGGTGTCGAGCAGGGCCTGCTGGCGCGGCTTCACCGGCCGCGACTTCAGGCGGCCGAACGAGCGCAGCGGGCCGTGGGGCTGTTGAGGATTGGTCATGGGGCGGGTCTTTAGCGGTGAAGAGAGGCGGAGGCCAGCGGGGCTCCTGCTGGGCCCAAAAGGAAAGGGCCCCGGCTCGCGCCGAGGCCCTTCCGAACTCCCGAAGGATGCGAGGCTTACGCCAGGCCCTGCAGTTCCGACACCAGGTCGGTCTTCTCCCACGAGAAGCCGCCTTCGTTGTCCGGCGTGCGGCCGAAGTGGCCGTAGGCGGCGGTGCGGGCGTAGATCGGGCGGTTCAGCTGCAGGTGCTCGCGGATCGCGCGCGGGGTCGCGCCGCCGATCAGCTGCGGCAGGACCTTTTCCAGGACCGCCGGGTCCACCTTGCCGGTGCCGTGCAGGTCGACGTGGAACGAGACCGGCTGGGCCACGCCGATCGCATAGGCGATCTGGATCGTGCAGCGTTCGGCCAGGCCCGAGGCCACGACGTTCTTGGCCAGGTAGCGGCAGGCATAGGCGGCCGAACGGTCGACCTTGGTCGGGTCCTTGCCCGAGAAGGCGCCGCCGCCGTGCGGAGCCGCGCCGCCGTAGGTGTCGACGATGATCTTGCGGCCGGTGATGCCGGCGTCGCCGTCCGGGCCGCCGATCTCGAAGCTGCCGGTCGGATTGATGTGATAGACGGTCTCATTGCCGAGGAGCTCGGCCGGCATGACCTTGGCGACCACGTCCTTCACATAAGCGTGGAGCTGGGCCTGCTTCTCGCCCTTGTCATAGCCCGGCTTGTGCTGGGTGGAGACGACGATGGCCGTGGCCTTGACCGGCTTGCCGTCCTCGAAGCGGAGCGTGACCTGGCTCTTGGCGTCCGGCTCCAAAAACGGTGCCGCGCCGGAATGACGGTCCGCGGCCATCTCGGCCAGGATCTTGTGGCTGTAATCGAGCGTCGCCGGCATCAGGTCCGGGGTCTCGTCGCAGGCGAAGCCGAACATGATGCCCTGGTCGCCCGCGCCCTCGTCCT
>CBINOL010000120.1:0-15234 GCA_966252285.1 uncultured Caulobacter sp.
GCCATTACGGCTAGATCCGAAGCTCTTCCCTGGGATCGCGCCCTGCACGTAGTCGAGGCCGTCCGGCAGCTTCACCACGCCGCCGGCCGACAGCACCACGTGCTGCGCCAGCACGCCCGGACCACCCGCGCCCAACGACGAGATCACCGCCGGGAAGGTGATGCGGCCGCCGGCCCAGTTCTGGAAGAAGGTCGAGGCCACGCGATCGCCCACGGCCAGGTCCTCGACGCCTTCACCCAAGCCGACGATCTCGCCGGCGGCGTCCGACAGCGGGGTGAAGCCGTCGGCTTCGCCCACCGGATACCAGCCCTTGCGGATCATCACGTCGCGGCGGTTCAGCGCCACGGCGTGCACCCGCACCAACACCTCGCCCGGACCCGGCTCCGGAACCGGCACGATGGACTCGGCCAGCTCGAAGCCCTGGCCGGCGCGGACGAGGGAGAAACGGCGATTGGTCATGGGCGGGGTCCACTGCAGGGGGCTGTTCGGAGGCGTGGTTTCGACGCCGGCCGCGAAGGCCAGCAGGGTCTCGGCGAAGATCTCGGGTTCCAGTTCGGGCGCGGCGACGCCGGTCTTGCCCTGGGTGGTGACCACCACGCCCGGGCGGGCCTTGCGAATGCGGCCGACGAAGCCGGCCAGCGGATCGTCCGCCGCCTGCAGCACCGTCACCGGGCAGGTCACGCCCGCGAAGACGCTGGCGAAGTCCTGGTCGAAGATCGCCCCGAAGGCCTGGTTGCGGCCGTCGGGCGCGCCGATCGCGCCCAGGAACTCGGTCTGCACCAGCTGGGAGTCGAAGCGGGGCAGCAGGCCCTTCATCACGCCCCAGGACTGGATCAGATAGGCGCCGTGGGCGTCGATCGGCGCGGACTGCCCGACCTGGGCGCGGAACATCTCGCGCTCGTCGGCGGTGGCGAACAGCACGCCGTTCAGCAGCAGCGAGCGCACGCGGTCCGACGCGGCGACGGCGATCTCGGCGCCGATGTGCGTGCCGGTGTGGTGGCCGGCCAGGTGGAAGCGCTCGACGCCCAGGGCGTCCAGGGCCGCCAGCAGCCAGGCGCCGTAGTCCGCCGTCGACGGCAGGCCCTCCGGCTTGAACGATTGGCCGAAACCGGGCGTGTCCAGCGCGATCGCCGCGCGGCGGCCGGCCAAGCGCGCCAGCACGCCGTCGAAACAGGCCGAGCTGACGGGGGTGCGGTGCAGCAGCACGATCGGATCGCCGGGACCGTCCACCCGGCGCAGGTGCACCTGGCCGGCGGGCGTATCGGCGTAAGCCTTGCGGATAAGCGTCACGGGGGCTCCAGCGGAATCTTCGAGCCTCGGTCCTAGCGCCGGCCCCTACCCGCCTCCCCTGCGGCGAGCCCGTTATCCGCACAGCGGCGAAGATCGCGGCCGCCGCGCCCTCGCCTTCAAGGCCGGTTCAAGTCGGCGCCAGCAACGAACAAGAGAGCACGCCATGACCACGGTCCTGATCACCGGCGCCAATCGCGGCATCGGCCTGGAGCACGTCCGCCAGTACGCCGCCGCCGGCGGCGACGTCATCGCCACCTGCCGCGATCCGGCCTCGGCCGCCGAACTGCAAGCCATCGCCGACGCCCACCCGGGCAAGGTCCGCATCGAGGCGCTGTCGGTGAACGACGCGGCCTCCGTCGCCGCCTTCGCCCAGCGCCTCGCGGGCGTCGCGATCGACGTGCTGATCAACAACGCCGGCACCTATGGCCCCATCCCGCTGCCGGAAGGCATGGCCCACCAGACCCTGGCCGGCATGGACTACGGCATCTGGGCCGACATTCTCGCGACCAACGTCGTCTCGCCGTTCCGCATCACCGCGGCCCTGATCGAGAACGTGAAGGCCGGCGCGGGCAAGACCATCGTCATGATGTCCAGCGGCCTGGCCTCGATCGGAACCAACATCTACGGCGGCTCGCACGCCTATCGCTCGTCCAAGGCCGCCCTGAACATGCTGGCCAAGGGCTTGGCGGTGGAGCTCAAGGCCGACGGCGTCACCGTCATCGCCATGGCCCCCGGCTGGACCCGCACCGCCCTGGGCGGCCCCGATGCGCCCTACTCGGTCGAGGAAAGCGTCGAAGGCCAGCGGAAGGTCATCGCCGGGCTGAGCCTGGAGGATACGGGCAAGTTCCTGGATCTGGCAGGGGCAGAGGTGGCGTGGTGAGGGTTGGACCTCAATAATCCGAAAATTCCCCGCGAAAGCGGGGATACTCGGATTTCTTGTGGTGGCTTCCAAAGCCCCCTACCCCAACATCAGCGCCGCATAGACCTTCTCGACCACCTGCTGCGGCGAGAACGGCTTGAGCAGGTAGGTCGTCGCTCCCGCCCCCATCGCCGAGGCGATGCGGTCGAGACGCCCCTCGCCGGTCAGCATGACCACCGGGGTCTCGCGGTGATCGTCGCCGCCGCGCAGCAGCTTCAGAAGCTCCATGCCGTCCATGTCGGGCATGCGGATGTCGATCAGCCAGATCGCCGGCTTGTCCAGGTTCGCCGCATGCAGCGCGCTGCGGGCGGACTCGAAGGCCTGGACGATGTAGCCGGACTTGGCCAAGGCGCCTTCCAGGAAGGCCAGCAGCACCGGGTCGTCGTCGACGACGAACACCCGCCCCTTGATCCAGCTGCGCTCCATGCCGCCTCGCCTCGCCTTAACCGTGCGGGCGACAGTCTCACAAGGTTTTCGCGCGGGGTACGGCGCCAAGGTTGTATGGCCCTGGCGCTCGTCCCTGATCGCTGGCCTAGCCGTTGGCCATGCCGCGCTGAACGCCCGGTCGCTGGGCGATGAAGGCCTCGTAGCGGGCCAGGTTCGGATAGCGCTCCAGCCCGCCTTCCAGACGCTTGGCGGAGCTCGCCACCATCGGGAAGAACAGGGCGTCCAGGATCGTGAACCGCTCGCCCAGCATGTAGACACGGCTGGCCAGCCGGGCCTCGAACGCCGCCAGCTGCTCGTGGCAGTCGGCCAGCGACCGCTCGATCGCCCACGGCGTTTTCTCCGGGGCCATGACCGTGGCCACGAACTCGTTGGTGAAGGCGCCCGCCAGCTGCGACGACACCGCCGACGCCCACATCAGGAACTCGGCCCGCTCGCCCGGCCCTCTGGGCAACATATCGCTGGCGGCTTTCTCGGCCAGGTACCAGGCGATGGCCAGGGTCTCCGACAGCGTGATCGGCGCGCCGCCGGGACCGTCGGGATCGACGATGGCCGGCGCCTTGCCGAACGGGCTCAGCGCGGCCTTGTAGCCGGGCTTCTTGTGCTCGCCGGCATAGAGGTCGACCGGGGCCAGCGCATAGGCCAGCCCCGTCTCCTCCAGCACGATCCGCACCTTCTGGCCGTTGGCGGTGGGAACGGTGTGAAACTGGATCATCGCCCCGCCCTCACGCCGTCGCCGCTTCGAGCTCGAGGCTCTTGTACATCGACTGCAACAGCAGGTACTCGCGCCGCTGCTCCGGGTCGGCCAGGATCTTGCGCATCTTGGCCTCGCGTTCGGCATAAGCCTCGGCGGTGCCGGCCTCCATCGCCGCCTTGTTGGCGATGGTCTGGGTCTGGATGAACTTGTGCATCACGGCCCGCCGCTGCCGATCGTAGAGCGGCAGCAGGGTCTGCGCGTCGCCGTTCTCCCGCAGGATCTCGACCAGCTTCTCCGTCAGGTTCCACACGTCGTGGATGCCCGAGTTCATGCCGAACCCGCCCAGCGGATTGTTGAGGTGGGCCGCGTCGCCGGCCAGCAGCACGCGACCCACATGGTAGGTCTTGGCCACCCGCTGGTGCACCTTGTAGAGCGTGCGGTGCGCGGTTTTCACCGCGGCCCCCTCGCCCAGCAGGCCGCCGAACACGGCCTCCTTCTTGGCGTCCGACAGCAGCGCCTCGTCGCTCTCATCGCCATTGGCCGGCACCAGGATCCGCCACAGCGACGGCACCCGCAGCAGCACGCACCACTCCTTGGGATCGGCCACGTAGTTGACGTGGGCCAGCCCCGGGAAGTGCTCCTCCAATGGCCAGTCGGTCGACAGGGTCAGGAACTTCTCCGGATAGGTGAAGCCCTCGAACTCGATGTCCAGCCACTTGCGGACGATCGAATTGGCCCCGTCGGCGCCGATCAGGTAGTCGCAGCGCACCTGCTCGATGCCGAACGGCGCCTCGACGAAGGCGGTGACGCCCTGATCGTCCTGGGTGAAGTGGGCCAGCCGGTGCGAGAACCGCACCTGCCCTTTCGGATGCTCCGCCAGCTTGGCGGTGAGCAGGCGCGCCAGCTTGAACTGCTCGCACTGCAGCCTGTACGGGTGCTCTGAGATGTCGCCCAGCTCGCCCATGTCGAAGGCCATCACCTCGCCCGTCAGGCGGTTGCGATAGTGATAGATCGGCGCGCGAAGGCCTTGGGCCTCCAGCTCGTCGAGCACGCCGAGCTCTTTCATCATGTCGAGCGTCGGCGGATGCATGGTCGAGGCGCGCAGGTCCTCGGGGCAGCGCGGCGCGGCCTCCAGCAGCAGCACTTCGACACCCATCTGGGCCAGCCGATAGGCCGCGACCGAGCCCACGGGCCCAGCGCCGGCGACGACGACTTGGAATCGTTCCACGGAACCTCGCTAGTTTTGGATCGGCGTTGCGGGCGCGGTTTCCCCCTCGCGCCCCGGCTCACGCGCCTTGATCAGTCGACGACGATCATGCGGACCACGACATTCCCCGCGTCTTTCCGCAGGAGCTTGGCCGCCTGGTATTCGTCCGAATACAGATAGGCCTTGGCGGCCGCGGCGTCGGGATAGCGCGTGACGATCACGCGCTCGCCTTCGGGAACCTCGCCCTCCAGCACTTCGGTCACCGGACCGCGGACATAGGTCTCGCCGCCGAAACGCTCGGCCAGCCCCGAAATGGCCTTCACATATTCCATGAAGCGCGGCGGGTCGGTGATGACGGTGGTGGCGATGATGAAGGCGGGCATGGTCTCGTCCCCCGGAGGAATTTCCGTTGTGGTTCAACGACGACCCTAGCGACGCCCGCCCTTCCCGCTCTGGCGGCGCCTTTTCCTATCCGCCGGGCGGATATCGGCTCCTGGGGTGCGGCGCGGCCGCTTCGGCTTTGCCATTCCTCGACCATCGAAACGTCGAGGAAGCGTCATGCCGGATTCATTGGGACACCGCCTGAAGTATGCGGTCATCGCGCCATCGACCAACACCAGCGTGCAGCCGGAATACGACGACATGCGCCCGCGCGGCGTGACCAATCACTTCCAGCGGATCGCCATTCCCGACACCAAGGTCACCGACGACGAGTCGTTCATGGTGATGCTGCAGAACATCCGCGACGCGACCATGGACAGCGTCGACGTCGCCATGACCATGGACCCGGCCTGCGTGGTCATGGGCATGTCGGCCGAAACCTTCTGGGACGGCGCCGACGGCGCCGAGCGCCTGACCCAGCGCATGCTCGAGCGCACCAACGGCGTGCCGGTCGTGATGGGCTCCACCGCCGTCGACGCGGCGCTCAAAGCCTATGGCGGCGTCAAGAAGATCGGGGTCATCACCCCCTACATGCCGGTCGGCGACAACCAGGTGCGCAAGTTCTTCGAGGACCTGGGCTACGAGGTCACCCAGGTGAAGGGCCTCAAATCGCCCTCGCCGATGCTGATCGCCCACGAGACGCCGCAGACGCTGAAGCGCGCGGCCGAAGAAGTCTCCGAAGGCGCCGACGCCGTCGTCCAGTGCGGCACGAACCTGGCCTTCGCCAAGGTCGCCGCCATGGCCGAGTTCTGGCTGGAAAAGCCGGTCGTGGCCATCAACACCGCCACCTACTGGCATGCTCTGCGGAGCATGGGGATCCAGGACAAGGTGGACGGCTTCGGCTCGCTCCTGCTCGAACACTAAGAGCGTGACAGCCGAAAGTGGGTTCCGGTTTCGGCGCCTGTCACGCGACCACTAAAGCAGATCCCGTCGAATGCGACGGGATCTCAGCCAGAGAGTACCGGCATGGAATACGATTACGTTCCGCTTCCGCACCGCAAGCCGCTGATCTGGCCGAACGGCGCGCGCGTGGCCCTGGTCATGACCTTCAATCTCGAGACCTGGGACCTCACCAAGCCGACCAAGGAGAAATACTACGCCGGCGGTCCGGCCGTGCTGCCCGACGTGCTGGCCGGCGATACGCCCGACTTCCCCAACTACACCTGGCGCGAATACGGCCAGCGGGTGGGCATCTGGCGGCTGTTCGACCTCTTCGACGAACTGGGCGTCAAGGCCAGCTGCACCACCAACGCGGTGACCTTCGAGCGCCGCAAGGCCATGACCGACGCCTGCCTGGAGCGCGGCTGGGAGCTTCTGGCCCACAACTGGGAACAGGGCGAACTGCTGACCGACTTCGCCCATGAGCCGGCCAAGGAGCGCGACATCGTCCTGCGCTCGCTGGAGCAGTACGAAAAGTTCGTCGGCAAGCGCGCCAAGGGCTGGCTGTCGTCGTCCCTGCGCGGCACGCTGCAGACCGCCGACATCCTGGCCGAGCACGGCTGCACCTTCTACTGCGACCTGCTCAACGACGATCAGCCCTACCTGCTGCGCACGCCCAACGGCCCGATCGTCTCGACGCCCTATTCCAACGAGATCAACGACTTCACACTGCTCACCCGTCGCGGCCACACCACCGACGAGTACCGCGACGTGATGATCGAGGAGCTGAACGTCCTCTACAAGGAAGGCGCGACCTCGGGCCGGATCATGAACGTGGGCATCCACCCGCACGTCTCGGGCCGCGCCTACCGGATCCGCGCCCTGCGCGAGTTCATCCAGCACGCCAAGAGCCTGCCGGGCGTGTGGTTCGCCACCCGCGAAGAGATCGCCGACTGGTATCTGGCCAACCACGAGAGCCACATCCCGACCGACGCGACCACCAAGGCCGCCGAGTGAGCAGCGCCGCCACGCGCCTGCGCAAGCGGTTGGCGGCCGGCCCCGACGGCCGCCGCCGGCTGCTGGCCGCGCCGGGTTGCTACGACGGCTTCTCGGCCCTGCTGGTCGAGCAGGCCGGCTTCGAGGCCGCGTTCCTGTCGGGCGCGGCCCTGTCGCTGGCCCGCCTGGGGCGTCCCGACGTCGGCCTGGTCGGCGTCGGCGAGCTGGCCGACGCGGTGCGGGCCATCGCCGACCGCGTCGCCATCCCGCTGATCGTCGACATCGACACGGGCTTCGGCAACGCGCTGAACACCCAGCGCACCGTCAAGGTGCTCGAACGGGCCGGCGCCGCGGCCGTGCAGCTGGAAGACCAGACCTTTCCCAAGCGCTGCGGCCACATCCGCGGCAAGGGCGTGATCCCGGTCGCCGAGATGGTCGGCAAGGTCCGCGCGGCGGTCGACGCCCGCGCCGAGACCCTGATCATCGGCCGCACCGACGCGCTCGGCGTCGAAGGCCCGCAAGCCGCCATGGACCGCGCCGAGGCCTATCTGGAGGCCGGCGCCGACATCGTCTTCGTCGAGGGGCCCCGCACCCTGGACGAGACCAAGGCCGTGGCCGAGCGCTTCGCCGCCCGCGTTCCCCTGGTCCACAACCTCGTGGAGGGCGGGATCACCGCCGTGCGCACGGGCGCGGAGCTGCAGGAGCTGGGCTTCGCCATCGCCCTGCACCCGATGCTGCTGCTGCACGGCATGGCCCGCTACGCGCCCGAATGGCTGGCCCATCTGCGCAACGAGGGCACGACCGACGGCCTCGACATTCTCGACCTTCCTCGCCTGAACGCGGTCGCCGGGCTCGACGCCCTACTGGCCGACGCGGCGACCTATGCCTGAAGTACGGAGACTAACCATGCGTCCCCAGCACCTGATCGTCGCCGGCGCCGGCATCGGCGGCCTGACCGCCGCCATCGCCCTGGCTCGCGCCGGCCACACCGTCGAGGTTCTGGAGCAGGCTCCGGCGCTGGGCGAGATCGGCGCCGGCGTCACGCTCGCGCCCAACGCCATGCGCGTCTACCACCACCTGGGCTTGGCGCAGGCCATCACCACGGCCGGGGTCGAGCCCCAGCGCCAGCGGGTGCAGCACTGGGCCGACGGCCGCGATCTCGTGGCCTTCGAGCGCGGCCAGAAGGTGCGCGATCTCTACGGCGCGCCCTACGTCTACATCCACCGCGCCGACCTGCACACCATCCTGGTCGAGGCGCTGGAAGCCACCGGCCGCGCCACGGTGCGCCTGTCCAGCCCCTGCGTCGCCGCGGAGCCGACGCAAGACGGCGCGATCGCCGTCCTGGCCGACGGAACGCAGATCAAGGGCGACGCGGTGATCGGCGCCGACGGCGTGAAATCGGGCGTCCGCAAGGGCTTCGACCCGGGCGAGCCCCACTTCACCGGCCACGTCGTCTGGCGCGCCATCGTGCCGGTCGAGGGCCCGCTTCTCGAAGACCTGGCCCACTTCCCCGGCATCCACATCGGCCCGGGCCGCATGGCCGTGCGCTATCCGCTGCGCAATTCCACCCTGCTGAATCTGGTGTTCTTCGCCCGCCAGGAGGGCTGGGCCGAGGAAGGCTGGACGATCCGCGCCGACCTCGCCGACCTGCGCAAGACCTTCGAAGGCTGGAGCAGCGACGTCCAGGCCCTGCTCGACACCATCGACCCGGCCGCCCTCTACAAGTGGGCCGTCTTCGCCCGCCAGCCGCTGAAGACCTGGGTGCGCGGCGGCCGCGTGGCCCTGCTGGGCGACGCCGCCCACGCCATGACGCCGTTCCTGGGCCAAGGCGCCGCCGCCGCCATCGAGGACGCTCTGGTCCTGGCCCGCGCCTTCGAGGCCGCGTCCGACGTCCCCGAGGCCCTGGCCCGCTTTGAGGCCGCCCGCAAGGAGCGCTGCGGCTTCATCCAGGTGGAATCCAACCTCAACGCCGACCGCCTGGAAGGCGACGAGGCCCACCTCTACGGCATGACCGAGATCAAGAACGAAGAGACCCTGGGCCTCTTCGCCTACGACGCAGGCGCGGTGGAGGTTTAAGTACGATCCCTCTCTCTGAGAGAGAGGGAGGGGCTCGCGCCGCAGAGCGTGGGAGGGAGAGAGGCTACCCCCTCTCCGAGCCAGGCGCGGCCTTAGGCTACGCCTTGGCCCCCGCCTTCAGCGCCCCCTTCGCGATCAGATAGGCGCAGCCTGCGGCAAGCATGATCGTCGCGGCGACGCTCGCCTCCGGGCCGAAGGACCCGCCGGTAAGCCACCACGGCGCGTCCGAGACCGGCGCCAGACCCACGACGACCGGTGTGACGGCGACCTTCATGCCGCTGACCTCCAGTCCGAAACCCGCGCCAAGCAGAGCGTTCCAGGCGGTGTGGAAGGCGCACACGCCCCACAGCGACCCTTCCTTGGCGGCGTAGAGACTGAGCAAGGCGGCGAAAAGAAACAGGTTGAAGAGGCCCAGCACCAACTCCTTCGACGGGTCGACATTGCTTGCGTGGAGCAAGGTGAAGAAGCCGGAATTCAGAAGCACGGCGACGATCAATCCGTGCCTGGACGCCACCAAGGGCATCAGCCAGCCACGAAACATGGTCTCTTCGGCGGCCCCCTGGATCACGTAGCCGGCGAACAGGGCGAGAAACGGCGTCAGAACGGCCGGCGCCAGCAGGCCCGGCGACAGGCTTCCGGCGACCCTGTAACCGCCCGCGACGAAAATGACGCCGACCAAGGCCCCGAGGAGAAGCGCTCCGCCGGCCAGGCCGCGCAGATAGGCGCCGACCATCCTGTCGTTGAAGCCCAAGGCCGCAGGCGATCTGCGCTCGAACAGCGACGTCCAGGCAAGAATGAGCGCCATGGTGACGCCCCCGCCGGCTAGATAGATGGCGAGCGCCCGCCATTGGGTATCGAGGTCCGCCTTGTGGAACCCCATCGGCTTCAACACGCCGAAGATGATAGCCAGCTGCCCGATCACGAAGAAAACAACGATCAGGACGAGCGCCGCAACCGTCCAAGTGCGCCGACTTCTGGCGCTGCGCGGCGCAAAGACTTCTACTCCACTCATAGTTCCCCTCCGACTGCCCCAAGACACAAGTCCGCACCCCGCACATCTGTGTTGAGAGATGCGCAGATCATTTTGGACACGTGTTCTAGAGGCGTCAGAGCCAGCGCTCGGATGCAGAAATCTACATTAATTCTTTGTCAGAACGTCAAACCGCTCGCCACGAGCAAGCGTCGACTTTGACAAACACCCAGCCGGGAACCGGGGACCTTCACCGCTATCGACACCCATCTGGGCCTGCCATCGAAGCGTCAGCCATGGGTGGAAAGCGGACGCCAACTCACTCCGCCGCCACCAAGATCACCGTCGTCCTGGCCAGAAATTGAGGATCGACCGCGTTGATCCGCTCGCAGATTTGCTTTGCTGAACGTTTGGCCGCTGCGTCTGCGCCGCGAAGCTGGCGCACCAACTCCAATCTGTAGGTGTCAGAGTTGAGGACACGCATCACGAGGATTGATGCCCATCTCGGCGCTATGGCTTCTACATCTGCGAGCACCGAAAGGAAGCTGGACAGGTACGTTCTATCGTCGAACTGCTCAGCAGCGTGGAGAATTGACCACATTCCGTGGTCGTCTTGCACATCCCGCAACAAGAGCAGAAGCGGGGCGATGGTTCTCCGATCCTGAACCTCTGCAATGGGGGCGAGTGCAGCATCGATTGCAAGAGTATCAGCGCCATCCTCAACGATCGTTCTAAGGATGGCGAGTTGTTTGTTGAGGCTCTCCTCCACGTGCGCTCTCCGGCTCGCATTGCGCTATGGCGATAACCGACTTTCCGATCGTCGCCTACGGGTGGAAGCGCGTGTTACTCAAACTGTTTGAAATCAACACATTCTTTGACGAACCGCCCCGATCGAACGAGTGCAGCCTCGATGCTGGCGATCAGGTGTTGGTTGTTGCCGTTCGCGGAGAAGAACAGACCCCACATGTCATCGTCCAGCTCATAGCTGCCACGTTGGCAGGTCCAATAGCTGATGAACCGGTCCTCCAGAAAAGCCAGCTCGGAGACGTCCAGCTCTTCGGGATGCGGGACTCTCTGCGCGTGCAGAGCCTCGCTCACGATATGCGCAACATCTGGGAAATCGTTACGCCGATGGTCACCCATCACCTCAACTAGAAGGTCGGACCCGTGATAGACGGGTCGAACTCTGAAGCGGTGCTGTTCGATCATAGCGCGCATCCTAGCGTGTTGCGCTCTCCTCACAAGCGGCCCCCCCAAGGTCCGCAACGGGTGGTGAGCGGATGATGGGCGAGGTAGCGTTCCGGACATGCTGACCGACCGAGAATGGTTCAAAATCGCCGCAGCGCCTCCCGCCGAGCTTCAGAGTCTTCGGTTAGCGGCCCCAGTCCATCTCCCGGCCGGCTACCTCGCGCTGTTGTCGTACAGTAATGGGGGTGAAGGCCCGCTGCCAGTCTCGCCATACTGGCTGTGCTTGTATCCGGCTGCGGAGGTGGTCGCCATCGCCGGCGAACCCAAGAACCCCGCATTCGACCACCTGTTCGTCATCGGCGGCAATGGCGGCGGAGAGACCATTGCGCTCGACTTGAGGACGCCAAAGCCTCACCCGATCGTAGCCTTCGACATGACAAACACCGATGTGGAAGAGTCACGCGTTACCATCGCGACCAGCTTCACCGATTTCCTTGCTCTCATCGGCGTTAAAGCGGCCTAGATTAAGGTCTACTCAGGGTCGTGAGCCGAGCTTGGTTTGACCGCCCATTCTGGACGATCAAATCACCGTCGCGAGCAAGTGTCGGCCTCGACCAACACCCGCCCTTGCGACGCCCAATCTTGTCAGTCGACCGCGCGGGCGCCGCGCCGCCCCTTCCCCCACGGCCGCCCGCTGCCTGCCCGTCAAGCGCGCCCACCTGCCTAGCGCCCAGGCTGTCCGCCTAGCGGAGCATCCGTTGAACGCAATATTTTGACTGATCGGTCCCCTTCAGATTAGCCTCAGTTCGCGCCGCCCTTCCGGGCCGGCTGTTTGGAGGCCGCCATGTCCGCCGAGATGCTCAACACCTTCCAGCAGGTCGATCACCCGATCCTGCCCAAGCCGACCCACGACGAGGCGTCGCGACAGGAATTCACCAAGAGCTTCAAGCAGTTCATCCAGCAGGGTCTGCTGCCGGGTCTGGGTCCCGTGTTCGGCGTCCGCGCCGCCAAGGCCTTCGAGCGCGAGCATGGCCGCGCGCCCGCCGACCGCCGCGACATCCGCGCGGCCATGGTCAAGGATCTCTATTTCCAGCACTACGCGGCGGCCAACCGCATCGCCCAGGAGCTGCTCTGGGAATCGACCAACGTCACGATCGACCGTGAACTGCCCGAGCTGATCGAGAAGGCCCGCGGCCTGTCGGCCTCGGCCAAGGGCAAGCTCGACCTGCCGGAAGAGTTCGAGACCCCGCGCTACGTCACCTCGATCGACATCCACTGCATGCCCGGCGGCTATGCCGGCGCGGTGACCCCGGACGACATCTCGACGGGCGCCCTCTACGACCGCGGCGTCTATCTCTACGCCATGGGCTATATGGGCCCGTTCAACGACGACATGGGCCGATCGGTCTGCAACTACGTCAACCGTCGCCTCGACGGCTTCAAGCCCAAGCGGATCCTGGATCTGGGCTGCACGGTCGGCCACTCCACCCTGCCCTACAAGGAGCTGTTCCCCGAGGCGGAAGTCTGGGGCGTCGACGTCGCCGCCCCACAGGTGCGCTACGCCCACGCCCGAGCCGCTGGCCTCGGCCTCGAGGTCAACTTCGCCCAGATGAACGCCGAGGAGACCCGCTTCGAGCCTGGCTCGTTCGACCTCATCGTCAGTCACATCCTGCTGCACGAGACGTCGGGCAAGGCCATGCCGCGCATCTTCAACGAATGCCACCGCCTGCTGGCGCCCGGCGGCTACATGATCCACGCCGACCTGCCGCCGTTCGACAACATGGACCCGTTCACCCAGTTCATCCTGGACAACGAGACCTGGTACAACAACGAGCCGTTCTGGGGCGCGATGCGCGAGACCGACCAGGTCGCGCTGGCCAAGGCCGCCGGCTTCCCGCCCGAAAGCATCAAGTTCGACACCGCGCCGATGGCGATCATGGAGTTCGTGGCCCAGCAGGCCGCCGGCTACAGCCAGGACGCCAGCGCGGCCGTCTCCGACCGTGAGTTCGCCGCCGGCGAATACGCTCCCGGCGGCGGCTGGGAAGTCCTGATCGCCCGCAAGGCCTGAGTTTCAAGGAACATCACGATGAACGCCCACGCTCCGCAGGCCGAGCGCCCGCACGTCATCCGCGACGCCAAGGGCAAGCGCCCGCAGTTCTACGAGGCCCCCGGCCTCGACCAGGCCATGTCGATGATCATGGTCCTGGCCAACGAACTGGCCGTGCTGCACGACCGCCTCGACAGCGCCGAACGCGTCCACGCCGCCAAGGGCCTGGATCTGGCCGCCGAGATCGAGGCCCTGCAGCTCGACCAGACCGCCCTGGAGGCCCGCGAGGCCTGGCGCCAGGACTTCCTGGGCCGCCTGTTCTACCTGGCCCGCAAGGACGCCTCGGAAGCCGCTGCGGCCGACACGGCCGAGCGCTTCCGCGCCACCATCGAAGACATCGCCAAGACCTGACCCCAAGACCTCATCGAGTAAGCTGATGCCCGTCAAGACGCGTACCGCCCCAGCCGCCGCTGGCCTCCTGTCCCGCCTGGAGGCGATCGTCGGCGCCGGCGGCGTCCTGACGGGCGAAGCCGCCCTGCCCTTCGCCACCGACGTCTATCGCCGACTGGAAACGCCGCTGGCCGTGGTCCGCCCGGCCGACGTCGACCAGCTGCAGGCCGTGGTGCGCGAGGCGGCGACGGCCGGGGTCGCCATCGTCCCGCGCGGCGGCGGCGCCTCCTATACCGACGGCTACCTGGCGACCCGCGCCGACACGGTGCTGATCGACACCGGGGCCCTCGACCGCATCGTCGAGATCAATCAGACCGACGCCTACGTCACCGTCGAGGCCGGCGTCACCTGGGCCCAGCTGAAGGACGCGCTGGATCCGCTCGGCCTGCGCACCCCGTTCTTCGGTCCGTTCTCGGGCCTGGCCGCCACGATCGGCGGGTCGATGTCGCAGCACGCCATCAGCCATGGCTCGGGCCTCTACGGCAGCTCGGCGGAGTCGGCCGTGTCGGTCGAGGTCGTGATCGCCGACGGCTCCTTGCTGCGAACCGGCTCGGCCGCCCGCGGCGCCTCGCCGTTCGCCCGCTGGTACGGCCCCGATCTGTGCGGCCTGTTCCTGGGCGACTGCGGCGCGCTGGGCATCAAGGCGCGCATCACCCTGCCGCTGATCGCCCGCAAGCCCGCCTTCCAGTGCGCCTCCTTCGCCTTCGAAGACCTGCCCAGCCTGGCCCGCGCCATGCGGGCGGCGGCGCTGGAGAACCTCGACGACGAGCACTTCGCCATCGACGCCCCCCTGGCCCAGGGCCAGATCGCCCGCCAGGACAACGCCGCCGTCGTGCAGATGGCCCTGACCGTGCTGAAGAGCTCGCCGTCGCTGGTCGCCGGCCTTCGCCAACTCGGCAAGATGGCCCTGGCCGGCGACCGCGCCCTGCGCAAGGCCGAATACATGGTCCACTACATCCTCGAAGGCGTCGACGACCGCGAGGCCAAGGCCCGCCTGGACCGCCTGCGCACCCTGATGACGGCCGAGGGGGTCGAGATCCCCAACACCATGCCGACCATCGTGCGCGGCATGCCGTTCGCCCCGCTCTACAACGTGCTCGGCCCCAAGGGCGAGCGCTGGGCCCCGCTGAACGGCATCCTGCCCCACAGCCAGGTCGCCGCCTTCCACGAAGCGCTCGAGGCCCTCTACGCCAGCCACGCCGACGAGATGACCGCCCGCGGCGTCTGGCGCGGCGGCATGTTCGAGGTGCTGCGCCCGTCCGGCTTCCTCTACGAGGTCGCCCTCTACTGGCCCGGCGCCCAGACCGCCTACCACGCCGGCGTCCTGCCGGCCGAGCACCTGGCCAGCCTGCCCCAGTACGCCGACGATCCCGAAACCACGGCCTTCATTCACAAGCTGAAGAGCCAGATCATCGCGCTCTACGCCCAGCATGGCGCCGTGCACTTCCAGCTCGGCAAGCTCTATCCTTATGCCGACGTGCTGGAGGCTCCGGCGCTGGATCTGGTCAAGGCGGTGAAAGCCGCACTGGATCCCAAGGGCGTCATGAACCCCGGGGCGCTGGGGCTTTAAACTTCCCCTCTCCCAGAGGGAGAGGGAGGGGCCCAGGCGATAGCCTGGGAGGGTGAGGGG
>CBINOL010000121.1:0-15023 GCA_966252285.1 uncultured Caulobacter sp.
CCGTCCGCGCCGAGGCCAAGGCCAGCTTCGGCGACGACCGCATCTTCATCGAGAAGTTCATCGAAAGCCCGCGCCACATCGAGATCCAGGTGCTGGGCGACAAGCACGGCAATGTCGTCCACCTGTTCGAGCGCGAGTGCTCGATCCAGCGGCGAAACCAGAAGGTCATCGAGGAGGCGCCGTCGCCGCTGCTCGATCCGGAGACCCGGGCGGCCATGGGCGCCCAGGCCGTGGCCCTGGCCAAGGCGGTCGCCTACGACAGCGCCGGCACCGTCGAGTTCGTGGCCGGCCAGGACAGGAGCTTCTACTTCCTGGAGATGAACACCCGCCTGCAGGTGGAGCATCCGGTCACCGAACTGATCACCGGCCTTGATCTGGTCGAGCAGATGATCCGCAGCGCGGCGGGAGAGCCGCTGGCGTTTCGCCAGGAGGATCTCTCCATCAACGGCTGGGCGATCGAGAGCCGGATCTACGCCGAGGACCCCTACCGCAAGTTCCTGCCCAGCATCGGCCGCCTGGTCCGCTACGCCCCGCCCGTCGAGGGCGAGCAGCAGGCCTACACTGTGCGCAACGACGCCGGGGTGCGCGAGGGCGACGAGATCTCGATGTTCTACGACCCGATGATCTCCAAGCTCTGCACCTGGGCCCCGACCCGCAACCAGGCGGTCGCCGGCATGGCCCGGGCCCTGGAGGACTTCCACATCGAGGGCCTGGGCCACAACGTTCCGTTCCTGGCCGCGGTGATGGACCAGGACCGCTTCGTCGCGGGGGAACTGGCCACCAGCTACATCAAGGACGAGTTCCCCGATGGTTTCGCCGGAACCCAAGCCACCGCCTTCCAGACCGACCTGCTGACCGCCGTCGGCTGCGCCATGCAGCGCATCGCCGCCCAGCGCCTGGGCCGGGCCCGCAGCGACTGGACCGTGGTCATCGGCCACGACAAGCGGCGAGTGCACCTCTCCGGCGAAGGCCAGTCCCTGACCGTCGAGCTGCTGGACGAGGGCCGCTCGCTCCAACTGACCGACATCGCCTGGCGGCCGGGCCTGCCGACCTTCCGCGGCGTGCTGGACGGCCAGGCCTTCACCGCCGAAGTCGCCCCCGCGCCCGAGGGCTTCACCATCCGTCACCGCGCCGCCAGGGCCCGGGTGCTGGTGCTGACCGCCCGCAGCGCCGAGCTGCACGACAAGCTCCCCGCCAAGGCCCCGGCCGACACCTCCAAGCTGATCCTCTCGCCGATGCCGGGCCTGGTGGTCTCGATGGACGTCGAGGTCGGTCGGCTGGTCCGCGAGGGCGAGGTCGTCTGCGTCCTCGAGGCCATGAAGATGCAGAACATCCTGCGCGCCGAGCGCGACGCCGTGGTCAAGGCCGTCAACGCCAAGCCCGGCGACCCCGTCGCCGCCGACCAGGTCCTCGTGGAGTTCCAGTGAGCGTTCCCGACCTCGCTATCCCCGGTCCACGGACAAAGGCCGCGCTTGCGCTGGCCGAACGCCGCCGCCGCGCCCAGACGAGCCTTCGCAAGGGAGTTCCGATGCCTGCCGCCCAGACCGCCGTCGCCCACAACGCCCCGCGCTTCTCGGTGCGTTCGTCCGAGCTGCCGATCGGCGACGTCGCCGAACAGCTTGGCCTGACGCTACGCGCCATCCGCCACTACGAGGAGATGGGCCTGATCGCCTGCGGGCGCGGCCCCAAGAACGTCCGCACCCTGGGCCAGTCGGCGCGGGCCCGCCTGGCGGCGATCGCCGACCTCAAGGCGCTGGGTCTGCCGATCTCGGAGATTGTCGACCTGCTGGGCGAAGATGGGGCGTGCCCCGACCGCCTGAAGACCCGGCTGCGGGCGCAGCTGGAAGCGCTGGACGCGCGGCGGACCGCCATCGCGGGGTATCTTGTTTCCCTCTCCCAGAGGGGGAGGGAGGGGCCGGCGCAGCGCGCGGGAGGGTGAGAGGTTACACCGCTCACCGTTTACCTACGGCATTCACTCCGGGCGTGGTGATGGGACCGCCGACTTTGAAACCCCTCACCCTCCCATGCTTCGCATGGGTCCCTCCCTCTCCCTATGGGAGAGGTTCTCCTTTACCCCCGCACCAGTTCCCGCATGGCCTTGTCGAGCCCGTCGATGGTCAGCGGGAACATGCGGTCATTCATCAGCTGCTTCATGACGCCGATCGACTGGGTGTAGTCCCAGTGCCGCTCGGGCGTAGGGTTGAGCCAGACGCAGCTCTGGTAGATGTCGGTGACCCTGCTCATCCAGATCGCGCCCGGCTCCTCATTCCAGTGCTCGACGCTGCCGCCCGGATAGGTGATCTCGTAGGGGCTCATGGTCGCGTCGCCGACGAAAATCACCTTGTAGTCGGCCGGGAACTTGTGGAGCACCTCCCAGGTGGCGACCTTCTCGGTGTGCCGGCGCTTGTTGTCCTTCCACACGCCCTCGTAGAGGCAGTTGTGGAAGTAGTAGAACTCCAGGTTCTTGAACTCGGTCTTGGCCGCCGAGAACAGCTCCTCGCAGAGCTTGATATGGCCGTCCATCGAGCCGCCGATGTCGAAAAAGATCAGCACCTTGATGGCGTTGCGACGCTCGGGGCGCAGCTGAATGTCGAGATAGCCCTTCTCGGCCGTGCCCCGGATGGTGCCGGGCAGGTCGAGCTCCTCGGCAGCGCCGGTGCGGGCGAACTTGCGCAGGCGGCGCAGCGCCACCTTGATGTTGCGGGTGCCCAGCTCGACGCTGTCGTCGAGGTTCTTGTACTCGCGCTTGTCCCAGACCTTCACGGCCCGGCCGTGGCGACCCTTGTCCTGGCCGATGCGCACGCCTTCGGGATTATAGCCGTTGTTGCCGAACGGACTGGTGCCGCCCGAGCCGATCCACTTGTTGCCGCCCTGGTGGCGCTCCTTCTGTTCGGCCAGGCGCTCGCGCAATGTCTCCATCAGCTTCTCGAAGCCGCCCAGGGCCTCGATCTGAGCCTTCTCCTCGTCGGTGAGGAACTTCTCGGTCAGGGCTTTCAGCCACTCTTCCGGGATGTCGGCCGTGATCCCCTCGCCCACCGTCTCCAGCCCCTTGAAGACGTGGCCGAACACGCGGTCGAACTTGTCGAGGTTCTTTTCGTCCTTCACCAGGCTAGCGCGCGACAGGAAATAGAAGTCGTCGATCGAGCGGTCGATCACGCCCTTGTCCAGCGCCTCCATCAAGAGGAGGTACTCGCGCAGGGACACCGGCACCTTGGCCTGGCGCAACTCGGAGAAGAAACGGAGGAACATCGGCCGGGTCTCGGGGGTCTCGAACGTCTGTTTGGCAGAATGAGGCTTCGGGCCTGCCGACGCAACGCCCTCCTCCTCCGAGCATCCCCGCGAAGGCGGGGAAGATCGGTTTAGGTGAAGACCGAAGTTATCCACTCTTTCCTTGAGCCCAGCCCTTACCGGGCGTAACCCGTGCCCCGTGTCCGATCTCGCTTCAGATCCGCGCCCGGCGCCCTCGCTCGAAACCGAGGCGCCCGCCCCCTCCCCCTGGACCACCCGCCTCGTCTCGCTGGCCGTCGCCAGCGCGCTCCTGATGGAGTTCATCGACTCCACGGCCCTGTCGACCGCCCTGCCGCGCCTCGCCCAGGCGTTCTCGGCCGACCCGATCCACCTGAAGCTGGCCCTGACCTCCTACATTCTGGCGCTGGCGGTGTTCACCCCGGCCAGCGGCTGGGCGGCGCAGCGCTATGGCGCACGCCGGGTGTTCCTGATCGCCATGCTGGTGTTCCTGATTGGTTCGGCCCTGTGCGGCCTGTCGCAGAACCTGGGCCAACTGGTCGCCGCCCGCATCGTCCAGGGCATAGGCGGGGCGATGATGACGCCGGTGGCGCGGCTGATCGTCGTGGGCTCCACGCCCAAGGACAAGCTGATCAGCGCCATGGGCTGGTTCACCATGCCGGCCATGGTCGGACCGCTGATCGGCCCGCCGATCGCCGGCTTCGTGCTGTCGGTGGCCGACTGGCCGTGGATCTTCTACCTGAACCTGCCGATCGGCGTGGTCGGGGCGATCGCCGTGCGCCGCTTCGTGCCAAAGGGCGCGCCCGATCCCGAGGCCGGGCGGTTCGACACCCAGGGCTTCGTGATGAGCGCCATCGCCCTTTCGGGCCTGATCGGCCTGGCCGAGACGGCGGGCCTGTCGCTGCTGCCGCCGCTGGTGCAGGCGCTGCTGCTGGCCGTGTCGCTGGGCGCGGGCTGGCTTTATCTCAAACACTGCCGGGCCCAGGCCAAGCCGATCCTTGACCTGACCCTGCTGCGCTATCCGACCTTCCGCGCCAGCCTTGTGGGCGGGACCTTCGTTCGCTTAGGCATCGGTGCCAGTCCGTTCCTGATGCCCCTCTTGCTGCAGGTGGCGCTGGGCTGGAGCCCGCTGAAGGCCAGCGGCGTGACCATCGCTACGGGCCTGGGCGTGCTGGTCGCCCGCCCCTTCGCCGGCGCGCTGCTTAAGCGCTACGGTTTCCGCACCGCGCTGGCGGTGTTCGTGCTGGCCACGGCGCTGATGACCGCCGTGCCGGGCTTCTTCACCGCGACGACGCCGATGTGGCTGATGATCGCCCTCTTGCTCGTCGGCGGCTTCGCCCGGTCCAGCCAGTTCATCGCCGCCAACACCATCGCCTATGCCGACGTGCCCCAGCCGCGCGTGGCGGCCGCCTCGACCCTGGCGGCGGTCAGCCAGCAGGTCGGCCTGGCCCTGGGCGTCAGCTTCGGCGGCCTGATGCTGCACCTGACGCGCGGCGCAGGCGACCACGCCCTGACGCCGCAGAGCTTCGTCTGGCCGTTCGTGGCCATCGGGGTGGTGACCCTGCTGGCCCTGCCGGTCTACCTGCGACTGGACAAGGACGCGGGGGCGAGCATCAGCGGCAGATGATCCCTCTCCCCTTGCGGGAGAGGGTGGCCTGCGAAGCAGGTCGGGTGAGGGGTCGCACGAACGCAAAACGCCGCGACAGCTGATCGGCCGTCGCGGCGTTCTATTTCCGAGAGCCCCCTCATTCGTCGCCTACGGCGACACCTTCTCCCGCAAGGGAAGAAGGATCAGGGACGCGCCGCCGCGATACGCGCGCGGGCGATCTCGTCGGCGACCAGATTGGCCGGGCGCTTTTCGGCCAGCGACTGGTCGAGCACTTCGCCCAGGGTCAGGGCGAGGCGGTCGAGCTTGGTCGCCACCCAGGCCGGATCGAAGGCGCCGCCGGCTTCCAGGGCGCGGATCTCGGCCGCCACGTTGATGATGCCGCCGCCGTTGATGACGTAGTCGGGGGCGTAGAGGATGCCGCGATCGAACACGGTCTGGCCGATCATGGCGTCGGCCAGTTGGTTGTTGGCGCCGCCGGCGATGACCTTGACCTTCAGGCGCGGCAGGGTCGCGGCCGAGATAGCGCCGCCCAGCGCGCAGGGGGCGAAGACGTCGGCCTCGACGTCGAAGATGGCGTCGGTCGACACGATCTCGGCGCCCGTCCTGGCGGCCACTTCATTCAGGGCCACCTGGTTGACGTCGGCGATGATCAGCTTGGCGCCGGCGGCGTGCAGCTTCTCGGCTAGATAGGCGCCGACATGGCCCACGCCCTGGATGGCGACCTTCACGCCCGTCAGGTCACGGCCCAGCGCGCGCTCGACGCACAGGCGCACGCCGCGGAACACGCCCTCGGCGGTGACCGGCGAGGGGTCGCCCGAGGCGGCCGCGTGGCCTTCCAGGCCGGCGACGTAGCGGGTGGTCTTGCGGGTGCTTTCCAGGTCGGCCGGCGAAACGCCGACGTCCTCGGCGGTCCAGTAACGGCCGCCCAGGCTGTCGACCGCGCGGCCGAAGGCCTCGAACAGTTCCGGCGACTTCTGGCTGCGGCTGTCGCCGATGATCACGGCCTTGCCGCCGCCGAAGTCGAGGTCGGCCATGGCGTTCTTGTACGACATGCCGCGCGACAGGCGCAGAGCGTCGGTCAGGGCCGCCTCGCTGCTGGCGTAGTCCCACATCCGGCAACCGCCGGCGGCCGGGCCGCGGGCGGTGGAGTGGATGGCGATGATCGACTTGAGGCCCGTCTTTTCGTCGTAGAACGAGTGGACGCCTTCATGCCCTTCGACATCGGGCAGATCGAACAAGGTCATTGCCGTGGGCCTCGCCTCAGCCTGGAAAACAGTGCGCCGGGGTGTACGCCGCCCCGAGCGCCGCCGCAAGGATCACTTTATCGGCCTTTTGTCACATCAGCCGATGATCGTTCATATCGCACTGCAATATACCAGACGTTCGACTAGCGTCCGGCCGGAACGCCCTGAACTTTGACGACATTCGGCGCGGTCGGCGCGCCCGGGATCGGCGGCGCGCCCGACGGCAGGTCGGCCTGCGGATCCTTCAGGAAGGCGGCCGCGTCGCGCCAGACCACTTCCGCCTGCTTGTCGACCAGCAGCAGATGGTAGCCGTTGGCGTAGAAGGCCGAACGATCGTCGGGTTTCAGGCGGCGTGCGGCCTGCTTCGTCGGCTCTTCCGGGATGATCTCGTCGCGCTCGCCGTAGAAGTAGGCGACCGGAACCCGCACCTTGCCCAGCGACGCCCAGGCCCGCTCCATCAGGCCGACGAGGCCGTAGAGGGTGTCGGACCGCGCGCCCCAGATCATCAGCGGGTCGCGGCCCATGCGCCGCAGCTCTTCCATGTTGTCGGTGGGCAGCACCTTCTGCACCAGCCATTCGGGCGGCTTGACCACCCAGCTGCGGGCGGTGTGGGCGCTGATCCACAGGCTGGTCTTGTAGGGCAGAGGCTGGGCCGACCAGCCCCAGACGGCGGGGGCGAACAACAGGAGACTGTCGGCGGCCGGCGGATTGTCGGTGGCCATGGCGGCGATCGCCAGACCACCGCCCATGCTGACGCCGGCCAGCGAGACCTTGGCGTCGGGATGGGCTTCGCGGGCCAGCGACACCAGGGTGCGGACATCCTCGATCATCAGGTCGCTCGAGGCCCAGACGCCCCGGCGCGGCGAGCGGCCAAAGCCGCGCAGATCCAGCGCGTAGGTGGCGATCCCCTGCTCCGCCCACCACGGAGCGGCCAGGTGATAGGCGTTGGAGTAGTCGTTCATGCCGTGCAGGCCGACCACCACGTGGGTGACGACGCCGTCCTGCGGCAGCCAGCGCTTGAGGCCCAGCTTGGCCCCGTCGAAGGCGACCATCCAGTCGTCCTGCAGCCGGGCGCCGCGCAGACCGAGCGGCGCGAGGGAGGGACGCTGGGTGATGGGGGCGCAGGCGGCGGCGAGGCCCGAAGCCCCGACGGTGAGGAGAAGGCTCCGGCGGTTCATACCCGCAGAATGCCCGCGACACGGCGGCGAAGATAGGGCGTGACCTCGTCCTCGAACCATGGATTGCGCTTGAGCCAGGCGGTGTTGCGCCACGAGGGATGCGGCAGGGGCAGAACGCCGTAGGCGGCGTATTCGCTCCAGGCAGCCACGGTCTGCGTCATCGAGGGCTTCATCGCGTCGCCCAGCGCCCAGGCCTGGGCGTAGCCGCCGACCAGCAGGGTCAACTCGACATTGGGCAGATGGTCCAGGAGATCCTTGCGCCAGAGCGCCGCGCAGCGGGGCGGCGGCGGGTAGTCGCCGCCCTTGGGATTGGTCCCCGGAAAGCAGAAGGCCATGGCCGCCACGCCGATCTCGGGCCGGTCGTAGAAGGTGTCGCGGTCCACGCCCATCCACTGGCGCAGGCGGTTGCCCGAAGGGTCGTTGAACGGAAGGCCCGTCTCGTGCACCAGCCTTCCCGGCGCCTGGCCGCAGATCAGCAGGCGCGTCCCCTCGCCCACCCTCACCACCGGACGCGGCTCGGGAATCTCGCCGACGCAGGCCCGGCAGGCGCGGATCTTGGAAAGCAGGCCGTCGAGCGACATGGCCGGCAGTTAGGGCGCCGGCAGGTTATGGGCAAGACGGGCGTGCGGCATGGTCGCCACCTGCGTTCGATGAGTCTAAACCGAACGTTGCGCAGCGACTCGCATGGCGAGTCTTCGGGGGCGCGAGTGATCAGGAATTCGTATGTTCGAGGCGCTTCAGTGGAGCGAGGGCCGCATGACCCTCGGCAACCTGCAATTTCGGCTGGGTGAAACCCCTTCGGAGCCGGCGGTCGATCGCTTCGCCTTTCTCAAGACCCAGGCCTTGATGGACGAATACGCCCGGTTCTTCGCGCGCCGCCCCAATTTCAAGGCCCAGCACGTCTTCGAGATCGGTATCTACGACGGCGGCAGCACCGCCATGTGGTTCGAACTGCTCAAGCCGCAGCGCCAGGTCGCGATCGACTTCCAGCACCGCAAGGACAGCCCCTACTACAAGGACTGGCGGCGGGAGCGCGGGCTGGACGAGCGGGTGAAGACCTACTGGCGGACCAACCAGGCCGACCGCGCCGAACTTCTGCGGATCGTCGATCGGAATCTCGGCGGGCGCGTCGACCTCGTCATCGACGACGCCTCACACCTCTATGGTCCCACGCGGGCCAGCTTCGAGGCCCTGTTCCCGCTGATGCCCGAGGGCGGGATCTACATCATCGAGGACTGGGCCTGGGACCATTGGCCCAGCTTCGACGCGCCCGACCACCCGTGGGCCGGCGAGCGCCGCCTGACCGACCTCGTGATCGAGTTGGTGGAGGCCGCTGGCACGGCCTCCGAGCTGATCGCCAACATCGAGGTGCGCCAGGGCTTCATCGGTCTCGAACGCGGACCGATGAAGGTCGGGGCGAACACGGCGTTCCGGCTGGACGACCATATCCGGCGCCGCGGCCATGTTGAGCTCGCGCCCGCCGCTCCATTCACCCCGCCGTCCCTGAAATCACACCTGAGACGCTACCTGTCGCGCCTGTTCGACTAGGCCGTCGCCTCGGACTTGGGCGCGAAGGCCGCCAGCAGGGCCTCCTCGCCGGCGATCAGGGCCGCATAGGTCGGCCGCGCCAGGATGGCGTCGGTGTAGGCCCTGGTGCGCGGCCAGCGCGACAGATCCAGCTTCAGGTGACGCAGGTTGGCGAACGGACTGGCCACGGCGATGTCGGCCAGGGTCAGCCGATCCTCGAGCAGAAAGCCGCCGGCGTCCGGCACGATGCTTTCCAGATAGTCGAGCACGGGCGGCAGCTCTTCGGCCTCGGCCTTGGCGGCCACGGCCTCGTCGCCGGGCCGGCGCATGAAGCGCGGCGCGACGATGCGGTTGAAGAAGATCTTGCCGCCGGCCGCCACCAGGATGGTGTCGGCATATTCCTCGTACCAGACCGCCCGGGCGCGGGCGCGCGGCTCGGCCGGGATCAGGTTCGGCTCCGGATGCAGCGCTTCCAGATAGGTGATGATCGCCGTGGAGTCCGAGATGCGGAAATCACCGTCCTGGAAGCCCGGGATCTTCCGAAACGGGCTGCACTCGGCGAACTCGGGGTCGAGCGTTCCGGGCGGCGACACCCGATTCTCCAGCTTCAGCCCTTTCTCGGCTCCGAAGGCCAGGGTCTTGCGCACATAGGGCGACAGCGACGAACCGAAGACGATCATGAGCGAGCCTCCCCTGACATATTTGGGAGGCTCATAGTTCACCGAACAGGTTTCTTTTCAAGACCCACCTTTCGGCGGGCCTCGAAGCGATCAGTCCTCGGCGCCGTCGGCCTCATCTTCCGCCACATCCGGGAAGCTGGTCGGATCGCCTTCCATCGGCAGGCGCAGGCGGTAGACGCCGCGGAACTTCTCGGGATTGGCCGGCTTGTTGTGGCGCAGGATGACGATCTTGCCTTCCTTGGCCAGTTCGACGGCGTCGGTGCGGATGTGGCCCAGCAGGCGCTGCCAGCGCTCGGGCTGAAGGGCCTTGGCCACCGACATCGGGTCGATGGACTTGCCGGCCGGCACGGCGGCCAGCTGAGAAAGGATGGTGTCTTGGATCGGGGTGGTCATGGGAAAGCCATGCCACGGTTCGGGCTTCGACGTAAGCGGGCGGCTTGCCTCGACGCACTGCGGGGGCTTAGCTGAGCCGCAATAACAATGAGAAAGTACGGGAGCGCAGGGCATGGACGGCGGCAACGAGATCGTCAGTGGGCCAAGGCTGATCGAGGACGGCGAGTGGGCCGGTTGGCGCACCTGGGCGGGCCTGGATCCGTTCGAGGACCAGACCGGGCCGTTCTACTTCCGTGAAGACGACGGCAAGGTGCGTTGCGCCTTCCGCGCCGAGCCGCGCCACATGAACGGCGGCGGCTTCATGCACGGCGGCTGCATGCTGACCTTCGCCGACTTCTCGCTGTTCGCCATCGCCTGGCGCGAGCTCGACAACGCCAAGGCCGTCACCGTCTCGCTGAATGGCGACTTCGTCGGCCCGGCCAAGGCTGGCGACCTCGTGGAGGCGACCGGCGAGGTGATCCGCGCCGGCGGCTCGATGATCTTCGTGCGCGGCCTGCTGTCCACCGGCGGCCAGCCGATGCTGACCTTCTCCGGCGTGATCAAGAAGATCTGGACGATGGGCGGTCCGGCCTAGAGCGGGGCCTTACGCTCCGTCGGCCAGCCGCTTGGCCTGGGCCACCCAGGCGTCGCGCTCGGCGCGGCCCTTGAGGCTCAGGAGCTTGTCGAAGCTGTCGAGCTCATCGGCGCTCCAGGCCGCGATCTGGCTGAAGCGGGTGACGCCCAGGTCCGCCAGCGAGGCGGCCAGCTTGGGGCCGATGCCAACCAGCTGGGTCAGGTCGTCGGCGACGGCCTTGGCGGTCTCGATGACCGGTTCGGCGGCCTTCTCGATGGTCTCGACAGGCGCCGCGACGGCTTCGGCGACAGGCTCGGGAACGGTCTCGATCACGGCTTCGACGACCTCGACCGAAGCCTCGGCGACGGCCAGCGGAACCTCGGCAGCGACTTCGACGACCTCGGCGCTCGCCGTCGCCACGGCCTCGACGACTGGCTCGACTTCAGCCACGACCGCCTCGACGACCTTCACCGGCGCCTCGGCCAGGGTCGGGGCCGGCTCGTCGACAAAGCCGCGTGACACCGGCTCGGGCGCGATCGCGATCAGCGCTTCGAGATTGACCGCCTCGCGCCAGCGGTTGGACCACCACCACCAGGCCGCGCCCGCGGCGGCCGCGCCGCCGAACACCGCCCACAGGGGCGAGGCCGCGCCCAGCAGCACGTTGGTCGAGGGGGTCTGGGAACTTTCGGAAGACGAGGGCGGGAAGGACGAGGAAACCATGGCCGTTCACTCCGTCGATCGAGATTGTGCGGCGCAGCATAGCATGGAACGCCGTTTCGCAAGCGCAAAAATGCTACCCTTGCGTCAGCCTCCCAGCAGCGCCGAGCAGGCCACGCCGGCCAGCATCATCACTCCCACCAGGGCCAGGATCGGCAGCCGCATGGCGAAGGTCAGGCCGCAGGCCAGCGCCACCAGGCCAAGGGCCGCTGGATCCAGGCTGGCAAGGTCGGGCGACGTCGCCCTGAACGGTCCCCAGGCCGCCTCGTTCCCGGTCCGAAACAGCAAGTGAACGACGAACCACAAGGCGAGGCTGGCGATCACGCCCACCACCGCCGCGCTTACCCATGACAGGGCGGCCGCCGCCCGGGCGTGCCCCCGCAGCCGCTCGAGGAACGGCCCGCCCGCGAAGATCCAGAGAAACGACGGCGCGAAGGTCGCCCAGGCCGCCATCAGTCCGCCCAGCACCGCCATCGGCCAGGCCAGCGCCGGATCGGCGTCGCGCCAGGCGGCCACGAAGCCTACGAAGACGAACACCAGCACCAGCGGACCCGGCGTGGTCTCGGCCAGACCCAGGCCGTCCAGCATCTGGCCCGGCGTCAGCCAGCCAAGCTCGCCCGACACCTGCCCCACATAGGCCAGGGCCGCATAGGCGCCGCCGAAACTGACCACGGCCAGGCCGCTGAAGGCCGCCCCGATCTGGGCCAGCGCCGAGCCGGGCGCGAGCAGGAAGGCCAGAACGACAGGGCCCAGCCAGGCGACGAGACAGATGAGCGCCGCCTTCAACGCGCCCTTCAGCGGCGGGGTCTCCGCCTCAGCCGCGACCACCCCGCCACACGCGCCCCACAGCCAGCCGCCCAGGCCGGCGACCAGGATCACCAGCGGAAACGGCGCGATGGTGAAGGTCAGGGCCAGGAAGGCGAGGATCGCCGCCGCCGCGCCGGCCCGTCCGCGCGCCGCGCGTCCGGCCATCCTCAGCAGGGCCTGCAGCACCAGCGCCACCACGGCCGCCTTCAGTCCCAACAGCACCGGAGCGGCCCAGCGCGCCTGGCCGTGCACGACGTACAGCGCCGACAGTCCCAGCATGGCCGCAAGGCCCGGCAGCACGAACAGCAGCCCCGCCGCCAGGCCGCCGCGCACGCCATGCAGCCGCCAGCCCAGCCAGGTGGCCAGTTGCTGGGCCTCGGGGCCAGGCAACAGCATGCAGAAGCTCAAGGCATGGGCGAAGCGGTCCTCGTCGACCCAGCCGCGCCTTTCGACCACCTCGCGGTGCAGGAGGGCGATCTGCCCGGCCGGCCCGCCGAACCCCAGGCAGCCGACCTTCAGCCACACGGCGCAGGCCTCGCGAAGGCTCGGCGCCGCGCTCACTGGATCAAGCGCGCCAGACGCGGGCGGCCGCACCGGGCTCGCCCAGGCGCTCGGCCAGGAAGGTGGTGATCTCGCCGACCTTCGGCTCAATCGCCGCCGGGGCGCCGACCAGCACCATGGCGCTGCCGTTCATCTTCATCGGGTCTCGCAGGGGCCGAAGGCGAAGCTCGGCCACTAGCGCGTCATCGGTGACGTTTTCTAGCGCGCGGATGAAGGCGTCGAAGGTCTCCAGGTCCTTCAGCGGCGTCCAGATCGCGAGCACGGCGGCCGGATCGACCTTGCGCACCGCCCGCACCGTGGCCACGCACTGGGCGTAGTCGTCGGGACGCTCGAACGGCGGATCGATCAGCACGAAGGTGCGCCCGCCCCGCCCGGCGCGCGCCTCGGCCGTGGCGTAGCCGTCAGCCTTCAGGGCCTGAGCGAAGGCGTAGGGGCCCAGCACCTTGCGCAGCTGATCGAAGTCGTCGTCGCGCAGTTCGCAGGCGGCGTAGCGGTCGCTGCGCCGCAGGGCGCGAGCGATCAGCAGCGGCGAGCCGGGATAGAGCGGCGCATCGGCCGCGCCGACGTTCAGCTCTTCCACAGCCTTCAGCAGCGGCGCGAACGGCGCGGGGGCATCGCGCTCGGCCAGCAGCCGGCCGATGCCGGCGGCGGCCTCCTTGGACTTCTGGGCCATGTCGCCGCGCAGGTCGTATGCCCCGGCGCCGGCATGGGTGTCGATCACCGCCAGCGGCGACTCGTCGACAGTCAGGGCCTCGAGCAGGGCCAGCAGGATCGCGTGCTTCTGCAGGTCGGCGAAGTTGCCGGCGTGAAAGGCGTGGCGGTAGTTCATCGAAGCTCCCCGGAACGGACGAACCCTCTACCACGTTGGCCGGGATTGGGTTGGGAGCGAACGCATGACCCGGCATTTTTCCGCTTTCGGCGCACGGTGAGCGCCGTGGCCCGCGACACCAACGAGCCTCAGGCCGCCGAAAAGACCCTGCTGGCCTACGTCAACGACCAGGAACAGGGCCTTGCCCGCCTGGGCGCCCCTGGCCGCTTCTCCTATGCCGATCTCGACGGCCGGCCGGTCAGGGACGAGGCGACGCTGGCGCGCATCCGCGCCCTCGCCATCCCGCCGGCCTGGACCAGCGTCTGGATCTGCCCCGATCCCAACGGCCACATCCAGGCGGTCGGCCGGGATCAAAAGGGCCGCAAGCAGTATCGCTATCACCCCGACTGGCGCGCCGACCGCGAGGCGCGCAAGTACGAGCGCATGGCCGCCTTCGGCCGCTCCCTGCCCCGGTTGCGAAAGCGGGTCGAGGCCGATCTCTCCCGTCGCGGCCTGCCGCGCGAGAAGGTGCTGGCCGCCGTGGTGCGCCTCTTGGAACTGACCCTGATCCGGGTCGGCAACGACGAGTACGCCCGGGCCAACAAGAGCTTCGGCCTCACCACCATGCAGAAGCGCCACCTGAAACTGGCCGGCGGCGGGGCGATATTCGAGTTCAAGGGCAAGAGCGGCAAGGTCCATCGCACGGGCTTTCGCGACCGCCGGCTGGCCCGCATCGTCCGCGCCTGCCAGGACCTGCGCGGCCAGCGCCTGTTCCAGTATCTCGACGAGGACGGCCAGCGCCGCTCGATCGAGAGCCACGACGTCAACGACTACATCCGCGCCGTGGCCGGCGAAGACTTCTCGGCCAAGGATTTCCGGACCTGGTACGGCTCCCTGGCGGCGCTCGAGGCGCTGAGCCTGCAGCCGGTCCCGGCGACGAAGACCGAGGCGAAGAAGGCGCTGAACCTCTGCATCAAGGCGGTGGCCGGCTTGCTGGGCAACACGCCCGCCGTCTGCCGCGCCGCCTACATCCACCCCCGCGTTCTGGAAGCCTTCGAGGCCAGCGCCCTGCCGCGTCGCAGGCCAAGCTCCGCCAGGGCGCAGGAACTGGCGTTGCTGAGGCTGGTGGCGGCCTAGAGCTGGCGCTAGCCCCGACTCCGGCGGGGCGATAAGGAAGCCCCGCAAGGGGAGCACGCCGTGATCGAAGCCTTTGAGACCGCTGTAGGGACGATTGTCGAGGGCTGGCCCGTTGGCCGCCCCGATCAGGGCGTGCAGATCGTCGAAACTCGCCCACCGGGCTCGCCGGACCTGCGGGCCTTCACGACGCTGGGGCTGGGCCGGCATGCTCTCGGCCTGCAGGACGGCCGCGAGGTTCGCATGGAACTGACCACTGCGCTCTTCGACGACATCGATCCCGCCCCGTTAAAGGGCTTCCTGGCGATGACGGCCGAACTGCTGCTGGAAAAGCATGAGGCCCCGCTGCGAGGCGACATCTTCGATCCTCGACGCTCCATCTATCCGGACGGCCGCACCGTCTGCGTCTATGTGACGGCGCCGGTGTTCCTCGCGCCCGAGCATCAGATTCTAAGGGACGAGAGCGGACGCGACGTCGTCCTGGCGTGGCTCCTCCCGATCACCATGGAGGAAGCCGCCCTGTGTCGCAGCCGGGGTTGGGAAAGCCTGGAAGACCACCTGGAGAT
>CBINOL010000122.1:0-14772 GCA_966252285.1 uncultured Caulobacter sp.
TATCCGGCCCGTCCGTTCGTGGTGGCCGCTGAAGGACGCGAGATCGTCGGCGACGGCGGCGACGCCTTCGGGGTCTCGGTGCTGTCGCGGACGGTGTCGGTGGTCGCGGTCGAGGGGCAGGTGCTGGTCATGACGCCGGGCCAGCCGTCGGGGCGCATCACCGCCTCGGCCGGCCAGCGGGTGATCGCGACGGGGCAGGGACCCGCGCGCCGCGAGATCGCCGACGTGCAGTCGGCCACGGCCTGGCGGTTCGGCCAGGCGGTGTTCGACGACCAGACCCTGGTCGAGGCCCTGGCCGAGATGAACCGCTACAGCCGCCGCCGCATCGAGTTGTCGGATCCGGCCCTGGAGAGCCTGCGGATCAGCGGCGTCTATAAGGCCGGCGACAACGAGGCCTTCGCCCGTTCGGTGGCGACGCTGCTCGATCTCGATGTGCGGATCAGCGGCGGCGGCCTGCTGATCGAGCCGCGCGGCGGGGCATGAACCGGTCGTCACGGCCGCGCGAAAAAAGTTGCTGAGGAAAAATCGACCTCCGTCGTCAGGCCTCTTAAGCCCGAAAACGTCGGGCCGAGAGGGGACTAGAATTTCATGACGATGGGGAAAGACGGCCGCCTGCGCCGCATGCTGGCCGGATCGGCCGCCGTGGGCGTTCTGCTGACGGCCGGGGCGGCCTTCGGCCAGGCCGTGACCGTGGACGTGCAGGCGCAGTCGCTGGACAAGGCGCTGCGTGAACTGGGCAAGGAGACGGGGACCAACATCCTGTTCTCGCCCAAGACCGTTTCGGGCCGCCGCTCTGCCGCCGTGGTCGGCAAGTACACCCCGCTGGAGGCTGCTCGCCGCATGGCCGGTTCGGCCGGCCTGGAAGTGGTCGAGGACGGCGCCGGCGCCCTGATCGTCCGCGCGCCGGGCGCCGCGCCCGCCGCCACCCTGCAGCCGGCCTCGTTTCAGGCCGTAGATCAAAGCCCTACTGTCGAGGTTGAAGAGGTCGTGGTGACCGGTTCGCGCCTGCGCCGCACCACCTTCGACAGCCCGTCGCCGGTCGTCGAGATCGAGCGCGAGGACCTGCTGGAAAACGGCTATGTCGACATCGCCGAAGCCCTGACCGACATGCCCGGCGTCGATATCGGCGTGAACCTGTCGACCAGCCAGTCGGCCGTGCAGGACAACGGCCTGTCCACCGTCAGCCTGCGGGGCCTGGGCCAGAACCGCACCCTGACCCTGATCGACGGCCACCGCACGGTCTCCAACGCCGGCAACATGAACGCGGTTAGCCTCAGCTCCATCCCGCAGTTCTTCGTCGACCGCGTCGAAATCAGCACCGGCGGCGCCTCGGCCGTCTACGGCTCGGACGCCATCTCGGGCGTCGTCAACATCATCACCACTTCCAAGATGGACGGGCTGAAGGCGCGGGTCGTGGCTAGCGCCACCGACGACGGCGGCGGCAGCAGCACCGAGTACTCGGTGGCGGCCGGCAAGCGCTTCCTGAACGACAAGCTGTTCGTCATGGCCGGCGGCACCTTCGAAAAGCAGGACGCCCTGAACGCGACCGACCGCAAGTGGGCGCTGCAATCGGTGGTCTATGATCCCGTCGCCAACACGGTCTCGGGTCCCGACCTGTCGACCTACACCCCCGGCGGCCGCTTCCGCACCAACGCCTTCTACTACGACGAAGGCGGCCTGAAGCAGAACTTCGTCACCGCGGTGAACGGCTACGAGACCCGCACCAACGGCACCCTGATCACCCCGGCCAAGCGGTCGTCCGGCGCGCTCAAGATCGCCTATGACGTCACGCCCGACCTGAAGATCTGGGCTCAGTTCCAGGCCTCGCGCGTCTCGACCAATTCGGTTCGCGAGCCCTACGGCCTCTACAATTCGACGGCCTATGGCGTGAACGACGAATTCACGATCGGCAACATCTCGCGGACCAACCCGTTCGTGCCGGCCGCGATCTATTCGGCGGCGACCACCACGATCAACTTCCGTCGCCGGATGACCGAAGTCGGCGAGCTCGAGATCTACAACCGCCGCACCACCCTTCGCGGCTGGGCCGGCGCCGAGGGCAAGGCGTTCGGCGACTGGGACTGGGGCCTGACCTACGGCTATGGCGAGTACGACGGCTATCAGGTTCGCCGCAACGGCCTGAACATGGCCAACGTCAAGAACGCCCTGAACGCCGAGCGCACCTCGGCCGGCGTGGTCCAGTGCCGGGACGCCGCGGCTCGCGCCGATGGTTGCGTGCCCCTGAACCTGTTCGGGATCGGCTCGATCACGCCGGAAATGGCCAACTACATCCGCGCCAACGTCTGGTACCGGCCGCAGAACCGGCAGGACACCGTAGAGGGCCACATGACCGGCGAGCTGTTCCAGCTGCCGGCCGGCCCGATCCAGACGGCGTTCGGCTTCGAGCTGCGCCGCGACAAGACCCGCACCACCACCGACGAGCTGACCCAGAACGGCCTGACCAACTTCGCCTACATCCCCGAATACAGTGGGGTGGTGAAGACCAAGGAAGCCTTCGTCGAGGCCTCTGCGCCGCTGCTGAAGGACCTGCCGTTCGCCTATCGCCTGGAGATCGACGGCGCTGTGCGCGTCGCCGACTACAACCTGCAGAACGTCGGCACCACGCTCAGCTATCGTGGCGGCCTGCAGTGGGCGCCGGTCAAGAGCCTGCGTTTCCGCACGGCCTGGAGCCGAGCTCAGCGCGCGCCCGACACGACCGAGCTCTACTCGCCGCCCCGCGACGACTTCGATTCCATCGTCGATATCTGCTCGGGCACCACGGCCAGCTCCACCAGCCAGGTGGCGCAGAACTGCCGCGCCAACGCCGGCGTCGCCGCGGCCATCGCGGCCAACGGCGTGTTCATCTCGGACGTCACGAGCGTCAACGCGCCCAACGGCGGCAATGTCGACCTGAAGGAAGAGACCGCCGACACCCTGACGGTCGGTTTCGTGCTCCAGCCGTCGTTCCTGCGCGGCTTCGACCTCAGTGTCGACTACTACGATATCAAGGTCACGGACGCGATCTCGTCGCTGTCGAACGCCCAACTGATGGCCGAGTGCTACGGCTCGACGGGCGGCACGGACAACCGGTTCTGCAACGTCATCACTCGTGACGCCGAGGGTCAGATCACCAAGATCCTGAACCTCGAGGAGAACCTGGACGACCTGCGCGCCAGCGGCGTCGACGTGGCCCTGCGCTATCGCTTCGACCTCGACCGCTGGAACGTGCCGGGCGACTTCACCTTCCGCGCCAACTACAGCCGCCGCCTGAAGCTGGAGACCCGCTACTCGGGCATCAACGGCACGACCGTCGCCGATGATCTCGGCGAAGTCGGCTCGTCCGAGCACGAGGGCAAGGCCAGCCTGGCCTGGCGCAATCGCCAGTGGAACCTGCAGTGGACGGCGACCTACATCGGTGAAGCTGTGGACGACAACGACTCGCCCGCCGCCAACCTCGCCAACCCACTGTACTTCAACGTCGACGCCTTCTGGCGCCACGACCTGTCGGTGCGGTTCTCGCCCGATCCGAAGAACAAGGACCTGCGCGTGTTCGGCACGGTGCGGAACGTGTTCGACAACGAAGGTCCGTTCCTGCCCAGCGGCACGGAGTCGGGCAACGACTACAACTACAGCGCCGTCTACGGCGTCACCGGCCGGACCTTCACCCTGGGTCTGCAGCTGGCGTTCTGACGCCCATCGCCGGCGCCTTCGGGCGCCGGCGACCTCTTCTTCCGGAGCTTCCCATGACCCTTTCCCGCCTGGCGGCTCTCGCCGCCGGAGGCCTGCTCGCGCTTTCCGCGCCGTCGGCCTGGTCCGCCCCCCGCGCCATGACCGCCGCGGACCTGGTCGGGCTGGAGAAGCTCTCCGACCCCAAGGTCTCGCCCGACGGTCGCTTCGTCCTCTATTCGGTCGGCCGCGTCGACTGGAAGGCCAACGCCGTTCAGGAGGACCTCTGGCGCATCGGCCTCGACGGTTCGGATCCCCGCCGAATGGTGGAGGGGCCCGCCTCGGGCGCGGCCTGGGCGCCCGACGGCAAGCGCTTCGCCTTCGTCGCCAAGCGCGACGGCGACGCCACGCGCCAGATCTATGTCTCGCCCATCGACGGCGGCGAGCCCAAGCGCCTGGGCAAGGTCCGCACCAGCCCCTCGTCGCTGCGCTGGTCGCCGGACGGCTCGGCGATCTACTTCCTGGCCGCCGCGCCCGACGGCAAGGCCCTGGCCAAGCGCAAGCGCGAGAAGGACGACATGCTGTCGTTCGAGACCCCGCAGGGGCGCGGCCGGCTGTGGCGGATCACGCTCGCCGACGGCAAGGCCGAGCCGGTGATCGAAGGCGAGTTCGAGGTCGAGGCCTTCGACCTGTCGGCCGACGGCAAGACCATCCTCTATCGCCGCGCGCCGTCCGACCTGCTGGACGACAATCCCAAGTCCGAGCTTTGGCTCAAGGAAGGGAAGGGCGCCGATCGCCGCCTGACCGACAACGACTTCCAGGAAAGCACGCCGCGCCTGTCGCCCGACGGCCGCTCGGCGCTGTTCCTGGCCACGGCCGAAAACGGCCGCTACGGCACGGTCAACCCCAACCTCTTCGTGCTGCCGGCCGTCGGCGGCGCGCCGCGCGAGCTGGCCCACGGCCTGCCTTACGAGATCGAGGACGCGGTCTGGTCGGCCGACGGCCGCGAGATCTACATCACTGCCACCACCGGCGTGCGCCGCGAACTGTTCGCCGTCGACGTCAAAAGCGAGGCCGTGCGGCCGCTGGCGCGGGGCGATCACGCCGCCGGCGACGTCACCCTGACCCGTGACGGCAAGGCCCTGGTGTTCTTCAAGGCCTCGGCGATCTCGCCTGGCGAGGTCTTCCGCATCGATCCGGCCAAGCCGGCGCCGGTGCAGGTGACCCACCTCAACGACGACATCGCGACCCGCTTCCGCCTGCCGCGCCAGGAGGCGATCCAGTGGACAGCGCCCGACGGCCAGGCGCTCGAAGGCCTCGTCACCTATCCGCTCGACTACCAGCCGGGCCGTCGCTACCCGCTGATCGTGCAGAGCCATGGCGGGCCGCGCTCGTCGGACGTGTTCAACATCTTCGCCTATGGCCGCTTCAATCCGCTGCTGGCGGCAAAGGGCGTGATGACGCTCAGCGTCAACTACCGGGGCGGCACCGGCTATGGCGACGAATTCCTGCAGGGCATGAACGCGGGCTACTTCCGTTACGCCGACAAGGACGTGCTGTCGGGTGTCGACACCCTGATCGCCAAGGGCATGGTCGATCCCGACCGCCTGGGCGTCATGGGCTGGAGCGCCGGCGGCCACATGACCAACCGCCTGATCACCGTCACCGACCGCTTCAAGGCCGCGTCCTCGGGCGCCGGCGCGGTCGACTGGCCGTCGATGTACCTGACGTCGGACACCCGCTGGCAGCGCAGCGAGTGGTTCGTGACCCCGCCCTACGGCTCGGCCGCGCGGCGCGACCTCTATGTCGACAACTCTCCGCTCAGCCAGCTCGACAAGGTCAAGACGCCGACCCTGATCCTGGCCGGCGCCGAGGACGAGCGCGTGCCCTGGACCCAGTCGGTGATGCTGCACCGCGCGCTGAAGGCCCTTGGTGTCGAGACCGAGCTCTACCTGGCTCCGCGCGAGCCGCATAACTTCCGTGAGCTGCGCCACCGCCTGTTCCAGGTGAACGTCCAGATGGACTGGTTCAGCAAGCGCGTGCTCGGCCAGGACTACGACTGGAGCCCGGCCCCCGACGCCAAGGACGAGACCGACTAGGGGCTACTGCAGCGGCGTGTCGTAGGGGCGCGGGTCGTCGGGATCGAGCGGTGGCGAGGCCGGTGGATCCTCGAACGGCACGACCGGATCGTCGATCTCCGGCGGTGGGCCGTCGGGCGGAATCTCAAGCGGCGGCTTGCCCGGCGTGGGATCGGGTTGCGGCGGCGCGATCGGATCGGTCATGAGCATGTGCATGAACGACCAACGCGCGCGCCTGCGGTGCAGGTCCGCTGAAAGTCTACTGGCAGGCCGAGGTCTCGCCGCTCTCGAAATCGACGCGGAAGCAGTGCTCGACGCCGGTCTCGACGTCGCGGACCACGACGGAGGCCTGGCCGTAGGAGTCCACTTCCGGATGCCAGGCTTCCATGAAGGCCACGGCCGCCTCCTCGAACGTCTCGGCGTCGACGCCATGGGCGTGGTCGCAGCCGTCGTGCAGGGCGTGGACGCGGAAGGTGCGGGTCTCGAACATGGCGTTTCCTCCGAACATCCAACGCATGGCGAGCGCGGGGGATTCAACGCCCGTCGCCGTTCGTCGTCCAGTGGGCGAGGTCGAATTCCAGGCTCTGGCCAAGCGAGTAAGGCTCAACAGCCTTATCGAAGGCTCTCAAGTCGATAGTAAGGCGTTGGATTGGCGAGGTGTTTTGCGCGCGGACCGAGTCGCCGAGGTCGCCTGAGAAGTTCTGCGCCCGCACCCTGAATTTCTGGCCGGCCACGGGGCGGCAAAGGTCAGGTTGCAGCCTTACCTATCCGACCAGTCCAGGCCGGGTCGGGCCCGCCTGTCGCGGTGGAGGGTTGCATGCAGAGTTCAGTACTGGCCGAGCGCGTCGATGATATCGAGGCGTCGACGGGAGCCGAGCCGCCGGCACTGTGGCCGGGGGTGATCGCCCTGACCATGGGCGTCTTCGCCCTGGTGACGTCGGAGTTCCTGCCCGCCAGCGTGCTGACGCCGCTGGCCGCCGACCTCGGGGTCAGTGTCGGGGCGGCGGGGCAGGCGGTGACGGCCACGGCCGTGGTCGGCGCCTTCGCCGCGCCGCTGACGCCGGTGCTGACCGGCCGGTTCGACCGCCGCCTGGTGATGCTGGGCCTGATGGTCGTTCTGGCGATTTCCAACCTGCTGACCATCTTCGCCAGCAATCTGCCGGTGCTGCTGGTCGCCCGGGTGCTGCTGGGCGCGGCCCTTGGCGGTTTCTGGTCGATGGCCGCGGCGCTGGGCATGCGCCTGGTGCCCAAGGCGGCGATCCCCAAGGCGATGTCGCTGATCTTCGCCGGCGTGTCGCTGGCCACGGTCTCGGCCGCGCCGATCGGCGCCTATGTCAGCGACACCCTGGGCTGGCGGGCCGCCTTCGTCATCGCCGGCGTCGTGGGTCTCGCGGCCCTCGCGGCCCAAGCCTTCACCCTGCCGCGCCTGGCGCCGACCTCGGTTCCGCGCCTGGGCGGTCTGGTCGAGGTCGCGCGACGCCCGGCCGTGGCCGCTGCGCTGTTCGGCGTGCTGCTGGTCATCTCGGGCCACTTCGCCGGCTTCACCTATGTTCGGCCGGTGCTCGAAGACATCGCCGGCCTGGATGTCGCGGCGATTTCGCTCAGCTTGCTGGCCTTCGGCGTCGCCGGCTTCTTCGGCAACCTGGCCGGCGGGGCGCTGGTCGGCCGCGACCCGCGCCTGTCGATCCTGGGCGGGGCGGGCCTGATCGCGCTCGCCGCCGCGGCGATCGTCGCCCTGGGAAGCGTCGGCTGGGTCGCGGCCCTGGCGCTGACCCTCTGGGGCTTCGCCTTCGCGATGCTGCCCGTCGGCTTCCAGGCTTGGGCGACCTCGGCGGCGACCGACCAGGCCGAACTGGCCGGCGGGCTGCTGACCTCGACCTTCCAGGTGGCCATCGCGCTGGGCGCGGTGCTGGGCGGCCTGCTGGTCGACCGTCTGGGACCGCTCAGCGCGCCGGCCTACGCCGTCACCGCCGCGCTGGCGGGGGTGATCCTGGTGCTGGCCGTGCGTCGCGGCGGCGCCCGGCAGGCGCCGGAAGCCGCCTGTCAGGCCTGCGGTTAGTCCTCGTCCCGGCACCGGCCGCTGAGGTCGGCGCCGGCGTCGGCGGCGAACCGCCGGTTCCAGATCGTGGCCGAGGCCGAGATCGCCGTGACGATCAGGAAGGCCAGGGTGAAGTCGGCCAGCCGCGGCGTGGCGTGGTCGCCCGCCAGCATGCCGACGTGCAAAGCCAGGGCCCCGGCGCAAACCCCCAGCGACAGCATCAACTGCTGGAAGGTGGCGTAGAAGCTGGTCGCCGCGCTCATCCGCTCGGGCGGGATCTCGTCATAGGCGATGGTGTTGTAGGCGGTGAACTGGAACGACATGCAGAAACCGCTGATCATCAGCGTCAGAAAGATCAGCCAGGTCGGCCAGCCGGGGCGGAACAGGCCGCAGACCGCATAGCCGGCGCTGGCCGCCAGCCCGCCGACGATCATGCTGTTGCGGAAGCCGAACCGGCGCAGGATGCGCGGCGCCAGGCTCTTCATCGCCAGCGAACCGATGGCGCCGGCGATGGTGATCGTGCCGCTGGCCGCCGCCGTCATGCCAAAGCCCAGTTGCAGCATCAGCGGCAGCAGGAACGGTTGGGCGCCCTGGGTGATGCGGGTCAGCGAGCCGCCGATCACCGACAGTCTGAAGGACGGCACGGCCATCAGCGACAGGTCGAGGATCGGGTCGGCGCGGCGCCGGGCGTGGCGCAGGTAGAGGCCGCCGGCGACCAGGCCCACGGCGATCAGCGCCAGGGCCATGGGAAGCTCGCCGTCTCGGCTGGTCATCTCGAAGCCGAACAGCAGGCAGCCCAGCGAGACGCCCGACAGCAGGAAGCCGACCGGATCGGCGCGCACGGGCGTCTCGCCGCGCACCTCGTCGATGAACAGGGTGACCAGCACGATGCCCAGCACCCCGATCGGGATGTTCAGATAGAAGATCCAGCGCCAGTCCAGATAGGTGACGATGAAGCCGCCGATCGGCGGGCCCAGAATCGGGCCGATCAGCGCCGGAATGATCAGCCACGACATCGCCGAGACCATGTCCTGCTTGGCCACCGAGCGCAGCAGCACCAGGCGTCCGATCGGGATCATCATCGCCCCGCCCACGCCCTGCAGGAAGCGGGCGAAGATCAGGAAGGGCAGGCTGGTCGCCTGGCCGCACAGCACCGAGCCGCCGACGAAGACGGCGATGGCCAGGCGGAACACGGTCTTGGAGCCGAAGCGGTCGGCCAAGCGTCCGCTGGCGGGAATGAAGATCGCCAGAGCCAGCAGGTAGGCGGTGAGGGCCGAACTCAGGCTGGTGGCCGGTACGCCGAAGTCACGGGCCATGGTCGGCAGGGCAGTGGCCAGAACCGTGGCGTCCATCTGTTCCATGAACAGTGCGCAGGCGATGATCACGGCGACCAGGCGGTAGGGCGGCCGCCCGGCCGTATCGACCTCGGGCGTGGCGGGGGCGCGGGTGACGCCGTCGGCGGCGGGCAGGATGCCGTCGCGGACCTCGGAGTTGATGGAGGCCAGACCGCGGCGCCTCAGCCTCGTCACGCGCCCGGCTCCCGAAGTGAAGTCGTGGGCGTCGCGGCGGGGAGGAGCAAGCTTACGGGCACGGGCGGTCCTGAAGGGTCGAACGGGCGGGCGCAAACTCGTGCGTAACGGCAAGCCGGGTTAAGCAACCGTCAGCTTTTCTGAATTCCTATTGAATTGATCTGAATTGTGGCGACAGCCACCGAGGCGCTCTCATGGAGCACAAGCCAAGCTTCGTCCGTGCGAGTTTCCCGATGACCGATACGACCCCTGCCGCCCGCGTCACCACGTACGACGAGCCCGACATTCCGCGCCGAAACCTGCTGCTGGCGGGCGGCGTAGCGGCCGCCGCGACGGGCTTGGCCGCGCCCGGCGTCGGCAAGGCGCAGGAAGCCTCCCAGGTTCCGCCGCCCGCACGCCAGCCGCGCGCTCCGGCCGGCGGCAAGAGCCCTTGGGGCTACGACACCTGGAAGCAGGCCACGCCCCAGCCGGTCTCGATCCGGCCCGGCGAGGCGCCGCTGCCCCAGCAGCCGCGCGCCTATACCGACATCAAGAGCTATCACGCGCACGTCTATTTCGACGAGGACACCTCGCAGAAGGCGGCCCTGCTGCGCCGCTGGGTGTCGGAGCGCTTCGTCGTCGAACTGGGCGACTGGAACCTGACCCCGCGCGGCCCGCACGTGACGCCGTCGTTCTACTTCGGCTTCACCAACGATCTGCTGCACGTGATCCTGCCGTGGCTGCAGCTAAACAGCCTGGGCCTGACGATCCTGCTGCATCCGAACACGGACGACCCCCGCTCGGATCACCTCTACTACACCGCCTGGATAAACCGCTCGCAGCCGGTGAACGGCTACGGCATGAAGAAGCCGGGCGAAGGCGAACCGCCGGTCGAGCTGATCTATCCCAACACCAAGCCGTTCCTGCCGATCGAGACGTGAGGGCCGACCGAGACGTGAGGGAAGGGGGCCTTAAGCCCCCAGCATGTTGCCGTAGCCGATGACGACGGTGGCGCCGACCAGCAGGGCCACGCCGGCCCAGACCATGTTGCGCACGGCCGGGCAGGCGTCCTTCCACTCCTTGAAGGCGAAGCCCCAGAGCGTGCCGAAGATGATGATGCTGGCCATGTGCAGGGTCCAGCTGGAGAAGCCGAACTTGCCCATCTGGCTCTCGCCCATGGTGTAGAAGAAGAACTGGAAGTACCAGGCCACGCCCGCCAGGGCGCTGAGAAGGTAGTTGGCCAGCAGCGGCGGCTTGTCGGCGGACTCCTTGCCGCTGGAAGCGCGGCCGATCCACTGGCCGGCGCTGCGGTTCTTGGCGATCAGGAAGGCGCACCAGACGCCGTTGGTGATCAGGCCGCCGAACATGACGAGGCACAGCACCGGCAGGCCGGTCCACAGCGGGCCGGTGCCGGCGGCGGCCGAGATGTCCTTGATCGGCTCGCCGGCGGCCAGCCCGAAGGCGAAGCAGGCGCTCATGATCCCTGAGAAGATCGCCACGGCCAGGCCCTTCTTGAAGTCGAACTCGGCGACGGCCGCGCGCTTCTCCTCGGGCGACAGGTCGCCGTCCTTCTTGGCCCCGGCCCAGGCCACCACGACGATGCCGGCCACGGTCATCAGGAGACCCAGCAGAATGATGCGGCCCGAGGTCGAGCTGAGCAGGGCGTCGGCGAAGGTTCCGCGCACCAGCGGCGGGATCAGCGTGCCGAACACGGTGCACAGGCCCAGCACCACGGCCATGCCCAGCGACAGGCCCAGATAGCGCATGGTCAGGCCGTAGGTCAGGCCGCCAAAGCCCCACAGCACGCCGAACAGGATGCAGAGACCGGCGATGTGCGGGGGAACCTGACCCATCACGCCCAGCAGGTCGCGGGTCTGCAGCGAGGCGAAGAACCAGGGCGCGAACAGCCAGGAGAACACGCCCCCGGTCAGCCAGTAGATCTCCCACGACCAGCGCCGCACGCCGCGGAAGGGCACGTAGAAGCTGGCCGAGGCCAGACCGCCGAGCCAGTGGAAGAAAACGCCCAAAAGCGGATTCATTGGCGTCAACTCCCATATATCAGAACGATTTTCTAATTATTGGGATCATCGCGACCGGGCGCGGCTTTGTCAACGAACCGGGCCGAGCGTCGCCGCAAGGACACGGTTCGGGACGTTTCTTTCCGGAAACACTGTGTGGCGCTCGACATGCGCACGATTTCGCGGTTATCGTCCCGATTATAGGGAATTAATCCCATAATATGAAATTTGTCGACCTTGGCGTCATCCGATGACCCTGAGCAACGACAAGTCGTAACTGGAGAGGAAACATGAAGACCACCATCAGCGCCCAACTGCGGGCCAGCGCCTCGCGCCTCGCCGTCGCGGCCGTCCTGCTTTCGGCCCCCGCCATCGCCCACGCCCAGGCCGCGCCCGCCGCAGGCCAGACCGTCGAGCCCGACGCCGTCGAGGAAATCGTCGTCACCGGCATCCGCGCCTCGCTGCGCAGCGCCATGGACGTCAAGCGCAACTCGCTGCAGGTGGTCGACACCATCTCGGCCGAGGACATCGGCGACTTCCCCGACAAGAACCTCTCCGAAGCCCTGCAACGGGTGACGGGCGTGCAGATCAGCCGCCAGGACGGCGAAGGCCGCGGCGTCAGCATCCGCGGCGCCGATCCCAGCCTCAACCGCGTCGAGATCAACGGCTCGTCGGCCCTGTCGCTGACGGTGGGCGGCGGCGACCGCGCGGTCGACTTCCGTGACATCCCCGTCGAATTCGTCTCGCGCCTGGACGTGGTCAAGTCGCCGACGGCCGACATGGCCGAAGGCGGCATCGGCGGCACCGTGCGGGTCATCACCCGCCGTCCGTTCGACAGCAAGAAGCCCTTCGTCGCCGGCTCGGTGCAGGGCGTCTATTCGAATCTGGCCAAGGAATACGACCCCAAGCTGGCCCTGATCGGCAGCCGCACCTTCTTCGACGACACCCTGGGCGTTCTGCTCTCGGGCACCTGGGAGAACCGTCACCTCAACAGCAACAACGCCCGCACCACAGGCTGGATTCGCCGGGCGGCCACGGCCACCGGGGCCGGCGCGACCCCGGGGCGCAGCACCGACGTCAACAGCGACGGCACGCTGGACTGGATTCCCGAGATCCCGCGCCTGATCATCGACCGCCGCGAGACCGAGCGCAAAGCGCTGAGCAGCGTGATCGAATGGCGTCCGAACGACAGCTTCAAGGCCTATTTCGACGCCACCTACGCCACCGCCAAGGAAGAGGTGAACAGCTCGTTCCTGCAGCTGGGCGCGTCGGGCGGCCTGATCGACTACAGCAAGACCACGCTGGGCGCCGACAACACGGTCAACCACATCGAGCTGACCAGCAGCGCGGCCTTCCCGATGGACCTGGCCTACCGCAACATCCTGGGCGACCTCGAGCGCACCCAGTACACCACGGCCCTGGGCGGTGAGTGGAAGGTCGGTCAGTGGGTGTTCGACGCCCGCCTCGACTACTCCAACGCCGAAGTGCAGAACAACGAGATCAACTCGACCGCCACTGTGTTCGGCGTGCCGCGCGCCGTCGTCGACTACACCGGCGGCCAGCGGGCCCCGAACTTCTCGTTCCCGGGCCTGGACGTCACCACCGGCCAGGGCGTCAACCGCATCGATGCGCTGTTCAACCCGCGCAACAACACCTCCGAAGAGACCGCCCAGCAGTTCAACATCACCTACAAGCCGAACATTCCCTGGCTGACCTCGATCAAGGCCGGCGCCCAGGCTCGCCAGTTCGAGACCGACCAGATCCTCTATCAGCGCACCACGCGCCTGACCTGCCGCGGCGACACCAGCAGCGGCGCGATCATCGCCGTCGCCGCGCCTTGCTCGACCCTCGAGACGATCGTCAACACCAACTCGGTGGTCAACAGCATCCCGTTTTTCAAGACCGGCGACCTGGGCTATTCGGGCGGCATCCGCCAGTGGAACGACAACACCATGGCCACCTACGCCGCCACCCTGGCGACGGCGGGCCTGGTCAACGACGTCTACGCCGTCAACCCGAACGCCAACACCGCCCAGACGGCCGGCGGCCCCGGCAGCTTCCAGGCCTTCCTCGACACCTGGTCGGTCGAGGAGAAGACCAAGAGCGGTTACGTCCAGGCCAATTTCGACTTCTCCGAACTGCCGGTCCGCGTCAGCGGCTCGGTCGGCGTGCGCGTGGTCGACACCCAGACCACCTCGACCGGCTACAACCGCGTCCAGAGCGGCAGCACGGTGAACTTCGTCCAGGCCTCGCAGGACGGCGGCTACACTAAGACCCTGCCGTCGCTGAACCTGCGCTTCGAGCTGATCCCCAACACCCTGATCGGCCGCGCCGCCGCCAGCAAGGTGATGGCCCGCGCCGCGCCGGCCCAGCTGGCCCTGCGCCGCAGCATCGACGTCGTCGGCCTGACCGGCTCGCGCGGCAACCCCGACCTGCAGCCGTTCGAGGCCAACGCCTATGACGCCGGCCTGGAGTGGTACTTCGCCAAGGACAGCTTCATCTCGGCGACCTACTTCCGGAAGGAAATCTCGTCCTTCATCATCAACCAGGCCTCGGCCGAGGTGATCGACGGCACGACCTACAACATCACCCGCCCGGTCAACGGTACCGACGCGGTGACCATCAACGGCCTGGAGATCGGCGGTCAGTACGCCTTCGACTTCCTGCCCGCGCCGTTTGACGGCTTCGGGGTGCTGGCCAACTACACCTACCAGAAGGACAAGGGCTTCAAGGGCACGAACCTGCTGACCGGCGAGATCCTGCCGTTCCCGGGGCTGTCGCGTAAGAGCTACAACGTCTCGCTCTACTACGAGAACGACAAGTTCAGCGCCCGCGCCTCCTACAACTGGCGCGACCAGTGGCTGATCACGGCCGCCGGCCGGGGCAGCCTGCCGGAGTTCAACGAGGCCTACGGCTCGCTGGACGCCTCCGCCAGCTACAACATCAACGACAATTTCACGGTCTTCCTCGAAGGCGTGAACCTGACCGACGAAGTGCGGATCGAGAACAACAACGCCGTCCGCCGCATCGGCAACGAGACCTTCGGCTCGCGCGTCTTCTTCGGCGTCCGCGCGAAGTTCTAGGACTAGGGGCGATCAGCCCGGCTCGGTCAGCTTCAGGAAGTTGGCCAGGGTCGGGCTGATCTCGCCTTTCCGCCAGGCCAGGCCCGTCTCCAGTTCGGGGGCGGTTCCGGCCAGCGGCACATAGGTGACGCCCGTGCGCGCCAGGTTGCGCAGCGAGGCGGGAACGAGCGCGACGCCCAGCCCGCTCGACACCAGGCTGATGATCGTCTGCATCTGGATGGCCTCCTGCGCGATGCGCGCCTCGCCGCCCAGCGCGCGGTAATGGCCGGTGACCAGATCGTGGAAGTTGGGCGCCACATGCTTGGGAAACAGGATCAGCGGCGAGGCCAGAAGCTCGTCGGCCGACAGCACCGGAGCCTTCGGCCCCGCCGTCCCCGCTTG
>CBINOL010000123.1:0-14713 GCA_966252285.1 uncultured Caulobacter sp.
CGGGCGGACCTTCCGGACGCCAAAACCTAGCATCCAGCCCACAAACAAGGGTGAGAGGTTTCACCTTTGGCCGGATGGTGCGCGGCCTTCTTCGCCCCCCGTGTCGTCATCCCGGCCGAAGCGCATAGCGCGTAGAGCCGGGACCCAGGAGTCGCCGCATCGCGCTCGCCGCCGCCAAGTTGCCGCGTCGCCGACTGAGCCCAGTCCCCTAGGTCCCGGATAAGCGCTACGCGCTTTCCGGGATGACGACGTGAGCTGTGTTGAGCTTCAAGAGGTCGGGCCCGCCGCGCTCCATTCGGTGAGTTTGTTACCTCTCACCCTCCCATGGCTGCGCCATGGGCCCCTCCCTCTCTCAAAGAGAGAGGGATGTAGTTAAGGCCCGACCGTCGCCTTCATCTCCGGCGGCTTCCTCCGCATCGTCGCCTGCTCGTAGGCGTAGCCCAGGCTCAGCAGGCGGGCCTCGCTCCAGGCTGGGCCGATGAACGACAGACCCACCGGCAGGCCCTCGACCTGGCCCATCGGCACGGTCAGGTGCGGATAGCCGGCGACGGCGGGCAGGGTGGTGGCCGAGGCGCCGTAGTGGTCGCCGTTGACTGGATCGATGGTCCAGGCCGGCCCCGTGGTCGGCGCGACGATGGCGACCGCGTCGGTTTCCTTGAGGATCCGGTCGATCCCTTCCGGGCCCGCCAGCCGCTTGGCGTCGGCCTTGGCCTTCAGGTAGTCGGGATCGGAAAGGCCCTTGGTCGCTTGCGCCTTCTCGAAGGTCTCCTGGCCGAACCAGCGCAGTTCTTCCGGCGTGGCGGCGTTGAAGGCGATCAGGTCGGCCAGGGTGCGCGGCTTGACCTTCTTCGGATCGGTCGAGGCCAGGTAGGCGGCGATATCGGCCTTGAACTCGGTGAACAGCACCAGCCCCTCGGCCTTGCCGATCGGCCCCTCGTCGAAGGCCTTCACCTCCACCAGCGTCGCGCCCTGGGCGGCCAGGTCTTTCAGCGCCTGCTCGAACACCGCGTCGGTCTTCGGAGAATCCCCGGTGTAGAACCGCGCCACCGCCAGGGTGACGCCCTTCAGCGAGGTCTTCGACAGGCCCGCGGCGTAGTCGGCCTTGCGCGCGTCAGCCTCGACCGTCGCCGGATCGGCGGGGTCCGAGCCGGCCATGGCGGTCAGCAGCAGGGCCGCGTCGCGCACCGTGGTGGTCATGGGCCCAGCCGTGTCCTGGCTGTGGCTGATCGGCACGACGTGGGTGCGCGAAACCAGGCCCACTGTGGGTTTGAGGCCCACCAGGCCGTTCATCGCCGCCGGACAGGTGATCGAGCCGTCGGTCTCGGTGCCGATCGCCGCCGTCGCCAAGCCCGCCGCCACCGCCGCGCCCGAGCCGCTGGACGAGCCGCAGGGGCTGCGGTCGAGGGCATAGGGGTTACGCGTCAGGCCGCCCACGGCGCTCCAGCCGCTGGTCGAGCGCGACGAGCGGATATTGGCCCATTCCGACAGGTTGGCCTTGCCCAGCACCACCATGCCCGCCGCCCGCAACCGGGCGACCAGCGGCGCATCGCGGCCGGTGACATTGTCCTTCAGCGCCAGCGAGCCGGCGGTGGTGGCCATCGGATCGAGGGTTTCGATGTTGTCCTTGATCAGGATCGGCAGGCCGTGCAGCGGGCCGCGCACCTTGCCCGCCTTCCGCTCGGCGTCGAGCGCCCGGGCGATCTTCAGGGCGTCGGGATTGAAGGCCAGCACGGCGTTGGTCCTGGCGCCGAAGAAGTGCTGCACCATCAGGCGGCCCTGCACGGCGTCTTCGGCGGTCAGCTCGCCGGAGGTCTGCCGCGCCTGCTCGTCGGCGAGGCTGATCTGCGGGCCGATGAAGGCGACGTGCGCGATCTCGTCCCCGGCGTCCTTCGAAAGCGAGGCGAGGAACTCGGCCGGTGTCTCCGCCTTCGGTGGTTCCGGCGCGGCCAAGGCCGGCCCCGCCAGCAGCAGGGCGGCCCCGCCGGCCAGCAACAGACGCTTCATCCCCACGATCAGTCCCCCTGCCGAATACGAAAACGGCCCCGACCGTGAGGTCGGGGCCGCCGATCGATCACTCGCCCTTGAGCTTGCGGTCGAAGAAGTCGAGGTGCGTCTTCATCACATGCAGGCCCTTGGACCGGCTGCGGATGACGCTGTGGCGCTCGCCCGGATACAGCATGGTCTCGAAGGCGATCCCCCTCTTCTGCAAGGCCGCCAGCACGCGGGTGCTGTTCTCGAAGATCACGTTGTCGTCGGCCATGCCGTGGATCAGCATCAGGCTGCCGGGCTTGAGCTTGTCGACGCGATTGAGGAAGTCCGAGGCCGCGTAGCCGGCCTTGTTCTCGTCCGGCTTGCCCATGAACTGCTCGGTGTAGTGGGTGTCGTAGAGGCCCCACTCGGTCGGCGGCGCGCCCGAGACGCCGGCCTTGAAGGGCGTGCCCTCGGCGCTCAGCATCATAAGGGTCATGAAGCCGCCGTACGACCAGCCCATCACGCCCAGGCGCTCGGCGTCGACGTAAGGAAGGGTCTTCAGGAAGGCCGCGCCGGCGAACTGGTCTTCGACCTCGACCGTGCCCATGCGGCGGTCCAGCGCCGTCTTGAACGCCGTCGAGCGGTTGGACGAGCCGCGGTTGTCCAGCTTGAACACCACGTAGCCGGCGTTGGCGAAGGCCTCGTCGTTGACGCCCCAGGCCTTGGTCACGCGCTGGGCGTGCGGGCCGCCATAGACCGAGACGATCACCGGGTACTTCTTGGCCGCGTCGAAGTTCGCCGGCTTCAGCAGCGAGTAGTGCAGCACCTGGCCGTCCGACGCCTTCAGCGTGCCGAACTCCGGAACCAGGTGGTCGGTGGCGTAGGGCGCGTAGGGGTGGGCGGCGTCGAGCCTGTTCTCCTCGATCCAGCGCACCCGCTTGCCGGTCGGGTCGTAGAGCGCCGTCTGCGGCGGGGTCTTCGGATCCGAGTACGAGCCGACGAAGGCGCCGGTTGCGGCGACCTTGGTCGTCCACCAGCCGCCGGCCGAGGTCAGGGCCTTGGGCGCGGCGGGCTTGATGTAGGACACCGAATAGAGCCGGCGCTCGATCGGCGTGTCGATCGAGGCGCTGAAGAACACCAGGCCGCGCTTCTCGTCGACCTCGTCGACGGCCTCGATCTTGTCGACCGGCCAGTCGCCCTTGGTCACCTGCGTGAGCAGCTTGCCGTCGGCGGCGTAGTGGTAGAGGTGCTTGTGGCCCGACTTCTCCGACGACCACAGGAACGAGCCGTCCTTCAGCGGGCGAAAGTCGTCGTGCAGCTCAACCCAGTGCGGGTCGGTCTCGGTCAGGATCGTCTTACCCTGGCCGCTGGCCGGGCTGAAGGCGATCAGGTCGAGGGTCTTCTGGTCGCGGCTCTGGCGCTGGACGTACAGGGTCTTGCCGTCCTTCGACCAGGCCACGCGGGCCAGATAGATGTCCTTGTCGGCGCCCAGGTCGATCTGCACCACCTTGCCCGAGGCCAGGTCCTTGACGAACAGGTCGACGATGGCGTTCGGGCGGCCGGCGCGGGGGTAGCGCTGGTCGATCACGGTCGCGCCCGAGGGGCCGATGTCGGCGCGCGGCACGATGTCGACGCCGCTCTCGTCGACGCGGGTGTAGGCGATCAGGCGCTCGTCGGGCGACCACCAGTAGCCGGTGTCGCGGTCCATCTCCTCCTGGGCGATGAACTCGGCCACGCCGAACGACAGGGCCCCCTTGCCCTCGGCGGTCACGGCCGTTTCCTCGCCGCCGGTCAGCGGGCGGACATAGAGGTTCTGGTCGCGGACGTAGGAGACGAACCTGCCCTTGGGCGAGACCTTGGCGTCGACCTCGTCGCCCGGGGTCTGGGTCAGGCGGGTCACCTTGCCGTCGGCGACGCTGTCCACATAGAGGTCGCCGTCCAGCGGCACGAGCACGAAGCGGCCCTCGCTGTCCCAGCTATATTCGACGACGCCGCGGGCCAGCACCCGGGCGCGCTCGCGGCGGGCGATCTCCGCTTCCGACAGGGCCTTGTCGCCCGACGACAGCGCGTTGGCGTCGATCAGCCGGTAGGGCTCGCCGCCCTTCACGTCCACCGCCCACAGGTCCTGCACGTTGGCGGCTTCGGGCTTGGCCTTCAGGTAGGTCACCCGCTTGCCGTCCGGCGACAGGGCCACGCCCTTGGCGGTCGGGCCGTTGATGTCGGGATCGGAGAACAGGCGCTCGGGGGTGAGTTTTTCGGCCATCACGGGGGAGGCCAGGGCGAGACAGGCCGAGAGGGCCATGAGCGAGGGGCGGATCATGGCGCGGACGCTAGAGCCCCGCACGTGCGTTGCCAAGCTCCGCTTGAGAATCGTTACAATATAACATAACGGAAATGCGCAACGCGGATCGGCCTCGCCGGCTCGCCGCGTCCCTCATCGTCATTTCCTTCCCGGACAGCGTGCCCCCTTGCGTAGATTTCTGCTCGCCTTCGCCTCGCTCCTGCCGCTCGCGGCCGTTCCCGCCCATGCCGAGGAGGGGGGCGAGGCGCCCACCGCCGTGCGGCCGGTCCTCGTCGAAGGCGCCCAGGGCGAGCTCGGCCCCGTCCTGACCGCCTCGCGCTCGGTCCTCGCCGGCGAGGCCCTGGCCCGCGTGCGCGCCGCCAGCCTGGGCGAAACCCTGGCCAAGACGCCGGGCGTGCAGAACAGCGCCTTCGGTCCGGCGGCCGGGCGTCCGGAGATTCGCGGCCAGTCGGGCCCGCGCGTGGCGCTGCTGGTCAACGGCATGCCCTCGCGCGACGCCTCGACCCTGTCGGGCGATCACGCCGCGCCGATCGAGCCGTTCCTGGCCGACCGCATCGTCGTCTCCAAGGGCCCGGCTTCGGTGCTGAACGGCGGAGCGGCCATCGGCGGCGCGGTCGACGTGATCGACGGCAGGATCCCCACCCGCGTTCCCGACCAGGCCTTCTCGGGCCGGGCCGAGGTCAGCGGCGGCTACAACACCGGCTCGGCCGCCATGGCCAGGCTCGACGGCGGCCAGGGCGAATGGGCCTGGCATCTGGACGCCCTCTATCGCGACGTTCCCGACCTGCGCATTCCTGGCGGTTCGAAGGACGCGGCCTGCCGCACCTGGAAGTCGCTGGTGTCCAGCACCTACGTCCAGACCCTGTGCCAGGTGCGCCTGTCCAGCCCGACCTGGGTGCGCGACCCGGCCACCGGCCTGTGGGTCGACGGCACCCCGCCCGAGCGCCAGGTGATCACCGACCGCAACCCCGGCGGCGACGGCCGGCTGTCCAACAGCGGCCTGACGACCAAGGTCGCCACCCTGGGCGCCAGCCGCATCACCGCCGACGGCTATTTCGGCGCGTCCGTGCAGCGCTATGTCAGCGACTACGGCGTGCCGGGCTTCGCCTACATCACCTCCAGCCACCCCCAGCCTTCGCCCATCGGCCTGCAGGTCCGCTCCACGCGGTTCGACGTCAAGGGCGGCCTGACGCCCGACGCCCTGGGCGTGGCGCGGATCGACTTCGCCCTGGCCCGCACCGAAGGCGACGACCGCGAGGTGATCGACGGCCAGGCCCACACCCGCCTGCGCACCGAGGCCGACGACCTGCGCATCGACGTCACCCACAAGCCGTTCGCTGGCTTCACCGGCCTGGTCGGCGTGAAGGCCGGCCAGCGCGACCTTTTCACCGACGGCGCCAAGGCCTACCTGCCGTCGGTCGCCACTCGTGAGGACGCCGTCTACTGGACCGAGCAGTTCGCCTGGCGCGCCCTGACCGTGAAGGCCGGGGCTCGCGCGGGCCGCACGCGCTACGACGTCGACGAGGCCACCATCCGCCCGGGCCGCGGCCTGGGCTGGCTGGCCAAGGACCGCGACTACTCCACCACCGACCTGTCGGGTTCCGCGCGGTACGACGTGATCGAGGGCCTGTTCGTGGAGGCCCGCTACGACGAGACCGAGCGGGCGCCGTCGCTGATCGAGCTCTACGCCAACGGCGACCACTTCGGCATCCTCACCGAGGAGCAGGGCGACTCCCGCCTCAAGGTCGAGCGGGCCAAGACCACCGAGCTGGGCGCTGGCTTCCAGCGCGGCCGCTACCGCCTGACGGCGGCGGCCTATCGCACCGACTACGACAACTACCTCTATCTCGGGAACACCGGCGTCTCGCGCACCCTGCCCGTGCGCGAATGGCGCCAGGGCGACACCCGGATCGAGGGCCTGGAGATCGAGGGCTCGGTGGCCTTCCGCGGCACGGCCGTCGGCGACGTCGTGCTCGGCGGCTTCGTCGACCGGGTGCGCAGCAAGCCCCGCTACACCCTGCCGGACGGCTACAGCCCCTTCACCTCGTCCAAGACCACGGCCGATTGGGACAAGGAGTATTTCCGCCGCAACCTCGACGGCGACTACCTGCCGCGCATGCCGGTCTCACGGTTCGGCGGTGACGTGGCCTGGTCGCGCGGCGTCTGGAGCGCCAGCCTGGGCGCGGTCCGCTACGAGAAGCAGGATCGCGTCGCCAAGAACGAGGCGCCGACCGCCGCCTACACCCTGGTCGACGCCCATGCCGCCTACGCCTTTGAAGCGCGCGGCGCCAAGTGGGAGGCCTTCGTTGACGCGACGAACCTGCTCGACGAGGAAGCCCGGGCCCACAACTCGTTCCTGCGCTACCGCGCGCCGATGGCTGGCCGCGCGGCGCGCGTGGGGCTGAGGGCGCGGTTCTGATTGACCCTACCCTCTATCGTCATCCCGGCCGCAGCGAAGCGGAGAGCCGGGACCCAGGGGCCGCCGCAGTGCATCAGCGACCGTCGCCGGCTGCGGACGCCCCCGCGCGGGCGGCCCCTGGGTCCCGGGTCTGCGGAGCGCTTTCGCGCTCCTCCGCCCGGGATGACGACAAGAAGGTGGAGCTACTTCGCAAACCGCCGCCCCAGCCAGTCGATGATCGCCGCGTTCACCTCGGCCGGTTTCTCCTGCTGGGTCCAGTGGCCGCTGCCCTCGATCAGCACCTTCTCCAGGTCGTCGATCTGGTCGCCCATGCGGTCGGCCAGGCTCGGCGGCAGCACCACGTCGTGCTCGGCCATGATCATCAGGCAGGGGATGCCGTCAATGCGGCGGGGCAGGGGTTCTGACCGCTCCCAGTTGCGGGTGAAGTTGCGGTACCAGTTGATCGGGCCGGTGAAGCCGCCGTTCTCGAACGCCTCCACATAGACGCCCCGTTCCTCGTCGTTGAGGAACTGCTTGTCATCGGTCGCCGGATCGTAGTGCTCCAGCGCCAGCTGCAGGGCCAGCGAGCGCCGCTCGGCCGGGCGTGACGAGAAGCCGACCACGCTGTCGCCGGGCAGGCGCATGAAGAAGCGCATGGTCTTGTCCACGTCCTGGGCGAACAGGGCGTCGGCCGCGCCGGGCGTCTGGAAGTGCACGATGTACATGTCCGGCCCGTAGGCGGCCTTGAACATCTCGATGGGGTCGATCGGCAGGCGCGGCACGAACGGGGTGTTCAGCCCGATGATCCCGGCCACGCGATCCGGATGCAGCAGCGGCATGGCCCAGACGACGATGCCGCCCCAGTCGTGGCCGCAGAAGATCGCCTTCTCCACGCCCAGGTGGTCGAGCAGGGCGACAAGATCGCCGGTCAGGTGCTCCATGTCGTAGTCGGTGACGGCGTCGGGCTTGCCCGTCAGACCATAGCCGCGCTGGTCGGGGGCGATCACCCAGTATCCGGCCTGGGCAAGCGCTGCGACCTGATGTCGCCATGAGTACGCCAGCTCTGGAAAGCCGTGGGAGAAGACGATGGGAACGCCCTGGCGCGGTCCGGCCTCGTAATAGGCCATCCGCAAGCCGTTGATGTCGGCGAACTGCGGCTGCGGCCAGGTCTGCGCGGCGGCCATCGGCGTCTCCCTTGTTATGTTATCAGTGGTCAGATTGCGGGGCCGTGATCGGCCGGGCAAGCGATAAAGGGTTCCCGTCGCGGCGGACGGGAGTAGAAGGCGCCCATGACTTCCGCCGCTCCCGCTTCCCCCTCCGCCACGCCCTGGCGGCTCGTCCTGCTTTTGGGGGCGCTGACGGCCTTCGCGCCGATGTCGATCGACATGTACCTGTCCAGCTTCCCGGCCATCGGCCAGACGCTGAAGGCGGGTCCCGAGCAGGTGCAGCTGACCCTGGCGACCTTCTTCGCCGGCATGGCCATCGGCCAATTCCTCTACGGCCCGGCGTCGGATCGCCTGGGCCGCCGCGCGCCGATCCTGCTGGGCGTCGTCATCTACACCGTGGCCTCGGTGACCTGCGCCCTGGCCCCGAACATCGAGGTGCTGCTGGGCGCCCGCTTCGTCCAGGCCCTGGGCGGCTGCGCCGGGGCTGTGGTGGCCCGCGCGGTGGTGCGCGACCGTTTCGACCATGCCGAGACGGCCCGGGTGCTGTCGCTGATGACCCTGATCATGGGCCTCGCGCCGGTGCTGGCGCCGCAGCTGGGCGGCCTGATCTTCGCCCTGGCCGGCTGGCGGGCGGTGTTCGGGGTGATGGCGCTGTTCGGCCTGGCCATCGGCCTCTGGGTGCTGCTGGGCCTCAAGGAGTCGCGCTCGGAAGAGACCGCCGCCCAGGCCCGGGCCGAGAACCCGCTGCGCGCCTTCGCCCTGCTGCTGCGCGAAAAGCGCCTCCTGGGCTACGGCATCGCCGGGGCGCTGAACGGCTCGGTGCTGTTCACCTACATCTCGACCTCGCCCGACCTCGTGATGGGCACCTACGGCCACTCGCCGCTGGTCTTCAACATCGTCTTCGCCCTGAACGCCGTGGGCATCATCGGCGCCAGCCAGGTCAACCGCCTGCTGCTGCGCCGCTTCAAGCCCGACGAGGTGCTGACCCGCGCCAGCCTGGCCTCCACGACCCTGGCCCTGGTGCTGAGCTTCTTCGCCTGGACGGGCCTGGGCGGCGAGTGGACCGTGCTGCCGGTGCTGTTCCTGGCGCTGTCGACCTACGGCCTGATGTCGGGCAACACCATGGCCGGCGCCCTCAGCGTCGACCCGCGCCGGGCCGGTTCGATCTCGGCCCTGATGGGCGGCACCTCGTTCGGCGCCGGCGCCGTGGCCTCGTGGGCCGGCGGCGTGCTGCACGACGGCACCCCGCGCCCGGTGGCGATCGTGATGTTCGCCTGCCTGGTCGGTTCCAGCCTGGCGATCTTCCTGCTGGCCGTGCCGAAGAAGACGGCGGCCGCCTAAGGCGCCGTCGGCCTCAGCCCGAACCAGCCTCCGTCGGCGTCGAACAGCACGTCGACGCGGCGCAGCGCGTGTCGGCCGGTGTTCACGAACGCCGTCGGCATCGGCGAATTGACCAGCACCTGGGTCGGCGCGACGGCGTCGCCCTGGCCCGTCGTGAAGGCCAGGGTCGTGACCGGCGCGGTGGGCACGGTGATGGTCACGGTCTGGCCCGGCGCCAGCACCGTCGACTGGGACTTGTCGTTGTTATTGGTCTGGGTCTGAGTCTGCAGGGCGGCCGGATCGGCCACGCCCAGGTACATGGTCGGGATGCCGGTATCGATCAGCAGCGCGCCTGGCTGGGCGGGCAGGCCGCCGGCGGCCACCTGCATCGGCGCTTGCGGCCAGTCCATGGCGCCGTTGGGACCCTGCTGGCCCAGCTTCACATACCGGAAGCCGCCGGTGTTGGCCGGGGTGAGGCCCACGTGCACCCCGTCGCGGGTGACCACGTAGCCGCGTCGATAGCTGGCCGACGCGATTGGCCGGCCGTCGATGGCGGCCAGGTTCAGCAGCGGGTTCTTTTGCGGCGTCCCCTGCGTCTGGCCGTTGCCTTCGCGCCCGAAGCCGACGCCCATATAGGCGATGCCCTTGGGCATGTTTATCGTGGCCTTGGGCGCGGCGCAGGTCCCCGGCGAGGTCTTCACGTCGTAGCCGGGGCATTTGTGCTCGATGTCGACCACCAGGATCGGCACCTGGGCCCGCGCCAGCTCGGCGCCGCCCGCGTCGACGAAGGCGACGCTGGTCGGCACCCAGTGGCCGACCCACAGCCGCTTGCTGCTGCTCAGGAACTCCCAGCCGCGCGGATAGGCCTTGGCCTTGTCGGGAGACCAGCCGGGCAGGTCGGCGGCCGAGATCACCACCCCGGTCGAGCCGGTGTCCATCACCACAGGCGGCGGCGCATAAGCGCCCAGCGGCCCGTCCAGCCGCAGCGACACGGTCGGCGGTCCGTCGAACGGCGCCTGGCCGGCCGCCCAGGGCGTGAAGGGGATGAAGCGGCCCTGGTCGTAGGGCTGGAAGTCGGGGGGCTGGAAGTCCGGCCCGGCCTGCGAGCAGGCCTGGGTCGTCAGCGTGGTCGAGGCCAGCAGCACCGCCGCGCAGCCCTGGAATGTCCGGATCGATCGCATGAAGCCTGTCCTCCCTGGGTGGAGTTCATTTCACTTCGTGCAACTTAAAATGGCCAACCCGCGCCTTTGCAAGCGTGGCTAGGCCTGGTCGGCGACCTTGCCGGCGCTCCAGGCCAGGGCCAGCCAGCCGGCCAGGAAGGCCACGCCGCCGATCGGGGTGATGGCGCCCAGGATGCGCGGCCCGCCGAAAGCCATGGCGTACAGCGTGCCCGAGAACACCAGCGTCCCGAACAGGAAAAGTCCCGCGGTGAAGCCCGCCGAGCGTCCCGTGGCCCGCGCCACGGCGAAGGCGGCGAACACCGCCAACGCGTGGGTCATTTCGTAGAGCGCGCCGGTCTTCAGCAGTTCGGCCGGACGGGCCTCCTGCACGCCGTGCGCGGCGAAGGCCCCGACGGCCACCGAGACGAAGCCGCTGAGGGCGGCCAGGCGCAGATAGGTCTTCGGGGTCCAGAGGCTCATGGGCTTAGCGGTGCTTCTCGTGCTCGGCCACTTCGCCCGGCTTGATGTCGATCACGTTCGGGGCGGCGGCGTTGTACTGCTCGGTCTTGTGCAGGTCCATGACCACGCTGCGGTGGCCTTCCCAGATCATGTGCAGGGCGACGTAGAGCACGATGGCCAGGCCCACGAAACCGATCCAGCGGTGCTTGTGCAGCAGCTTGGCGATGGCGTTGGCGGCCAGGCCCATCAGGGCGATCGACAGCAGGAGGCCGAACACCAGGATGCCCGGGTGCTCGCGCGCGGCGCCGGCCACGGCCAGCACATTGTCCAGCGACATCGAGACGTCGGCGATCAGCACCTGCAGGAAGGCGCTCTTGAAGCTCTTGGGCGCGCGCGCCTTGGGCTCGGTGGTCGGGTCGCTGTCGAGCACGGCCGAGGCGTCGGCGGCGTCCTGGGCGGCCTGGTCGCGCATCTCGCGCCACATCTTCCAGCACACCCACAGGAGCAGGAACCCGCCGGCCAGCAAGAGGCCCACCACGCCCAGCAGCCAGGTGGTGATCAGCGCGAAACCGATGCGCAGCACCACGGCCGCGCCCAGCCCGTAGAGGATGACCTTCTTGCGGTCCTTCACCGGCAGGCCGCCGGCGGCCAGGCCCACGGCCACGGCGTTGTCGCCGGCCAGGACGAGGTCGATCATCAGGACCTGGAGAAAGGCGGCGGCGGGGCCGTCGGGCGTGAAGAGCGTTTCGAGCATGCGGTCTCAATGGGGCAGGCCGCGCGCCCTGGCAAGGGCGGGAAAGCGGGCCGGAAACGAAAGCGGCGCGCCCTGCTGAAGGACGCGCCGCTGGAAGGGTTCGAGGCCTCGGGTCCTAGTGGACCGGCTCAGGCTCGCGATGGGCTTCCGATGACGTCTCGGCGGGCGTTTCGGCCGTCGGCTCGACATGGGCCTGCTCGCTGACGTGCTGCACCTGCGGGCTGTCGTCGGCGGGGGCGGGGAAGGGCTCGTGCTCGGTCGCCTGGGCGGCGGCCTGCTCGGCCTTGGTCTCCTGGTGATGGTTGAACATCGCCGTGGCCGCGGCCCCGGCGATCGCGCCGCCGGCGGCGGCCACCATCGGGTTCACATAGGCCACGTCCTGCGACTTGGGCGTGTCGAACTCCGGCTCGTTGCGGCCGTAGTCGTGCAGGGTGCGGAACTTGCGGCGACGCTCGGCCCGTTCCTTGGCCTTGGCGGCGTTGCGCGAGATCGCCACCAGGATGATCAGGGCCAGCAGCACGAGGCCCGCGCCCAGCAGCGACTTGCCCGGAACCTTGCCGATCCCCGGAACCTCGTACTGCGTGTCCAGGAAGGCCGGCAGCTTGAAGCCGGCGGCGGCTTCCTTGGCCTTGGCCGGCACGGCGGCGACCTGCTTGCTGATCGAGCCCAGCGAGAACGGCTGGGCCGGCTTGGCGCCGTCCAACGAGGCGCCGAACGAGGTGGTCAGCTGGCCCTTGGCGTCCGGCGTCGGCTTGACCTGCCAGGCGAAGGTGGTCGGCTCGCCCGGCTTGACGGTCGCGGTCTGGCGGCCGTTCGGGGTGATATCGTAGCCCTGGCCCTCGAGGTCGGCATAGGCGCTGACCTTCTTGGCCGGCTTGCCGATGCCCAGCTTGGCGGCCTGCTGCTTGATCATGTCGCCCAGCGTGGCCGGCAGCGACAGGGTGACCTGGCCTTCCTTGCCGGTCTTCAGGCTCTCGGCCGTGGCCAGCACCGCGCCGCTGGTGGCGGCGGGGGCGACGGCGGCCTGCAGCTTCTCGACCTTGGGCGGCAGCTTGGCGGCGGCGGGCGCGGCCGGGACGACGACGGGCGTCGGGGCCTTGGCCAGCTGCGCCGGCTTGGCGGGCGGCGCGACCGGCTTGAGGATCGGGGTCTGGGCGACGGCCTTGGGGGCCGGCGCGGCGGGCGCGGCCTTCACCGGCGCCGGCTTGGCGGCGACTACGGCGGGCTTGGGCGCGGGCTTGGCTGCGACCGCCGGAGCCGGCTTCGGCGTCGCCTTGGCCACGACCGGAGCGGCCGGACGCGCGGCGGCGACCGAAGCAGGGCGGGGGTGGTGCGGCTTGGGATGCGGGCGAGGCGCGGGCTTGCCCTCACGCGGGTTGGCGATCGGCCGCATGGCGGTGACCAGCGTGCCGTCGGCCCGGCGCCAGGTCTTCAGCCGCGAATCGTCGGTGGTCACGGCGACCGGCTTGGGCTGGGCGATCGGACCACCCAGCAGGCCGTCGGCCGGCGGGGCCTCGGCCGTCGCCGGCGGCGCGCCCAGCAGTTCGGATTTCTCGACGGGCGGCGGCGGGGCCGGCTCGTTGAGAGTCGACGACGTGTCGGCCGGCTGCTTGGCGCCGCACCCCGCCAGCGCCAGCACGACAACGGCGGACGAGGCCAGGGCCGCCGTCCGGAACTTCACCTGCAACATCGGGTCCCCCGATCCCATGCTTCAAATCCTCCGCGAGCAAGGCTCGCGGAGGTACTCGTCCGCGAGGAAAACACGTCGTTGCGACGAAATCAAAACGGTTAATCGGGATTCACGAACCGATTTCCCCCGTGGCGCGAACTCGTGACGTTTCATAGAGCGCGATCGCCGCCGCGGCGGACACATTCAGGCTCTCGAAGCCGCCGGGCATGGGGATTTTTCCCATCGCGTCGCAGTGCTCGGCCACCAGGCGGCGCACGCCTTCGCCTTCCGAGCCCAGCACCAGCACGGTCGGGCCGCCGTCCAGCACCTCTTCCAGGCTCTGTTCGGCCTCGCCGGCCAGGGCCACGGCCCGCCAGCCCAGGTCCGCCAGTTCCTCCAGGGCGCGCGAAAGATTGACCACGCGCGCGTAGGGCACCTTGTCGACCGCGCCGACGGCAGTCTTGGCCAGCACGCCGGAGAGCGCGGGGGCGTGGCGGTCCTGCAGCACCGCGCCCTTCACCCCGAAGGCGGCGGCCGAGCGGAAGATGGCGCCGACGTTCTGCGGGTCGGTGATCTGGTCGAGCATGACGATCACGCCCTTGGCCGGCGTGCCCAGTTCGGCCAGCGACAGCGGCTCGGGCTCGGCCACCTTCATGGCGATTCCCTGGTGCACCGCGCCCTGCGGCAGAAGCCGGGCGATGTCGCCGGGTTCGAGCACCTGCAGTGCGGGGTGGCGCTGCAGATTCGGCGCGAGTCGCTTTGCCCGGTCCGGCGTCACCAAAAGGCGCTTGGCGGGGGGCCTGGCGGGGTTCGAAAGCGCCGCTTCGACCGCGTGATTCCCCCAGATCCATTCCTTGTCGTCGCCAGACGGCTTGGAAAAGGTCTTGGTTTTCTGAGGGTTGGAGCGATTTTCACGTTCTGGCGCTTTTGGCCTTCTACGGTCGTTGCGTTCAGAATGAGAGGACACTATAAGACGCGCTCCGATTTGGGGGCCACGAGGTTCCGCGAGCCGGTCCGGCGGTGCTTAAGCACACTCCGTTCCTGCTCAAAGAGCTTTTGTTCCTCGATCCACAGTAGCCGTTTGACACGGCCGCGAAGATCGAAGATATGGCCGCCTCTTCCGGTAGTTCACATCGCGCCGTGGGGGAATGTCCCGAGCGGCAAAGGGGGCGGACTGTAAATCCGCTGCGAAAGCTTCGAAGGTTCGAGTCCTTCTTCCCCCACCACGCGCGATGAACACCGGAAGGAGGGCTTGAGGCCCCCGAGCCAAGAGACGGGAGCCCACGCGACCCCGCTGCCAGACGAGCTAGGCCCAAGTCTAGCTTATGAGGGCGGGTATAGCACAATGGTAGTGCAGCAGCCTTCCAAGCTGAGGATGCGGGTTCGATTCCCGCTACCCGCTCCAGCTCCCCCGAAAAGTTAGACGTAATCAATCAGCCGCCGGCGCGAAGGTAGAGACGATGGCCAAGGAAAAGTTCGAACGTACTAAGCCGCACTGCAACATCGGCACCATC
>CBINOL010000124.1:0-14599 GCA_966252285.1 uncultured Caulobacter sp.
CATCACTCGCGCGCCGTCGCGCACCAGCGTCCAGATCTCTTCGATCTCGGGATCGGTGAGCGCGATGCAGCCGTCGGTCCAGTCCCGGCCCTTGTAGAGCGCCGAGAGCGCGCCGCGGCCGTTGGGCAGGCCGTGGATCATGATGTCGCCGCCCGGGTCGATCCCCTTGGCGCGGGCCGCCGCCGTCTGGGCCGGGGTCGGATAGCCGATGCGCAGGGCCAGGTGAAAGCGGCTGCGTGGGTTGCGGCCGGTGATGCGGTAGTCGCCCTCGGGCGTGCGCCGGTCGCCCGAGCGGACCTTGGGCGCCAGGCCCCCGCCGCCCAGCGAGATCGCATAGGTCCGCACCAGGCGGTCGCCGGCATAGAGGCGCATGCGGTGGGCGGCCTTCTCGACCACGATGCGGTCGACCGAGCCCTCGACGGCCGGCGGCTGGGCGGCCGTCGCGCCGCAGCCGGCCAGGGTCAGGACCGCCAGGGCGGCGAGAACCGGGCGCATGCGCAAGCCTCCGCGCCTCAGTTCGTCGCGCCCAGCCGCTCGCGCAGCATCTTGACCACGTCCTCCTTGCTGACCGGCGGCGACAGCAGGGTCTCGCCCGCGGCCATGCCCGAGACCAGCCGCACCGTCGCCGGACCGTCGACCGTCACGTCGGAGATCTCGATGCGATAGGCGCCGAGGATCAGTTCGCCCTTGCCGTCCTCGATCTCGACGATCTGCGGATCGCTGTCGAACAGGGCCTCGCGGCTGGCGCCGGCGACGACCTGGAATTCGACCACCCCGTCGCGCAGCTTGCCGTCGGGCGCGATCCTGCCCTGTACGGGGCCGCCGTAGCGCACGCCCAGCAGTTCGCTGAACGGCGCGACCGCCCCCGACTTGGTGTAGGGCGCCGGGGCCAGGAGCTTCTCGGGGCGGCCCGCCTCGGAGATCTGGAAGACGCTGCCGGGGCGCAGGCTGTCGGAATAGGACCGGGTCAGGCCTTCGAAGCGGCCGTCGTCGTCCTTGTCGGTAAAGCAGTAGACGTCGCCCCCGGTGGGCTTCTGGCGGCGGCAATAGACAGTGCGGCCGTCGACCACGGCGGGCCACAGGGCCTCGCCGGCGGCGCCCAGGCGGGGCTTGTCGTCGGGCATCTTGGTCAGGGTGACGCCCGGCGCGGGCCGCACCACCTGCACGCCGATGACGGCGCGCTGCTCGACGGGGCGGGCGGCGAACGGCGCGAGGGCCTGCTCGACCACTAGCCGCGACTGCGGCGGCGCCTTGTCGAGCATCGGGGTCAGGCTCTGCTGCACGCTCGGCGGCAGGTCGTCCCAGGTCTTGGGAAGCTGGAAACGGACGGGGGCGCCCGGCGCCGAGCGGTTGGCGCTGCCCACCGGGACCCTCAGCGGTTCGCGCTGGACGGGGGGAATGGCCAGCGGCGGGGCGGCCGGCTTGGCCTCCTGGGCGGCGGCAGGGACGGCCGAGGCGAGGCCGGCGGCGACCAGCAGGATGGCGAAGATCGAGCGGCTCATCGGTAGACCGGGATGTAGGTGGTCGTGGTGGTGATCGACAGCGTCACGCGGTCGACCTGCGCGGGGATGGCCTCGACCACGCGGTAGCGCAGGTCGCCCTCGGGGGTCAGGCCGAGCACGTCGATGCGCGAGCCGCGGATGGTGACGCTGGCCAGATTGTCCCCGCCCAGCAGCGGGCGTGTGGCGCCGCCGTTGCGGATGGCCTGGAAGCCCAGGGCGCTCTCGAAGGCCGGCTCGACGGTCACCGAGCCGGGCTTGGTCGGCTCGCCTTCCCTGACCTTGGGGGCCTGGGCGGTCCAGATCAGGCCGAAGTCGACCGAGGGCCCTTCGGCATAGGGCGTGCGCTCGTAGGCGACCGGGGTCTCCAGCGGCTTGGGCGCGCCCAGGGTGAACACGAACAGGGCCACGTTCATGAACGGCGAGCCGGACGGCCGCACCTGGTCGAAATCGCCGTCGGCGTCGACGTCCTCGAAGCACGAGAAGGTGGCGCTGGACCACCAGCGCTTGCCCTCGCTCACCGCGCAGTAGGCGAAGCCGGCCTGCGAGGGCACGCCGAACATCTTGGCGCCGACGGGGAAGACGGTGGCTTTCTTGCCGCTGCCCAGGGTGGCCTCGGCGGTCAGGCGCGCGGCGCGCGGGGCGACGGCCTGCTGCACGAGCAGCGGCTCGCCCCGCTTGGCGATCTGCACGCCCTCGGGCGCGGTCGTCGGCAGGATGACGTAGCTGGCGGACTGGGTGCGGGTCTGGGCGGCGGCGGGGCCGCCGGTGACGGCGAAAGCCGCCAGCAGGGCGCCGCCAGCCCCTGCGACACGCCCGAACGATACTGGTTTCACGCTGAGCCAAGCTCCCCCGAACAACTGCGGCGAAGCTTGGCTCAAACGCGAACTATTTCAAGTCGGCAATCAAACGTTGAAGCGGAAGTGCATCACGTCGCCGTCCTTGACCACGTACTCCTTGCCTTCCGAACGCATCTTGCCGGCTTCCTTGGCGCCGGCTTCGCCTTTCAGCTGGACGTAGTCCTCGTAGGCGCTGGTTTCGGCGCGGATGAAGCCCTTCTCGAAGTCGGTGTGGATCACGCCGGCGGCCTGCGGGCCGGTGGCGCCCACCGGGATCGTCCAGGCGCGGGCTTCCTTGGGGCCCACCGTGAAGTAGGTCTGCAGGCCCAGGAGCTTGTAGGCCTCGCGGATCAGGCGGTTGAGGCCCGGCTCTTCCAGGCCCAGGGTCTCGAGGAACTCGGTGCGCTCGGCTTCGTCCAGCAGGGCGATCTCGCTCTCGATCTGGGCCGAGATGACCACGCTTTTCGCGTTGTCGGCCTTGGCGCGCTCGGCCACCAGGTCGGAGAACTTGTTGCCCTTGTCCGCGCTGGCTTCGTCGACGTTGCAGACATAGAGGGCCGGCAGCGAGGTCAGGAGCTGCAGCATGGCCCAGCCCTTGGCGTCTTCCTTGTCGACCTTGGCGGCGCGGGCCGGACGGCCGGCGCGCAGCTGTTCCAGCGCCAGGTTGATCAGGCGCAGGGTGGCGATCATTTCCTTGTCGCCGCCGCTCTTGGCGCGCTTCTCGACGTTGGGCAGGCGCTTTTCCAGGCTTTCCAGGTCGGCCAGCATCAGCTCCATCTCGATGATCTCGAGATCGGCGATCGGGTCGATGCGGCCTTCGACGTGGGTGATGTCGCCGTCCTCGAAGCAGCGGGCCACGAAGGCCACGGCGTCGCAGTCGCGGATGTTGGCCAGGAACTGGTTGCCCAGACCTTCGCCCTTGCTGGCGCCGCGCACCAGGCCGGCGACGTCGACGAAGTTGATGCGGGCCGGGATGATTTCCTTGGAGCCGGCGATGGCGGCCAGGGCGTTCAGGCGCGCCTCGGGCACGGCCACGTCGCCGGTGTTCGGCTCGATGGTGCAGAACGGATAGTTGGCGGCCTGGGCCGACGCCGTTTGGGTCAGGGCGTTGAACAGGGTGGACTTGCCGACGTTGGGCAGGCCGACGATGGCGACTTTCAGGGCCATGGAACTCTCGTGAATTTCGTTGGGCGGGCGCTTAGCACGGATCGCGCTGGAAGTCGCGGGCTGGGGTTAGGCGACGGCGAGGGCTTCCTGCACTAAGCGCAGGCTCAGCAGCCGCTCCATCAGGAAGTCGCGCTGGGCGTCGACGATCGGCATCGACTGCAGCAGTTCCGGCCATTGTGAAAGGGCCGCGCGGACGGTGGCGGCCACCTCGCGCTCGACGATCTCAGGGCGGATCTTCAGGAAATCGGCGGCGCGCTGAAAGCGCGACAGGCCGACCGCCTCGAAGGCCTTGCTCTTGCTGGCGAAGGGAATGGCCATGCGGTCGCGACGCTGGAACAGAACGGTGGGCACGATGTCGTAGGCCGGTGACAGGCGCACCTCGCCCGGGGCCGGAAAGATGAAGGACCAGTTCTTGAGGTGGTTGTCGCCGTTGCCCAACAGCACGTCGGCGACGATGCGCCGAAAGCCTTCCAGAACATCGTCGCGCCGATGGGTGCTGAACCGCCGGATCATGTTGAGCGCCGTCTCGGTATTGGCCTCGGTGTACTTGCGTTCGCCCCAGACGCTGAGGATCTGGGCTGCGTCTTCGATATGGACCCGTCCGCCGTCCGCCGTGCGGTCGAACCGCTGCACGACCAGCGCCGTCGATCCGCCCAGGAACTCGGCCGGCACGCCCTCGATCGCATCGACCGGCGTCAAGCGGCATTCGGCCGTTCGAACGCCGATGGCTCGGGCCAGGGTCATGGCTGTGAACTCAGCCTCTGGCAGTCCTGGATAGCGATCCGACGCCATTTTCAGGATCAGCCGCCCTTCGCCGGAACGCGCCGGGACCGTCAAGCGCTCGCCCTGGGCCAAGGCGGAGAATTTCAGTTGCACCCCGGCCAGCGAGAACTTCACCGCGCCCTGGGGCACGGGGGCCTTGAAGCCCGCAATCATGTCCCAGCGCAGGGGGCCGGCGCTGTCGGGCGCATCACCGGTGTCCGGTACGACCAGCACGGCGCCCGGCAAGTCCGCCCCCAGGCGCAGCAGCACGTCGAAATGGTCGTGTCCGCCCGGTCCCATCTCGACATCGACGAGGTCGCGCAGCGCGCCTTCCGGCAGCAGCCCTTGAAACCACGGCGGCAGATGGCCGTAGAGGGCGATCTTGTCGTCGCGGCGAGCGATGCGTGCGCGTGCGCCAGCCGGATCGCCGGGCGTCTCCCATGCCAGCGTCAGGATGGGGCGCCCATCGTCGCGCAGGTACGTCTCGTCGGGTATGAACGCGGTGGCGCCCTGCGCGTCGCGGGTCAGCGTGCCTACCCGCGTCGCGCGGCTGGCGGCGTCCATCAGGTAGACGCCCAGGATGGCGGCGCGGCCGGCCATCAGTCGTCCTCGTCGTCTTCGCCGCTCAGGTCGACGAACAGGTCGTCGAAGGCCCGGCCGGCGGTGGGGGCGGCGGCCGCGTGATGCGGGGTCAGTTGCGCGAGGATTGCGCCAAGCTGTTCGCGCGGGACCAGCACCGGCGCCAGGTCGAGCTCGTCGCAGGCTTCGGCCAGCAGCGCCAGTCGATCTCGTCCGATGCGGCCGTTGATCAGGTCGACTTCCAGTTCGGTTATGCGGGCGCGGGCGCGGCCCAGCCGGCGGGCCAGCTCCGGCTGACTCAGGCCGCGGTCTTGCCGCCGCGTACGCAGCGCTTCGCCCACGGGGCGCAAGAGATCGCTACGCATGTCCGGATATCCGGTCTTTTTTGATCCTATGTCCGTATATACGTACTCGTTGCGACGAAGAATGCAAATGATAGTCCGAATATCCGGTCTCTATTGGAGTGGTGTACGAATATTCGTACGTTCACCACATCGGGTCGATCTCGGCGCCCTTCAAGGCCTCTGCAATGCGTTGGCGGGTGGCGTCGGTGACGTCGTCGGGCAGGGCGTCGGGGTGGAACCAGCCGATCTCGTGGATCTCGCCCTGCTCGGCCGCTTCGCACGGCTCCCAGGCGTGGACGCGGTAGAACAGGACGTGGTCGCCCGGATGGCGTGGCTCGTTGCTGTGCACCGACAGCAGGGTGGGGCGGCCGATGACGCGCACGCCGGCCTCTTCCTGCATCTCGCGGATCAGCGAGGTCTCGGCGACCTCGCCGCGCTCGACCCCGCCGCCCGGCAGGTACCAGCCGGGGACATAGGTGTGCTGGATCATCAGCACGCGGCCTTCCTCGTCGGTGACGAGGCCGCGCACGCCCAGCGTCAGGCCCCGGGTCATGCGGAACCAGGCATAGATGAAGGGGCGGGTGTAGGGTTCGACTTTACGGCGCCAGAGCATGGGCGCGAACCTAGAGCGCTTCGGGTCGAAGGGGCAGGGGGCGCTTGGCGCGAGGGCCCGAATCCCATCTCCTGGCGGCATGCGCCGCCGTGTCCTGATCGCCGCCCTGCTCGCCGCGCCCCTGGCGGGGTGTAGTCGTGTGGCGCTGGTCGAGGTTTCGGGAACGGGAACCGCGCCGGTCTTCTCCCTGCGCACGCCAGGAACATTCCGCAAGCCGCCTCTGCCCTTTCCAGGGCGGTTGCGCGTCTACGAGGTCATGCCGGACCGGACCTGGCGCTCCGTCTGGAGCGTGACCGCCCCGCGCGCCTCGGACCTGCCCGCCGACGCCCGTCTGACCTATGGCCAGGCGCCGCGCTTGGCGACCGCGGACGCCAGCGACGCCGAGCCCCTGCGTGCGGGCGGCGTCTACGAGGTCCAGGTCAGCGGGATGGGCTATCGCGGAAGCGCCCTCTTCGCCGTCGATCGCGATGGTCGGCTGGTGGCGGGGCGCGGCGACGAGGCGGCGGAAGACCTGCTCCGGCGCATGTCGACCCTTGCTCCGCAGAACGGCGGCCGCTAAAGCCGCAGATAGAGGAAACTAAAGAACAAGCGGAGACACGCCCATGCTCGCGATCCTGATCATCGCCATCTTCCTGGGCGTCATCGTCGGCCTGAACGCCTTCGAGTTCGGCCGCATCGACTGATGCAGTCCGCGCGGCGGTTTCCCGCCGCGCTTGCTCTAGTCCCCCACCCGCGCCATCAGCCGCCGGCCGCCGGCGCGCATCAGGAAGCGGGTCTCGGCGTTGGCCGGGATGCGGGGATCGTCCCACAGCGCCAGCTGCAGCCAGGCCTCGACGCGCAGGCGTCGGGTGAGGCCGCGCGCCGTCTCGAAGGCGTCGCCCAGCTCGCGCACGGCCCGGGCCTCGACCGCCTCGGCCACCGCCTCGCCGTCGGCCAGCATCGGGTCGGCGCCGGCCAGCACCCAGGCGCGGACGTCCTCGCGGGCCTCCAGCGACGGGGTCATCTCCTCGGCGAAGAACAGCGGCCAGTGGGCTAGCGGGCGGCGGCCCTCGGCAAGGTCGCCGGCCGCCAGCTCCAGCGCGCGGCTCAGGAGCTGGTCGCGGGCCACGGGCGAATGGGCCAGGTCCTCGGCGTGCAGCGACAGGCGCGTGGCGGCCTCGCGCGGCGAGGCGCCGGAGGAGGCCTGCTCCACCTGATCGGCGGCGGCCAGCAGCGCGGCCGCGGCGGCGGTGCTCAGGCCGTGGCCCGGGCTGGGGCAGGGGCCCGGCGCGTCGTCAGCCGTCATTGCGCACCGCCAGCACCTTGATCGAGCGAACCCGGCCGCCGGCCTCGGCCCACGAGAAGCGCTGGCCGGGCTTGAGCCCCAGCAGCGCGGCCCCGATCGGGGCGGTGACCGACACGCGGTGCTCGTCGATGCTGGCCTCGTGCGGCAAGGCCAGGCGGATGGTGCGCATCCGGTCGCGGTCGAGGTCGTGATAGTCGACCTCGGAGCCCAGCCGCACGCGATTGGCGGCCAGCGCGCCTTCCACCACGGCGGCGCGTTCGAGCTCGACGGCCAGCAGGGCCTGGCCCGGCGCGGCGCTGGGATGGGCCACCAGGGCGGCGAGGGCGTCGTAGTCCTCGGCGCAGACGGTGATCGGCGGACGCGGATCGCGTTTGGAGCCAAGTGGACGGGCAGGCGGGGAGGCGGGCATCGAGGCGCTCCTGGCGTTTGGCCATGCGGCATGGCGCGGCGTCGCGGCTCTTGGCTGCGCGCCGTAGTAATGGGGGTATGGGGGCAAGTTTTCTGGACCTCGACCGGTTATGTGTCGAAGTCTTGCGCAACGCTGTTGTCGATGTGGTTTTCGTCCCGAGCCCGGCGCAGGCGCGTCGATAGGGGCTCGGGACTAGGCTCCTGCGATGAGGTGGCCCGCCCTGTGCTGTTCGCGATTGAAGAATTCGATGCGATACATGGTGACGGCATCATAGGTCAGGCAGCGCTGCTGTCAAATCAGGCAGTCGGTTGCGATCGTTGTTCGTGCGACGTGGGTCGCCGAGGCGGCTGGAGGCCGCTAAACGGGAACTGGTCCTTCGCGTCCGGAGAGTCGCTTCCATGTTTCGTCGTCTGTCGGCCGCCGTCGTCGCCGCCGCCCTGCTGGCCGGTCCCGCCCTGGCCCAGGACCCCAACGCGCCGCCGCCGACCGAGGCGCACTACGCCACCGCCCGGGCGATGATCGCCGACCGTCAGAAGGTCGTGACGCCGAACGGCATCCAGGTGCTGGAGCAGGTGAATCTGAATGGCCTGCCGCAGTGGGTGTCGATCCGCGGGACCGACAAGGCCAATCCGGTGATCATCTATGTCCACGGCGGCCCGGGCGCGACCGAGATGGGCCGCTCCTGGCCCTACCAGCAAGGGTGGGAGGACTATTTCACGGTCGTCCAGTGGGACCAGCCGGGCGCCGGCAAGACCCTGCGCTCAGGCGGCGAGGCGGCCAACCGCGCCCACCTCTCGCGCGCCCAGATGACCAAGGACCTCCTGGCCCTGATCGACGACGTGCGGGCCCGTGTCGGCGCGCGCAAGGTGATCCTGCTCGGCCACTCCTGGGGCAATGTCATCGGGCTCGACGCGGCCATGGCCCGGCCCGATCTGGTGGCGGCCTATGTCGGCGTCGGCCCGCTGTTTTCCCTGCGCGCCAACGAGGCGGCCCAGTACGAGGCGCTCTTAAAGATCGCCGCCGAGCGCAAGGACGAGACGGCGCGGGCCGAGCTGAAGGCCATCGCGCCCTATCCCGGCGATGGCGAGATCCCGTTCGCCAAGGTCAATGTCGTGCGCAAGTGGGTGATGGCCTACGGCGGCCTCGCGGCCTATCGCGACAACGCCGACTTCTATTTCCGCGCCGCGCGCCTGTCGCCGCTCTACGACTACGCCGACCGCCTGGCCATCGACCAGGGCGGCCAGCTGTCGGTGCCGGCCCTGCTGCCCGACATGGCCGCGGTGGATCACACCAGGATCGCGGCGGCCAAGTTCCCGGTCTTCATGTTCCTGGGCCGCCACGACATCACCACGCCCTCGTCGGTGATCGAGCCGTGGCTGACACGGCTGAAGGCCCCGAAGAAGCAGCTGGTCTGGTTCGAGCACTCCGCCCACCTGCCCCCGCACGAGGAGCCGGGCAAGTTCCTGGTCGAACTGGTCGACCAGGTGCGGCCGCTGGCGGTGGAGATGCCGGCGAAGTAGGAAGGCTGGATGTCCAGCTCTTCTTCTTCCCCATCCCCGCGCGGCGGCGCGCTCGTCACCGGCGCGGGGCGCAGGATCGGGCGGGTGCTGGCGCTGGAGGCGGCGCGGGCGGGCTATGACGTGGCGGTGCACTACCGCACCGCGCGGGACGAGGCCGAGGCGGTGGTCGCCGAGATCGTCGCGCTGGGCCGGCGGGCGGTCGCCGTGCCGGGCGAGCTTGCCGATCCGAGTATCGGCGCGGCCCTGGTCGGGGCGGCGGCCGAGGCGATCGGGCCGCTGACCCTGCTGGTCAACTCGGCCTCGACCTTCGAGGACGACCGGGCCGGAAGTCTGACCGCCGATAGCTGGAACCTGCACATGGACGCCAACCTGCGCGCGCCGGTGCTGCTGGCCCAGGCCTTCGCCGCCGCCCTGCCGGGGGGCGCCAAGGGCCTGGTGGTCAACCTGGTCGACCAGCGGGTGCTGAAGCCCAATCCGCAGTTCTTCAGCTACAGCGTCTCCAAGGCCGGCCTGTGGTGGGTGACGCGCACCCTGGCCCAGGACCTGGCGCCGGCCATCCGGGTCAATGCGATCGGTCCCGGGCCGGTGCTGGCCTCGATCCACCAGGCGCCCGGCGAGTTCGAGGCCGAGGCCGCGGCCACGCCGCTGGGCGGCCCCGTGGATCCGGCCGAACTGGCGGCCGCGATGCGCTATCTCATTGACGCGCCGTCGGTCACGGGCCAGATGATCGCGGTCGACGGCGGCCAGCACCTGGCCTGGCGCACGCCCGACGTCCTCGGTTCCTGAAGGCCCCCGCCCTTGTCCGCCTCCCCCCTCTCCGAAACGCCGTTCCCGGCGCCCGCCCTCGCAAAGGTCATCGTGACCAAGGTCTTCGTGCGCGGCCTCAAGGTCGAAGCCGAGATCGGCGTCTACGACCACGAGCACGGCCGCGTGCAGCCGCTGGTCATCGACGTCGAGCTCGACGTGGCCGCCAGCCACTGCGAGGAGCTGGGCGACACGGTCAATTACGAGACCATCCGCACCGCCGCCCAGGACATCGCCGCCGCCGGCCATATCGACCTGGTCGAGACCTTCGCCGAGCGCCTGGCCCAGGCCTGTTTCGACGACCATCGCGTCACCCGCGCCCGGGTGCGGGTCGAAAAGCCCCTGGCCCTGGCGCCGCACGCCGCCGCCGCCGGCGTCGAGATCACCGCCGTCCGCGGGTGACCGGCCTTTCCCACAGCGCCCGCCTGGCTCCGTTCCAGCCCGAAACGGCCTGGACCCTGGAGGGCGGGACGCTGGTGGAGCGCCGCGGCGCGCGCGAACGCCGCTTCGACCTTTCCCATCTTCGCCGCTTCCGCCTGGCCATGCCGCGCGGCGGCGGTCGCCAGCGCGCCCTGATGCTGAGCTTCGGCCGCCAGCGCGTGGCCATCGCCTCGCAGAGCTGGCGCGGCCCGGGCGCCTACGAGGATCGGCTGGAGAGCTTTTCCCTGCTCGCGCGGGCGATCGCCGCCGTCGGCGCCGACCTTTCGCCGCACGCCCGGTTCGAGACCGCCGGCTTCAAGCTGCGCGACGCCACGACCCTGGTCGTCGGCCTGCTGGCGGTGGGGATGGGAGCGCTGCTGCTGCTGGCCATCTCGTCGTCGATGCGGGGCATGGCCATCGACCTGGCCGCGCGCATGGGCTTCCTGCTGCTGCTGATCTTCGCGGGCCTGCCCTGGCTGCCCCGGGGCGAGGCGCTGGACCCGCACGACCTGCCGGCGCGCTGGCTGCCCTGACATTGACCCCTGTTCGGCGCGGCCCTAGGCATTGGCGTGCGGAGGGGGATACATGCTGCGTGCTATAGCTTTTTGCCTGATCGGGGCTGTCTGCATCGCCGGGCCGGCGAGCGCCCAGAAGCGCGAGGGCTTTCCGGGACTGGATCCGGCGTGGGCTGCTCAGGAACTGGATAGCGGTTTCCAGACGGGCGAGGCCGGCGTCGCATGGAAGGCGATGAAGGCTGCGCATCCGGCTGACTACGCGCGGCTGATGGATTAGATGGCGCGAGCCATGATCGCCGGCGAGGATTCGTCCGGCCTGTCGGGCGAGTTCATCGCCCGGCACACCAGGGGAGACGTCGGCCTCGCCGTACAGGCGCCCGCCGAGAAGCTGGTCGCCTACCAGAAGGCTAAGGCGGCGCTGATCCTGCACCTTTCATCGCGCAATCTGCCGGCCTGCGCCGCGATCCAGGCCGGGATGGATCCGGCGGTGCCGACCGACGGCTCCGACCCCGAGGGGGTGCGGCTGCTCTACGTGGTGATGGGGGCGTTCGTGGAAGCGGCCGCCGCGGGCCGCGCCGATCCGCAGGCCGAGCGGGCGTTTACCAGCGCCGACATCATCGAACTGCGCGACGTCATGGCCGCGACCGGCGTGGGCCAGGAACGGGCCAACGAGGCGCTGTCGCTGCCGCCGTCGGCTTCCGACGAGGCCAAGTGCCAGGCCGGGGTGCTGCTGCACACAGCCCTGGCCTCCGCGCCCGAGGCGCTGGTGGCGAAGCTGGCGATCCTGTCGCCGCGCTGAGCCTTCCCTTTCGGAAGCTTCATTTGCATCGCCGCGCGTTTTTGGCGAGCATCCGTCAAACATCGCCTTTTGATCCAGGAAGCCCGTGACCGACGTTCAGCCCGATCCCGCCGTCCCGCCCACCCTGCAGGACGACAAGACCCTGCCGATCATCGCCTATGCCTGCTACATCGCCGGCTGGGTGACGGGCATCTCGCCGGTCGTCGGGGTGATCCTGGCCTATGTGTCCAAGGCCTCGGCGCCCGAATGGCTGCAGAGCCACTACGTCTTCCAGATCCGCACCTTCTGGCTGTCGCTGCTGTTCGGCCTGATCGGCGTGCTGACCCTGATCATCGGCATCGGCGCCCTGATCCTGATCGCCGTGGGCATCTGGGTGACCGTGCGCGCGATCGTCGGCCTGTCGTGGCTGCTGAAGGGCGAGGCCTATCCGACGCCCCGCAACTGGATGCTCTGAGGCCCGATGAGCGACCTCGCCCACTCCGTCGACCCGCAGGTCGAGCGCCACTCCGAGGACAAGATCGTCCCGGCCGTGGTCTACGGCCTCTATCTGCTGGGCTTCAGCAACGGCCTGACCTTCTTCATCGGCCTGATCGTCGCCTATGTGCAGCGCGGTCAGGCCGGGCCGATCAATGAGAGCCACTACACCTTCGCGATCCGCACCTTCTGGCTGTCGATCGCCTGGTTCCTGCTCGGCGGAGCGCTGGTGCTGTTCGGCATCCCGCTGTCGCTGGTGCTGATCGGCGTGCCGATGATCATCGCGGGGGTGGCGATCATCTCGGCGATCAGCCTGTGGTTCGTCGTCCGCTGCATCGCCGGAATCGCCTTCCTCGTGCGCGGCGAGGCCTATCCCAGGCCGCGCACGTGGTTGATTTAGAGGCAGGAACGCGCCTCGGCGCCCGCGCGGGCGACTTCCAGGTTATCAACGTTCCCCTGACAGGCGAGTATGCTCGACGCCGGTCGCCCGGTCCTATGACTTTCCGCCCCTGGCGGAAGTAAGTCGTGGAGGGGGCGACATGCTGGCTCGCATCGTAGGGATCATCTTGGGGCTGATCCTGACGACGTCGGGATACGTGATCTCAGGCCTGGGCACGCTGGGGACGTGGGCCCTAGGCTGGGATCTCGGCCCGTTCGAGCCGCATCGGACGACCGCCGGCTGGGCGGCGATGACGTTGGGGGGAATCCTTCTCGTCGCCGCCCTGCTGCCCCGCACGGGGACGTCGCGTCGGGGGACGCGACGCAGGAAAGGGAGCGCTCGCGGGGGCGAGCGTTCCCTGACCAAACCCTTCGACATGGACGGCCCCGAGCCCGCGCCGGCGACTCCGGCTATGACGCCGGTCGCCATGACGCCGCCCGCCCCGCCGCCTGTTTCCGCACCCGCGCCTGTCGGCGCCACCGAGTTCGAGATCCTGCGGGCCGAGATGCTGGCCCTGTGCGGTTCGGAGGCGTGGAACCCGGCCGCCCGCGTGCTGGCCAAGCTGGTCCGCGCCGCCGAGAGCGATCGTGAACGGACGATCGCCTATCGCGACCTGGGCGACTTCGCCGCCGCCCAGGGCCGTCACGACGACGCCGCCGAGGCCTACGAGGAAGCCGTCTCCTACGCCCGCATGGTCAGGAAGGCGGCGCCGAACGATTCGTCGGCCGACGAACTGCTGGCCGGGGCCCTGGCCGGGGTGGGCGACACCGCCGAGGCCGAGGGCCGTCTGAACGAAGCCCTGGCCGCCTTCGAGGAGGCCCTGGCCCTGCGCCGCTCGCCCGGCGGCCGCGAAGCCGCCGATCCCGGCGCGCAGCGGGCGCTGTCGGTGGCCCTGGAGCGGCTGGCCGACCTGCGCGAAGACCGCGGCCATCGCATGCGGGCGCTGGACCTCTACCGCGAGAGCTACGACGTCACCGCCCGCCTGGCCGCCGCCGACCCGGCCCGCTTCGGCCTGGATCTGGTCGCGACCCGTGCGCGCCTGGAAGAGATCGAGGCGCGGGTCGCGGGGTAAACCCTGGATCCCTCCCCCTTGATGGGGGAGGGGCAGGGGTGGGGGTGACCACGGCGTTGGAACACTCGCCGTCGTGTCGCGTCTGACCGCCGCGTCACCCCCATCCCCGACCCTTCCCCCATCAAGGGGGAAGGGAGACGTCGCCTCGTCGCTTGTGGCCAAGCTTTCCGCCCGTCATCATCCGCCGCTTTCGGGGGCTTGCGGCCCCCGCTCTGGGGGAAGTCATGGTCTATCTGCGCTGGCGGCGCTTCATCGAGATGGCGTCGCTGGATCGTCCGTGGCTGGGCGACCTGATGGAGAAGCGCAAGGGCGAGGCCTTCCGCGCCGCCCCGGTCGAGCGCTGGGACCAGGAGTATCGCGACGGCGTCTATGACCGCCTGCATCGCTCGGACCAGCGCCATCATCACCGCCTGCTGGCGGCCATGATCGCCGATCGCTGGCCCAGCCCCCGGGTGCTCGAGATCGGGGCCGGCGAGGGGGTGTTCTTCGAGGCCCTGCGCAATCACCGCCCCGCCCGCTATGTGGGCGTCGACTTCTCCGAGCCGGCCGTGGCGACGGGGCAAAAGCGCCTGTCGGCCGAGATCGCCTCGGGCCAGGTGCAGATGCTGCTGGGCGATGGCCGCACGTTCGCCACCGACGAGACCTTCGACGTGGTGGTGTTCTCCGAGTGCATCGAGCACCTGGGCGAGGTCGAGCCGCTGATTGACCACTACCGGTCGATGTTGGCGCCCGGCGGGGCCGTGGGGCTGACCATGTGGCTGTCGCTGAAGCCGCTGCGCCTTTGGCGGACACTGAAGGCCATGGGCCAGGTGCACGACGAGGCGGTGGTCAACACGCCGTGGGGCGGCGGCTGGCTGGTGGCGACGGTGGGCGTGAAGGAATAGGAACCTCCCCTTGTGGGGGAGGCGATCGCGCAGCGATCGGTGGGGGGAGTGATTGCGAAGCCGGCCGGCGTTTCGGAAGCTGAAAACGGCCCCCCTCCGGCCCTCCGGGCCACCTCCCCCAGAAGGGGGGGATCTGAATGGCCGGCCCCTCCCCCGCATGCGGGGGATGGGGACC
>CBINOL010000125.1:0-14336 GCA_966252285.1 uncultured Caulobacter sp.
CGGGCGCGACGATGGCCAGGTAGGTCTTGCGGAAGCGCTTGCCCATCAGGGCCTTGCCCAGGAAGGTCGCCGCCGGCTTGGTGCGGGCGGTGAGGATCACCCCCGAGGTGTCGCGGTCCAGCCGATGGATCAGGCGCGGACGCGGCCGGTCGCGACGGGCCAAGGCCCACAGCAGGTCGTCCAGGGTATGGGCCTTGATGCGGCCGCCCTGGCTGGACAGGCCGGCGGGCTTGTTCAGCACGAAGACGCTGTCGTCCTCGTGGATCACCAGCGAGCGCGTGAAAGCGATCTCGTCGGGCGTCAGCTCGATCGGGGTGTCAGAGGCTTTGGGCTTGGGAGCGGCGGGCGGACGGCGGGGCGGCTTGGACATCGCCGTCACTTACCGCCCCGGCGCAGCTGGTTCCAGTGGTCCAGGCGATCCTTGACCTTGGCCTCGGCGCCGATCGGCTTGGGCTCGTAGAACTTCGGGCGAGCCATGCCGTCGGGGAAGTAGTTCTGACCCGAAACGCCGCCTTCGACGTCGTGGTCGTAGGCGTAGCCGTCGCCATAGCCGAGGGTCTTCATCAGCTTGGTGGGCGCGTTGAGGATGTGGGCCGGCGGCGTCAGGCTGCCGGTCTCCTTGGCGGCGCGGCGGGCGGCCTTGTAGGCGGTGTAGACGGCGTTGGACTTGGGCGCGCTGGCCATGTGCACCACGGCCTGGGCCAGGGCGAGCTCGCCTTCCGGGCTGCCCAGGAAGTCGTAGGCGTCCTTGGCGGCCGTGGTCAGCAGCAGGGAAAGCGGATCGGCCGCGCCGATGTCCTCGCTGGCCATGCGCACCAGGCGACGGGCGATGAACAGCGGATCCTCGCCGCCCTCCAGCATCCGCGCCAGCCAGTAGAGGGCCGCGTCGGGATCGGAGCCGCGCACGGACTTATGCAGGGCCGAGATGAGGTTGTAGTGCTCCTCGCGGTCCTTGTCGTAGGCGGGGCGGCGCTTCTGCAGCAGCTGGCCCAGCTGGGTGGGATTGAGCGGCGTGTCCGTGCCGATCGACAGCAGGGTCTCGGTCAGGGTCAGCAGGTAGCGGCCGTCGCCGTCGGCCATGGCGATCAGCACCTGGCGGGCCTCGGCGTCGACCGGCAGCTTGCGGTTCTCGGCGACCTCGGCCTTGGCCAGCAGCGCCTCCAGCGAAGCCTCGCCCAGGCGTTTGAGCACGAACACCTGGCAACGCGACAGAAGAGCGCCGTTGAGCTCGAACGACGGGTTCTCGGTCGTGGCGCCCACGAGGGTGACGATCCCCTCCTCCACGAACGGCAGGAAGCCGTCCTGCTGGGCGCGGTTGAAACGGTGGATCTCGTCGACGAACAGCAGGGTCGACTGCCCCGACTGGCGGCGCATGCGGGCCTGCTCGAAGGCCTTCTTCAGGTCGGCGACGCCGGAGAACACCGCCGAGATCTGCATGAACTCGTAGCCGCCGGCCTTGGCCAGCAGACGGGCGATCGTGGTCTTGCCGGTGCCGGGCGGCCCCCACAGGATCATCGAGGCCAGGCGATGAGCCGCCGCCATCCGGCCGATCGGGCCGTCGGGTCCCAGCAGATGCTCCTGGCCGACGACCTCGTCGAGGCTTTGCGGACGCAGGCGGTCGGCCAGCGGCGCGGGCGCGTGGGGCGCGATGCCGGCGGCTTGGAAGAGATCGGACATGGACAGGAGATTTAGGGGGTTCCGCGGTCAGCGGAAACCCTCTCCCCGAGGGGAGAGGGTCGAAGACGCCTCAGGTCCGGAAGCGCGCGGCTATGCGCTGGCCGTTGCGCTCGATGACGACGTTCCAGGTCGCCGCGTCGCCGCGGGTGGCGGCGGCCAGGTCGGCCGTGGTGTTGATGGCCTTGCCGTTGACCTCGCGCACGAAGTCGCCCGGGCGCAGGCCGGCGTTCAGGGCAAAGCCCTGGCCGACCTTGGTGACCAGGACGCCCTTGCCGGCGAAGGCGTCGGCGCCGATGTCCTGGGCGGCGGCGGGCGACAGGTTCATCACCGTCGCGCCGTCGAAGGGGTTGCGGCCGCTGATCGTGCGCTCGTCCTTGGCCGGGACTTCGGGCGCGGCCTCGGCGCGGATGGTCAGGGTCTGCTCGCGGTCGCCGCGGCGGATTTGCACCGGCACGCGGTCGCCGATCTTGTGGGTGCCGATGGCGAAGGCGCCGCCGCCCTCGTCGTTCACCGCCTGGCCGTCGATCGACAGGATGACGTCGCCTTCCTTGATGCCGCCCTTGTCGGCCGAGGCGCCGGGATAGACGTCGGAGACCAGCACGCCGCGCGGCGTGGTCATGCCCAGGCTCTTGGCGAGGTCCCCGGTGACCGGCTGGCCGCGCACGCCCAGCCACGGCCGCACGACGCTGTGGGCGCCGCCCAGCGCGGTCGAAACCACCTGGCGCACGACGGCCGCCGGGATGGCGAAGCCGACGCCGCTGGACGAGCCCGAGCGCGAGATGATGAAGGTGTTCACCCCGATCAGATCACCGTCCATGTCGACCAGCGGACCGCCCGAGTTGCCCGGATTGATGGCCGCGTCGGTCTGGATGTAGCTGCCGAACTCGGCCGCCCCGACGTCGGTGCGGGCCAGGGCCGAGACGATGCCGTTGGTCACGGTCTGGCCGACGCCGAACGGGTTGCCCATGGCCAGCACCAGGTCGCCGACCTCGAGCTGCTCCTGGTCGTCGATGGCGATGGTCGGCAGGCGCTCGCCCTTGGTGTCGATCTTCAGGACGGCGAGGTCCGAGCGCGGGTCGTCGAGCAGCACCGTGGCCGGAAACTCGCGCCGGTCGGCGAGCTGCACGGTGATGTCGCTCATGTTCTCGATGTTGTGGTGGTTGGTGATGATCACCCCGTCGGCGCGGACGATGGCGCCCGAACCCAGCGACCCCTGCACCTGAGCCCGCGGCGTGCCTCCGCCGCCGCCCATGAAGAAGTCCCAGAACGGGTCGCGCGACTGCTGGCGCTGGACCACGCGACGGCTGGCGACGTTGACGATGGCCGGGGCCGTCTTCTTCACCACCGGGGCGAAGGACGACTTCATCGAGCCCGGATCGGTGGGCGCCTTGCGGGTGGGCTGGGCGAGTTCCGGGATGGACTGGGCCTGGCTGCGCGAGGCCGGATCCGAGCAGGCGGCCAGCAGGGCCAGGGTCGGAAGCAGGACGCGAAGGGCGGGCTTGGACAAGTCGATGGCTCCGTCAGATCTTGCGGTACGCCCGGCCAGCGAGAGCCAGGCACGCGCTCTCGCCCCTTAAACAGCGAAGTTTTCGGGCGCAATCAAGGCGTTCAGCGCGCGGGATCAAGGCCCGGTTCCGCGACCGCCGCGGGACGGGCGCGACGGGTGTTCAGGATCACCATCAGACCGCCCAGGGCAAGCAGGCCGGCGATGACCAGCGGCAGGCCCGGCAGGTGCAGGGTCTGCTCGTGGCGCACGGCGAAGGCCAGCGACAGGCCGTAGAGCGCCGGGCCGATGATCGCCGTCAGCCCCATGATCGCCGAGTTGGCGCCCTGCAGCTGTCCCTGCTCGCTGGGACCGACCCGCTTGGTCATCATGCCCATCAGGCCTGGCTGGATCAGGGCGGCGAAGGCGCTGACGAACAGGCCCGAGGCGAAGATCCAGCCATTGGGCGCGAAGGCGAACACCGCGAACGACACGACGAAGCAGACCAGGCCGACGATCACCGCCCCGCGCTCCTTCAGGCGATCGACGATTGGGCCGATCAGCAGGGCCTGGACGATCACGCCCAATATCCCCGACAGCATCATCAGAAGGCCGATCTGGGCGGTGTCCCAGCCATAGCGATAGCCGGTGTAGAGCACGAAGACGCTGGGATAGGCGTTGTGGGCCAGCTGCATCAGGAAGCTGACGACGCCCAGGCGCGGCAAGTCGGGATGCGAGCCCAGGAGCTTCAGCGAGCCGACGGGATTGGCCTTCTTCCAGTCGAAGCGGGCGATGCGCTTTTCCGGCGGCAGCGACTCCGGCAACACCAGCAGGCCGTAGAGCCAGTTCAGCAGGGCCATGCCGGCCGCCACCCAGAACGGCAGGTGCAGGTCGACCTTGCCCAGCAGGCCGCCCAGCGCCGGGCCGGCGATGAAGCCGACGCTCCAGGCCGCCCCGATCAGGCCGAAGGCCTTGGCCCGGCCCTTCTCGGGCGTGACGTCGGCGATGTAGGCGCCCGCCGCCGAGAAGCTGGCGGCCGTGGCTCCGTGAATGATCCGGCCGAGAAACAGCCACCACAGGGTCGGGGCCAGGGCCATGAAGATGTAGTCGATCCCCAGGCCGAAAATCGAGATCAGGATCACCGGCCGCCGCCCGAAGCGGTCGGACATCATGCCCAGGATCGGCGAGCAGAAGAACTGCATCGTCCCCCACACCATGCCGAAGGCCGCCGTCCACTGGGCCGCCATGTCGGTCTGGCCGCCGGCCATCTGCTTCACCAGGCTGGGCAGGACGGGGATCATCAGCCCCAGCGACAGCACGTCCATCAGGGCGGTGACGAAGATGAAGCCCAGCGCCGCCTTGCGGGCCGGATGGGCGATAGGTTCGGACATGGGACCTCCCGGGGGCGGGATGTTTGACCACCTGTCGGATAATCGGCAAGGGGGCTGCAAGCACCTCCCCGTGCAACGGGGGAGCCGGCGCGCTGCGGCTACCCAGTGTGACGGAGGGGGCGAGGGAAAGAGCGCCGTGCGGGCCGCCGCCCCCTCCACCGGCTTCGCCGGTCCCCCTCCCCCGTTTCACGGGGGAGGAGTTAGATGGCTGGCCAATCCCTCCAGAAGCCCGGTCCACCACTGGCCGTGGCGCAGCAGGAAGACCTGATCCGGAAAGCCGTGCCGGGCCACGTGCTCGGCGGGAACGGACTCCCAGCCGCGATGCTGGACGGTGACCCGCGTCTCCGCGCCGACGGCCTCGAAGGTGACCTCGACCTCGGTGTCCATGCCGGGTGCGAAGGCGGCCTGCCGCCAGCCGAACACCAGGCGCTCGCCGCGCGCCCAGACCCGCACGCGACCGATCTCGAACACCTTGCCCGAGGCCAGGCGCTCGACCAGCCGCGCCCCCTCCCCCTGCCCCTCGAAGGCCAGTACGCCCGGCGAGCGCGGGGTGAAAGAGAACAGCGGATTGGGCCGCCACCAGGCGCCGATCTCGCCGACGAAGGCGTCGAACACCCGCTCCGGCGCGGCCTTCATGCGCAGGGCCACAAGGATGCGGGCGCTCACGTCTCCTCAGCCTCGACATGGGCCTTGAGCGCCAGGAGCTGGTCGCTCCACAGCGCCTCGGCGGCGGCGGCCCAGGCCTTCAGTTCCGCCATCGGCTCGGGCCGCAGGGCGTAGACCCGCACCCGGGCGTCGAACGGCGGATGGCTTTCCTCGACCAGCCGCGCCTCGCGCAGCGCCCGCAGGTGACGGCTCATGGCCGGCGGCGACAGGCCCAGTGCTTCGGCAAGATCTCCCGCCCGGCGCGGGCCGTCCGCCAGCAGCTCCACCGTCCGCCGGCGATGCGGCTCGGCCAGGGCCGCGAGCGTGCGATCCAGGCTCATGCGCGTGCGTCCAGTTCGGCGAGCAGTCGCTTGCCGGCCTTCAGCCGCCAGGCCTGCTCCAGAGCGCTCTTCAGGGTCGGCTCATCGACGGCGTCGAGGACGACATTGGTCGCCCCCTTCAGGCCCCAGCCGCCCTTGACCGGAACGAAGGCGGCCGGTTCGGCGGCGACCAGCATCTCCTGCAGGTCGCGGGTCAGCTGCACCATGCCGAAGCGGGCGTCGGGATAGCCGAGCGTGGCGAAGATCCGCCCGACCCGAAAATCCGTCGTGCCCATGTGCGCGCCCTCGACCACGCCCGGCAGGGCCAGCGCCAGGCGGCGAAAGTGGTCGGGACTCACGCCCAGCCCTGGATCTTCAGGCCGGTGGCGGCCTCGGCCTCCTCGCGGGTGACGGCCTTCACCGTCTGGCCGACCGTCCAGATGTGGCCCTCGAGGTCGCGGCAGCGATAGGTGCGGTCGCCGTAGAACTGGGTGGCCGGCTCCATCAGGATTTCGGCCCCCGCCCCGCGCGCCCGCTCGCAATGGGCGTCGACGTCGTCCTCGATGTGGATGTGCACCGTCTGGGTGTTCTTGCCGCCCAGCGAGGCGGGGCTGGCGTGGTCGGCGCTCCACTCGTTGCCGACCATCACGTTGGCCTCGCCCAGGGTCATCTGCGAGTGGGCGAGATTACCGTCGCCGTCCTCGATCAGCAGCACCAGTTCGAAGCCGAACGCCGCCTCCAGCCATTTCAGGGCGGCCTTGGGATCCTTGTAGCAGAGCGCCGAAGTCAGGCGAGCCATACGAACCTCCCATTTTCAGATACCGACAATATTTCACTCAAAACGAAACTAATTGCAACATTCACCACGAAAGCAACACAAGGTTGTTACGGCGGAAAATTTCGACTTGTGAGTTTGCACGCAAGCGCGGCCTATGTGCGCCGCGCCCCGCGCCTGGAGGGGGCCCGACCGCGACGTCGGTCGGCGCGAGCGCCCTGTGACCCAGTCTGCTTCAGCGTTTTGCCCTGAAAGACGGAGAGCACGCGCATGCCTACGGTCAAGATCCTCATCGTCACCGACTCCTACAGCGGCGGATACCGCCGCACCCTGCCCGCCAACGGCGCCGAGCAGTTCCACCTCGGCGAGTTCGTCCATGTGCTGGAAACCACCAGCTGGGACGGCTTCAACATCCAGATCACCAAGGCTCACCGGGACAACGTTTCCGGCACGGGGGCCGACCTGGTCGACTTCGACTTTTCGACCCACGACCTGAACCAGTACGACGAGATCTTCATGTTCCCGATCACCCGCGACGGGGCGGCCAACGCCAGCCCCGCCGAGGTGGCGGCGATCGCAAGGTTCATGGATCGCGGCGGCGGGGTGTTCGCCACCGGCGACCACGAGGACCTCGGCGCCAGCCTGTGCCGGCAGATCCCCCGCGTGCGCTCTATGCGGCGCTGGTACTGGCCCGAAACCGGACCGCTGGGCGAACCGCCCGCCCCCGTCGGCACGGTCGGCGAGGATCATCTCGAACTGCGGCACGACACGCTGCGCGAAGGTCCCGACGACGCCGACACCGAATACGACTTCGACGATCAGTCCGACAACCGCGGCCAGGAGATCTATCCGCGCTGGTTCAGCTCGATCTCGGGACGCTACTTCCGCCGCAACTATCCGCACCCGCTGCTGTGCTCGCCCGGCGGCGTGGTTCGCCGCCTCCCCGACCATGCGCACGAAGGCCAGTGCGAGGTCCCGGCCAACCTGGGCCACACGATCAGCATCCCGGTGCCTGGCCCCACGCCCGACTACAGCGAGGAGGAATATCCTGTCGGCATCGGCACCACCCAGCGCATCGCCCCGGTGGTGGTGGCTCAGGGCAAGGTGATCGGCGGGCACACCACCAACGATCCCGACAAGCCGGCGACCGCCGAGACCAAGCTGTTCGGCGTGATCGGCGCCTATGACGGCCACCTGGTCGAGCGGGCCGGCCGGCGCCTGGGCCGCGTGGCGGTGGATTCCACCTGGCACCACTTCTTCAACGTCAACCTGATCGGCGACAGCACCTCGCCCGAGCCCCGCAAGCGCCAGGGCTTCCTGGCCTCGCTGCTGCCCGGCCAGACCGACGACTACGAGCCGATCAAGGCCTATTTTCGCAATCTCGTCTATTGGCTGATCCCGCACGACCGCCAGATCCTGGTGGTCTACGAGGCCTTCAGGACCATGGCCCGGCGGCCGCAGATGATCGAGTTCCTGCCCAAGCTGGACCGCAAGATCCTGCCTGAGCTGCGGGTGCGCTGGCACCTGAAGCTGGCGGGCCTGGCCGACCACTACTTCGCCAGCGTGCGCGGCGGCTGCTTCACGCTGCAGTTCCTGCCGATCGTGCTCTACCCGATCCAGCCCCTGCGGCCGCTTTGGGAGGTGCTGCAGGAACAGGTCTATCCCTGGAACGCCGGCCTGCGCGTCAAGGAGCGCGGCGAGGTGCTGGATCCAAGGCTGGAGGTCGATCCCAAGATCTTCGCCGACGTCGTCGTCGGCGCGGCCGTGCTGGCGGCGGCCGCGCAGGAAGGCAAGGACGACCTGAAGGGCTGGCGGCGCGACGTGGTGGTGCTGGCCACGCGGGGCCTGCGCGAGGTGCGGGCGTCTCTGGCCGAGAGCCAGAAGCGCAGCAGCGCCGTGATCTCCAGGCTCGACGAGCGCGCCCTGCTCGCCGAACCGTCCCTGACCAAGGCCTGATGGAAAGGGTCCGGCCGGCCGCGAGGACCGGCCGGACCGCTTTCGGCTAGCGCAGCGCGCCGGCCACCGGGGCCAGTTGGCCGTCGACCTTCTCGGGACGCACGCCGGTCACCTTGGCCAGCAGCGGATAGACGTCGACATTGTCGAACACCGGCAGGGTCTTGCCCGACTTGAAGGCCGGACCGCGAGCGACGAACACCGCCTGCATCAGGGGATCGGCGTTGTCGAAGCCGTGGGCGCCGCCGTCGCGCTCGGGGCTGGTGCGCTTGGCCTGGGACTCGGCGGTGGTGATGTACCAGCCGGTCTGGGCCGAGCAGACGATCGGGGCGATGCGGCGGTTGCTGCCATAGTGCAGGCGGGCCGGGATCTTGGCCTTCTCCCAGCAGGTCATGTGCGGCTGCGGCTTGGTCAGGGCGGCGGCGACGGCGGCCTCCTCGCCCTTGTTGGGATAGATGCCGGCGATGGCGCCCAGGCCGACGTAGCGCAGCTTGGAAAGGTCGACCGCGTCGTCCAGCACCACGCGCTGAGCGCCCGGCAGCGGGGCCATGCCGTGGTCGGCGACGATGACGATGTTGGTGCGCTCATAGAGGCCGCGGGCCTTCAGCGCCTCGACCAGGCGGGCGATGGCGGCGTCGACGTCGGCGGCGGCCTTGCGCACCTCGGCCGAGTCCGGGCCGTACTTGTGGCCGGCGCTGTCGACGATGTCGAAATAGAGGGTGGCCAGGCCCAGCGGGGCGTCCTTGGTCTCGTCGATCCACGACAGCAGGGTGTCGACGCGGTCGTTCGAAGGCTTCTTCTGGTCGAACACGGCCCACTTGGTCGGTCGCACGCCGTCGATCTGGGCTTCCGAGCCCGGCCAGAACATGGTGCCGGTCCTGACGCCCTGCTGCTCGGCGCTGACCCAGATCGGCTTGGCCATCTCCCACCAGCGGCTGTCGGTCACCGCGTCGCGGTTGCTGAGCGTGAAGGTCACGCCGGGGATCTGCGGGTCCTCCATCGTGTTGCCGACGATGCCGTTGTGGTCGGGACGCTTGCCGGTGACCAGGGTGTAGTGGTTGGGGAAGGTCAGCGACGGAAACGACGGACGCATGGCCGCCCGCACGCCGTCGTCGGCCAGGGCCTTCATGGTCGGGGTGTCGCCACGGTCCAGATAGTCGGCGCGGAAGCCGTCAATCGAGATCAGGATGGTCAGCGGCGCCTTGGCCGCGGAGGCCTGGGCCGACGGCCCTTCGGCCACGGGGCGCGGCGCGGTCGCGCAGCCGGAGAGGACGGCGATCGCCAGGAATGCGGCGAAGCGGGAAAGAACGGTCATGGCCGGGCCCTGAAGCAAAGAGTCCCGCCCCTATAGGACAGCTCGGCGACAATTCGTATTGCAGTCGCCAAACAACTTGGCCGACCTGCGTTCCATCGCCCATAGTCGCGCCAAGTTCATAAGGGAGTCGTCCGATGTCGCCGCGCCAGGCCTGCGCCGCATGAGTTTCGCGCTCGAGGCCGAAGGGCTGACCAAGGCCTATGGCGCCGTGCGGGCGCTGGACGACCTGACCTTGAGGATCCCCGCCGGCGGCGTGTTCGGCGTGCTGGGTCCCAACGGCGCGGGCAAGAGCACCCTCTTCCGCATCGCCATGGGCCTGGTGCGGCCGACCTCGGGCGTCGCGCGGCTGTCGGGCTCGCCGGCCAGCCACGCCTCGTCGCTGCGCCAGGTGGGCGCGATGATCGAGACACCGCGCTATCCGCCGTACCTCACCGCCCGCGACGCGCTGAAGATGCTGGCCCTGCAGAGCGGCGCCCGCGACGTCGACATCGACGGCTGGCTCGACCGCGTGGGCCTGTCGGGCGCGGCCGACCGCAAGACCTCGACCTATTCGGTGGGCATGAAGCAGCGGCTGGGCCTGGCGGCGGTGTTCTTCACCCGCCCCACCCTGGCCATCCTCGACGAGCCGACCAGCGGCATGGACCCGGCGGGCATCCAGGAGATCCGCGAACTGATCCGCCGCCTGGCCGCCGAGGAAGGCGCGACCATCATCCTGGCCAGCCACCAGCTGGACGAGGTGCGGCGCGTCTGCGACCGAGTAGCGATCCTGGCCAAGGGCAAGCTGGTCGCCGAGGGCCCGGTGGAGACCCTGGCCGGCCGCAAGCCCGCCCTGCGCCTGGTCGCCAGTCCCGTCGCCCAGGTGCTGGAGATCCTCGGCGAGCAAGGCGAGGCCGACGGCCCCGACGCAGCCCTCGCCCAGATCGAGCGTCACGAGGCCCCCGCCCTGATCCGCGCCCTGGTCGGCGCCGGCGTCGACATCCACGAGGCCCGCTGGCGCGAGGCCGACCTGGAAAGCGCCTATCTCGACATCCTGCAAGCCAAGGAGCCGGCCGATGCTCGCTGACGCCATCTCGGCCGAACGCTTCCGGCTGCTCAAGGACCGCGGCACGCTGTTCTGGGGCGTGCTGTTCGCCCCGATCGCGGGCCTGGCCCTCAACATCGGCGGCGAGCTCTTCGCGCGCAGCCTGATGAAGGGCGCTCCGCCCATTCCGGTCGACCTGGTCGGGCGCATGGTCAAGGCGCTGGCCGGCGGCGCCTCGCCGGTGGTGGGCCTGTTCGTGCTGATCCTGTCGACCGCGGTGCTGGCCGGCGACTACCGCTGGGAGACCTGGCGGCTGCTGACCCCGCGCAACGGCCGCGTGAACCTGCTGCTGGCCAAGCTGGCGACGGTGGCGGGCGCGGTGGCGATCAGCCTCGTGCTCTACGCCCTGGCCGCAGCCCTGGGCGGCCTGTTCAGCGCCGCCACCAGCGGCGGGGCGCTGGTGGCCTATCGCGGCTCGGCGGGCGTCGACCTCGCCGGAACCTTCGCGGTCAGCTGGCTGCAGTTGATGGTGCTGGTGGCTCTGTCGGCCGTGGTGGGCGTCGTCACGCGCTCGACCATGGGCGCGCTGATCGTCGGGCTGGTGTTCGCCGCCGTCCAGTCGATCGTCGCCAGCCAGTTGCACGAGCCCAGCCTAAAGGCTCTGGCGATCCCGGCTTTCTCGGGAGACCTCTTGAAGACCGTGCTCCTGACGCCGCGCAGCGTCATCGACGAACCGGCGCCCTGGGCCCTGGCGCTCGGCTTCCTCGCAGCCTGGCTGGCCGGTCTGTCGGCCGCGGCCCTGGCCCTGTTCCAGCGGCAGGACCTGACGCGGGAATGACGAAATCGGTTTCCTTCCCCGCCGCCCGGCTTTCGTGGGCGGCGGCCTTCATGGCGATCGCCGGCGCCGCCTGCGCCGCCCAGCCGGACTTCACGCTCTCGCCCGAACAGCAGGCGACCATCGAGAAGGCCGCCATCGCCCGCGAGGCGGCCCTGGCCGAGGCGCGCAGGCTGCCGGCGCCGACGCCCGTCCCCTCCCCCACCGAGCGCAAGCCCGCCGCCTGCCGGATGACCTCGATCCCCGACGTCGCGCTGTGCCGCGAGAAGGTGCGCCTGCAGGGCAAGTGGATCGAACGCGACGTCCGCTACACGCGCGGCGCGGGCGGCGTGGGATGGCTGGACTTCCAGGGGACCTACGAGATCGTCACGGGCCGCTATCGGCTGGCCTCCGACGCGCGGGGCGAAGCCCTGCGCCTGTGCTGGGAGCGCGACGCCCTGACCTGCGAGACGGTGCTGGGCCCGCGCATCGACCAGTACGGCGGCGACGAGCGCTACGTGGTCATCGCTCGCCGCGACCTCCCCGACGAGACACCGCTCTTCTTCTACGTCGAAGCCCAGGCCGACGGCCCGGGCAAGGTGCACGGCCCGCTGACGGCGGGCGCCTTCACGCGCGAGAAGCTGAAGCTGGCCCTGCCTGACTTCGACGGGATCATTGTCAGTCGGTGATTGCATGCGCCCTCTCCCAGAGGGAGAGGGTCGGGGTGAGGGGTTACGGCGTCAGACGGAGCGCCGGCACATCGTCCAACCTCGTAACCTCTCACGCTCCCATGGCTTCGCCATGGGCCCCTCCCTCTCTCCAAGAGAGAGGAGTCGTACTCCAGAACAGCAAAAAGGCCCCGGATTGCTCCGGGGCCTTCTCGTTTCAGCCTGGGCTGAAGATTAGTCTTCGCTGTCGGCGGTGTAGACCGGACCCGAGTCCTTGCCCTTCTCCGAGACGTCGCGATCGACGAACTCGATCACGGCCATCGGGGCGTTGTCGCCGTAGCGGAAGCCGGCCTTCAGGACGCGGATGTAGCCGCCCTGACGGTCCTTGTAGCGCGGGCCGAGCACGGCGAAGAGCTTGCCGACTTGCTCGACGTCGCGAACCGAGCTGATGGCCTGACGACGAGCGTGCAGGTCGCCGCGCTTGGCCAGGGTGACCAGCTTTTCGACGATCGGACGCAGTTCCTTGGCCTTCGGCAGGGTGGTGACGATCTGCTCGTGCTTGATCAGCGAAGCCGACATGTTGGCGAACATGGCGGTGCGGTGAGCCGAGGTGCGGCCGAGTTTGCGATGGGCGTAGCCATGACGCATTTTCTTTTCTCCTGGGCTCTAAGCCCGAGCGGCGCAAATGAAGCGCCTGGTGGTCACCAATCCCAGCCTCGTCCCGGCCGAGTTCAGAGCGGTGCGCCGGGGCCCTCCACCGCGTAGCGGCTTCAAAAGGCCCAGGCCGCCCATCGATCCCGAGGGAACGAAGAGCGGCCCGGATTCAGCGCGAAAGTCTCGATCTTAGATCTGGTCGTCGAACTTCTTGGCCAGGTCTTCGATGTTTTCCGGCGGCCAGTTCGGCACGTCCATGCCGAGGTGCAGACCCATGCCGGCGAGCACTTCCTTGATTTCGTTCAGCGACTTGCGACCGAAGTTCGGGGTGCGGAGCATCTCGGCTTCGGTCTTCTGGATCAGGTCGCCGATGTAGACGATGTTGTCGTTCTTCAGGCAGTTGGCCGAACGGACCGACAGTTCCAGCTCGTCGACCTTCTTGAGCAGAGCCGGGTTGAACGGCAGCTCGGGCTTCGTTTCGTCCGCGGCCTTGGCCTTGGGCTCTTCGAAGGTGATGAAGATCTGCAGCTGGTCTTGCAGGATGCGAGCGGCGTAGGCCACGGCGTCCACCGGGGTGACGGCGCCGTTGGTCTCGACTTCCAGGGTCAGCTTGTCACGGTCCAGGCGCTGGCCTTCGCGGGTCGGCTCGACCTTGTAGGCCACGCGCTTCACCGGCGAGTACAGGGCGTCGACGGCGATCAGGCCGATCGGCGCGTCTTCCGGACGGTTCTGGTCGGCCGGGACGTAGCCCTTGCCGGTGTTGACCGTGAATTCCATGCGCACCGAACCACCCTCGTCCAGCGTGCAGAGCACGTGGTCGGGGTTCAGGATTTCGATGTCGGCCGGGGTTTCGATCTGGCCAGCGGTGACCGGACCGGCGCCCGAGGCGCGCAGGGTCATGCGCTTGGGGCCCTCGGCGTGCATGCGCACGGCAAGTTGCTTGATATTCAGAACGATGTCGACGACGTCTTCACGAACGCCCTCGAGCGAGGAGAACTCGTGCACCACGCCATCGATCTGGATGGCGGTGACGGCGGCGCCTTGCAGCGACGAGAGGAGAACGCGACGCAGGGCGTTGCCGAGCGTCACACCGAAACCACGCTCGAGCGGTTCAGCGACGATGCGAGCCTTGCGGGTCGCGTCGGCGCCGGTTTCGATCTGCGGCTTCTCAGGACGGATCAGCTCGTTCCAGTTTCTTTCGATCACGTGGTGTCCCTTGAACGCGACTCGCCGGCCGCGTTTGACGCAGCCGGCGAAGGAGAATTGGATCTAAAAAATACTAGACGCGACGGCGCTTGGGCGGACGGCAGCCGTTGTGCGGGATCGGCGTGACGTCGCGGATCGTCGTGATGGTCATGCCGACGGCCTGCAGAGCGCGCAGGGCCGATTCACGACCCGAACCCGGACCCGAAACGTTGACTTCCAGGGTCTTCACGCCGTGTTCCGCAGCCTTCTTGCCCGCGTCTTCGGCGGCCATCTGAGCGGCGTACGGGGTCGACTTGCGCGAGCCCTTGAAGCCCATCATGCCGGCGCTCGACCAGGAGATGGTGTTCCCCTGAGCGTCCGTGATGGTGATCATGGTGTTGTTGAACGAGGCGTTCACGTGCGCCACGCCCGAGG
>CBINOL010000126.1:0-14169 GCA_966252285.1 uncultured Caulobacter sp.
TCGAAGATCTCGGCGTTCTGGGCCCAGGTGATCACCGTACGCGGGCTCATGACGGTCGAGATGTCGCCGTTCATGAAGGCGTTGCGGGTCATGTCGGCCACGCGGACCATCGCCGCCAGGGTGCGCTTGCCCTCGGCGGTGTCGTAGTGCGGGTTCTTGGCCAGCACGATGGCGGCTTCGACGTCGTGCTCGAGATAGTTCAGCGTGGTGACGATCGACCAGCGGTCCATCTGGCCTTGGTTGATCTGCTGGGTGCCGTGATAGAGGCCGGTGGTGTCGCCCAGACCAATCGTGTTCGTCGTCGAAAAGAGGCGGAAATACGGGTTGGCGCGGATGACCCGGTTCTGGTCCAGCAGGGTCAGCTTGCCGCCGGCCTCCAGCACGCGCTGGATGACGAACATCACGTCCGGACGGCCCGCGTCGTACTCGTCGAACACCAGGGCGATCGGGCGCTGCAGGCTCCAGGGCAGGATGCCTTCGCGGAATTCGGTGATCTGCTTGCCGTCCTTCAGGACGATGGCGTCCTTGCCGACGAGGTCGATCCGGGAAACGTGGCTGTCGAGGTTCACGCGAACCAGCGGCCAGTTCAGGCGCGCGGCGATCTGCTCGATGTGGGTCGACTTGCCGGTGCCGTGATAGCCCTGGACCATCACCCGGCGGTCCTTGGCGAAGCCGGCGCAGATGGCCTTGGTCGTCTGCGGGTCGAAGCGATAGGCGCTGTCGATCTCCGGCACGTGGCTGTCGCGGTGCGAGAAGGCCGGAACCTTCATGTCGCTGTCGACGCCGAATGCGTCGCGAAGCGTCACCCACTTGTCCGGGACCAGGGTGATCAGGGGATCGGCGGCGTGGCTGTCGGTCAGTTCGGGCATGGATTTCGATTAGCGCTCCACCCCTGGGAGGGGAAGGGGGAATTGCGCCAATTATCCTTCTCCCCTTGCGGGAGAAGGTGGCGCGAAGCGCCGGATGAGGGGTTTCTCAAAAGCGAAACGCCGCGACGGCCTTTCGGCTGTCGCGGCGTTCGGGTCGGTGCGACCCCTCACCCGACCCCGCTCTGCGGGGCCGCCCTCTCCCGCAAGGGGAGAGGGATCGGTTGGGCGCCCTAGTTGTTGGCGATGATCACCGAGGCGATGATGCCGGTGGCGACCGCGGCCAGGATGTACTGGTTGTCCACGCGCTGCCAGCGGTAGCCGCGGGGCGGGGCGCGCAGGCCGTGGCGACGGTAGTCGCTGACGTAGTAGCCGTTGCCGCGATAGCGGGCGTCGAGGCGTTGGCCCTTGGCCCAGCGGCGGTACTCGCGGCGATCTTCCTTGCGCTCGTAGCGAGCCTGGTCGCGGCGGCCCTTTTCGTAGGCGCGCTGCTGCTCGTAGCGATCGTGACGGTCGTCGTGGCGGGGCTGGGCCATGGCGGTCCCCGACAGGGCGGTCCCGGCCAGCAGCGAGGCGGCGACGGCGGTGATGATGAGACGTTTCATGACAAGTCCTTTCCCTTCGATGCCTCCACCTTAAAGAGGTCGATTTGGACTGGTGATGAACGAAGCAACTCAGGAACGGTTCATGTTTCTTTCATGAAACATTGTAGCTATACACGCCGAATACCGGTTGCGGCCAAACTGCTTTTCGCGCGTTGAGGGTGCATGCCGCTCAAGCTCCGCCTGAATCCCCGCCGCGACCTGGCCCTTCTGCTGCGGTCCGCCCGGCGCGAGGTCGCCGCCACCGCCGCCCTGCTGGTGGCCGGCCTTGGCCTGCTGGCCTTCCTGAACATCGCCGACGAGGTGGCCGAGGGCGACACCCGCGCGCTCGACCTGCAGATCCTGCAGGCGCTGCGCGCGCCGGGCCAGCCGCACCAGCTGATCGGCCCGGAATGGCTGCACACGGCCGCCGCCGACGTCACGGCCCTGGGCTCGGTGACGGTGCTGACCCTGCTGGTGCTGCTGGCCCTGGCGATCTGCGCCAGCCTGCGCCGCTGGGCCGAGGCGCTGGTCATCGTCGTGGGCGCGGTCGGCGGCGTGACCATCAGCCAGGGGCTCAAGCACCTGTTCCTGCGTGAACGGCCCGATCTGGTCTATCGCGCCGTCGAGGCGGCCAATCCCAGCTTTCCGTCCGGCCACGCCATGCTGTCGGCGGTGGTGTTCCTGACCCTGGGGACGCTGGCGGCGCGGTTTGCGCCCCGGCGCCGGGTCAAGGCACTGGCCCTGGCGGCGGCGGTGTTCTTCTCGGTGCTGGTGGGGCTCAGCCGCGTCTATCTCGGCGTCCACTGGGCCAGCGACGTGCTGGCCGGCTGGTGCGTCGGCGCGGCCTGGGCCATGGCCTGCTGGCTGGCGGCCTGGGGCTGGGCGCGGTTTTTCCGCTCGCCGCTGGCGGAGACTTAGAGATCCTCCCGCTGATGGGAGAGGCAGCCCGAAGGGCCGGAGGGGGAAGAGCTCTCCGCCTCCAAGTCCGCTCCAGTTTCATCAATCACATCCCCCTCCGTCGGCTTCGCCGACACCTCCCCCTTCAGGGGGAGGATTGTTCCAGCCGGGCCTTCAGCGTTTCCAGGTCGCGGGTCACGGCGGCGGCGTCGCGCTCGAAGGCGGGGTCGTCCATGTCGGGCAGGTGAAAGAGGGTCAGCGTCACCTCGGCGCCGTCGCCGTTGGCCACGACGCGCAGGGGCACCGAAATCTCGGTTCCGTCGGGCAGGGTCACCCAGTGATCGAGGACGCCGAACGGATTGGCGGGCGAGAAGCGCACGCGAACCTCGCCGACGGGGGTGTCGGCGATCCAGACGCCGTCCTCGTCGGCGGCCCGGCGCAGGCCGTCGCCGATGCCGGCGGCCCATTCGGCCATGTTCTGGGGATCGGCCGCATAGGCATAGACGGCGTCGGCCGGGCGGGCGACGCCGATGGTGATCGGGCGGCAGGGATGCAGGGTCATGCGAGCGGCCTCGTCATCGGCGGAACGCGCCGCCGGCGGGCCGTCCACGCAGGATCAGGCGCGCAGGATCAGAAGAGGACGGTGGCCAGGGCGATGAGGCCGGCCCAGAGCGCGACGCTGGCGCCGACGACGGCCACGCGGCTCCAACGGACTCGGCGACGCGGCGACGCGCTGTCGGGGCGCGCCCCCATGCTGAGATAGGCCATGTCTTCCTCCCCCGCCTCTGTTCTCCCAGGGGACCGGGAGCGGACGGTTTCATATGATACGATCTCCTGGGTTGCAACGCTTGGCAAGAGCAACGGAGCCACGGACTCACAAAAATGTGCGTTCCAACACAGTGACTTGTGTCGACCGGCCGACTTCGCCGCTGGGCGGACAGTCTCAGATCGATCCGGTCCCATGATATGGGCGGCCGATGACCTGGTCCTCGTCGCCTTCCCAGGCCTCGTCGTCGGGCATCGAGACGTTGGCGTCCCAGTGCTCGGCCTGGCTCGAGCCCGAGCCGCTGTCGGTGTGGCGGACGATCTCGTCGATGTCGCGGGCGTTGCGCGGGGGCGTGCCCGGCGGGATCGTCGCCGTCTCGGCCGGGCTCAGCGCGTCGTTCTGGAAGTCGACGTGCTGCGGATAGAAGGCCAGGCGCCCGGTCAGGCGCTCCATGCCCGGCAGCGGCGCCTCGTACGACCACACGGCGTCCTCGATGATCTGGCCGTCGCGATAGATCGTGTAGTAGCTGGCCGAACCCTTGTAGGGGCAGCGGGTGGTCTTGTCCGACCGGCGCAGAAAGGCCATCGCCACGTCGTCGCGCGGGAAGTAGCGGACGGGCGGATAGTCGGCCTCGCGCAGCACCAGGACGTCGTCGCTGTCGGCGATCTCGTGGCCTTCGAACAGCACGCGGACCCGGCCGCTTTCGCGGGCGCAGGTGATCGGATGGTTGGGGTCTGACGATTGCATGGGCGTTCCCCAGGCGTTGAGGGTGTCGTTGCGGAACTTGCAGCCAGTGAAACGCGCGGCGCGCCCCAACCGCTCCCTCCCGGCAAGCCTTTGCTTGTGAAACGGAAAGCCGCGTGATCTTCTCCCCGCGAACCGGGGAGGGGAGGGCGAAACGACCGTTGGTGTCGCCCTATCTGACTTGAATATAGTCAAGGTCGAGAATGAATAGCATTGTCGTTGTCATCGGCATCCTCGTCACATTGGTGACGGGCCTGCCGGTCTTCCTTCAGCTCATCAAGGAACATCCCAAGGGGCTGATTATCCTGTTCTTCGCCGAGATGTGGGAGCGGTTCTCCTACTACGGCATGCGCGCCATCCTGATCTTCTATCTGACGCAGCATTTCCTTTTCGACCCGAAGGTCGCCAACGGCCACTACGGCTCCTATACCTCCCTTGTCTACCTGCTGCCGCTGATCGGCGGCTTCCTGGCCGACAAGTGGCTGGGCACCCGCAAGGCGGTGGCTTTCGGCGCCATCCTGCTGGTCGCCGGCCACCTGGCCATGGCGGTGGAAGGCAAGCCCGCCACCCAGACCCTGACCTATGCCGGCCAGACCTACAGCTTCCAGGCCGAAGGCCGCGGCGGCGAGCGGGTCGCCAAGCTGGTGGTCGATGGCAAGCCCTACGAGGTCTCGGCCAGCAAGACCGGCGACTTCCAGATCAAGGATCTGCCCGCCGCTTCGCCGATCCCGGCCGTGCTGCCCAAGGGCCAGTACACCCTGGGCGTCGAGGGCCGCGAACCCACCTACCTGAACATCTTCTGGCTGGCCCTGTCGCTGATCATCGTCGGCGTCGGCTTCCTCAAGCCCAACATCTCGACCATCGTCGGCCAGCTCTACCCGCAGGGCGATCCGCGTCGCGACCCGGGCTTCACGCTCTACTACTACGGCATCAACCTCGGCTCGTTCTGGGCCTCGATCCTGTGCGGCTACCTGGGCGTGAAGTACGGTTGGGCCTGGGGCTTCGGCCTGGCGGGCGTGGGCATGCTGGCCGGCTTCGTCGTCTTTGTGCTGGGCAAGCCGCTGCTGCAGGGCAAGGGCGAAGCCCCCGAGCCCAAGAAGCTCAAGGAGAACGTCGTCGGCCCGCTGAACCGCGAGCACGTGATCTATCTGCTGTCGCTGCTCGGCGTGCTGGCCGTGTTCTTCCTGGTCCAGCGCAGCGCCATCGTCGGCGTCACCCTGGTGGCCGGCATGATCGGCTCGATCGGCTACATCCTGTGGTTCATGTTCACCAAGGTGGAGAAGGTCGAGCGCGAGCGTCTGGCCCTGGCCATGTTCCTGATCTTCGGCGCGGTGGTGTTCTGGACCCTGTTCGAGCAGGCCGGCTCGTCGCTGAACCTGTTTGCGGCCACCAACGTCAACCTCAACCTGACCTCGGCCCCCGTGCAGTGGTTCGGCGGCGCGGTGACCTTCGCCACGCCGGCCCAGCTCGCGGCCGCGACCCTCGACCCCGCCAGGACGCTGTGGATCGATTCCAGCTTCAACGCCGCCCAGACCCAGGCGCTGAACGCCGGCTGGATCCTGATCTTCGCCCCGGTGTTCGCGGCGCTGTGGACGTTCCTGGGCCGTCGCGACAAGGACCCCAACCCGGTCGTGAAGTTCGGCCTGGCGCTGCTCCAGGTGGGCCTCGGCTTCCTGGTGCTGCAGTGGGGCTCGACCTTCGCCGACGGCGCCTTCCGCATGCCGCTGTTCTTCCTGGTGCTGATGTACATGCTGCACACCACCGGCGAGCTGTGCATGTCGCCCGTGGGCCTGTCGCAGATGACCAAGCTGTCGCCGGCCTCGATGGTGTCGTTCATCATGGCCGTGTGGTTCATGGCCGTGGCCATCGCCCAGTACGTCGGCGGCTTCATCGCCGGCCTGACGGCGGTGGAAACCGTCGGCGGCCAGGTGCTGGACCCCGAGGCGGCCCTGCGCACCTCGCTGCAGGTGTTCAACGTCATCGGCCTGATCGCCGCCGGCATCGGCGTGCTGTTCCTGATCGCCTCGCCCTTCCTCAAGAAGTGGTCGCACGGCGCGGACGAGCACCACGCCGCTCCGACCGACACGGCCACGGTCGCCGACTGATCCTCGCGATCCGTAACCAAGACGAAGGCCCCGGAGCGATCCGGGGCCTTTTTCTTTCCTAGTTCCTCCACCGTGAAACGGGGGAGGTGGCGCGGCGCCATCGGCGCCGTGACGGAGGGGGCGAGGGCCGGAGCGCCGTGCGCGCCGCCGCCCCCTCCACCGCTTCGCGGTCCCCCTCCCCCGCTCGCGGGGGAGTACAAGGCTTTCGTTTTCTTTCCCGTCCTGTCGGGTTTCGCACAGTCGTCCGTTCACCGGTCGCGCGAAGTGACGCCGATGCACGTCAGGGTCGCGTTGGCGGCCGAACGGGGAGACGGCCATGGGAACGACCTACACGATCTTCGGCGCGGGGCCGGCGGGCCTCTACACGGCCTGGCGGCTGGTCACCGGCGGTAAGGCGGTCGCGGGCGACACGATCCAGCTCTACGAGTGGGGCGACTACGCCTTCGAGGGCCCCGGCTCGGGCACGCGCCTGCCGGCCGGGCGCATCGTCACCCACTTCTGCAACGACGACCCGCGCCAGTCCTACATCGAGGCCGGCGGCATGCGCTTCATCCAGTGGGACGCGAAAAAGAGCGAAGGCCACCAGCTGGTGACCCTGACCATCGAGGCGCTGGGTCTCAAGGACAAGATCATCGACTTCAACACCACCGACAATCCGCTGCTGTTCCTGCGCGAGGAGCACATCTACCAGAACGACCTGGCGACCCATCCCGCGCCCTACAACACGCCGGGTAACAACGAGCAGCCGGCCGCCACCCTGTTCTCGAACATCTCGGCCCTGATCACCGGCGACGCGCCGGTCAAGACCCGCGCCCAGCAGTGCGCCTTCTACGGTTCGGGCCAGCTGCCGCCGACCTTCAACTCGTTCGTCTATCCGCCGGGCTCGATCGCCGGCAACATCGGCTACTGGAACGTCTTCTACGACCAGGCCGGCAACGAGGGCTACGAGTACGCCGCCGACGCCGGCGGCTACACCTCCAACGTCATCAACTGGAACGCCGCCAACGCCGCCGTCTACAACGGCGAGTTCGCGCCCGGCGGGGCGTTCAAGACCCTCAGCGGCGGCTACTCGCAGGTCTTCGTCGAGCTCTACCAGCAGACCAAGGCCGCGGCGGCGGCCGCGGGCGTGACCCTCGACCTGACCCAGCGCACCCGCCTGCATTCGATCTGGCTGGAGGGCGAGACGGTCAACTACCGCCTGGCCAGCGCCGAGACGCCGTTCAAGGGCGGGGCGGTGCAGACCACGAAGAACGCCTTCCTGGCCATGCCGCCGGCCTCGCTGGACCTGGTGGCCGAGGCCACCCAGTACGCCGACATGCCGGCCGGCACGCTCGACATCCTCAACGCCGAGGGCGTGCAGCTCTATATCGACGGGGTGATCCGTCAGCCGTCGATGCGGGTGATGCTGTTCTTCGATCGCCCATGGTGGAACGATCCGGGCGTGCCCTATCCGCCCAGCCTGACGGGCAAGCCCAACACCTTCGGTCCGACCATCACCGACCTGCCGCTGCGCCAGGTCTACTACTTCGGGAACAACAGCGACGGCGCGGCCAACCCCGCCTATGGCGTTCTGGCCTCGTACGACGACATGCAGTACGTGCAGTTCTGGCAGGAGCTGGAGGTCGACGTCACCGAGCGCCGCAAGGTGCCGATCGACCAGGACCACCAGGTCTTGTTCGGTCCGCGCAAGGCCACCGACACCATGATCCGCATGGTGCTGCTAGAACTGGCCAAGGTGCATTGGGGCGATCCCAACGCCGCCCACCAGATCCCCTGGCCGGTCGAGGCGATCTTCAACGACTTCTCGCTGAACCCGTTCGGGGCCGGCTACCACGCCTGGGCCGCGCACTACGACATCTGCGACGTGATGCAGCGCATCCGTCAGCCGACGGGCCTCGTGCCCGGCGCGACGGCGGCCAACCTCTTCATCATCGGCGAGGCCTATTCCAACGACCAGGCCTGGGTCGAAGGCGCCTTCTGCACGGCCGAGTCGGTGCTGGTCGACTACTACGGCATGACCACCATCGCCGACACGACCAACTACCCGCTGATCTGCAGCTGCTAGCAGCGGGGAGACTTGAGACGAAAACCTCGTCCTTCGACAGGCTCAGGATGAGGTTTTTCCACCGCCCGGGCCTTTGAGTGATCCTCATCCTGAGCTTGTCGAAGGACGAGGATCACCCACGAAGCGAGGCCGACGCCTTGGCCTTGCCCTGGTGGTGCGAGAGCACGATCGACAGGATCACCACCGGGATGCCGACCGCCGCCGTGCCCGCGAAGAAGATCGCGTAGGAGGTCATCAGCGGGAAGCTCTTCTCCAGGCCCTCGACGACGGCGCCCGAGAAGCCCTTCAGGAACTTGCCCAGCATGGCGTAGGTGCTCGACAGCAGGGCGTACTGGGTGGCGGTGTAGCCCAGGCTCGTCAGGCTGGACATGTAGGCCACCAGGGCCGCGCCGGCGAAGCCGGTCGAGATGTTGTCGACGATCATCGCGCCGATGAAGACGTTCATGTCCGGGCCGGCCAGGGCCATGGCCGAGAACGCCAGGTTCGAGCCCGGGCCGAGCACCGCGCCCAGCACCAGGGTCTTCTCGAAGCCCAGCTTCACGGCGCTGAGGCCCGCCAGGGCGATGCCGACGAAGGTGGCGACCAGGCCGAACGAGGTGCGCACCGCCCCGATCATCTCCTTGGCGAGGCCAAGGTCGGTGTAGAGCGGCGCGGCCATGGGACCCATCAGGAAGTCGGGCAGGCGGTAGAGCGCCACGGTGCACAGCATCAGCAGGGCCATGGGGCCGTGGGTCTGGAAGAAGGTGACGAACGGGCCGACCACGGCGTCGAAGAAGCCGCGCGGGGTCCACAGCGGGGCTGCGGCCACGCCGCTGGCGGCCGTCGGCGTGCGGGCCGGCTCGGCTGCGAACAGGGTGGCGGTCAGGCCGACGCCCATGGCGGCGGCGCACAGCAGGTACGAGGTCGGCCAGCCGATCTTGGCGGCGGCCACCAGGATCCAGGCGTCGGTGGCCAGGATGGCGACGCGATAGCCGAACTGGAAGGCGGCGGTCAGCAGGCCCAGGTCGTCGGGGCTTTCGGCGCGCTCGATCCGCCAGGCGTCGACGACGGTGTCCTGGCTGGCGGCGGCGAAGGCGGTGATCACCGCCAGCAGGGCGAAGGTCCACAGGTGGCCGCCCGGACCCACGGCGGCCATGCCGAACAGGCCGATCCCGACGACGATCTGGGTCAGGATCATCCAGCCGCGCCGGCGGCCCAGGCGCCCGAGCAGCGGCAGGTCCACCCGGTCGATGATCGGGGCCCACAGGAACTTCAGCGAATAGGCGATGCCGACCCACGACAGGAAGCCGATGGCGGCCAGCTCGATGCCCTGCTCGCGCAGCCAGAAGCCGAGCGTGTTGCCCACCAGCATGAACGGCAGGCCCGAGGAGAAGCCCAGCAGCAGGGTGACCAGCACGCGCGGCTCGCGCAGGGCGGCCAGCACCTCGCGCCAGCCGTGCGGCTTGCGGGCGGGCTTGGCCGCGTCGGTGGCGGCCGTCTGCGTGGTCTGCTCGGTCATGGTCTTCCCCGAAGTGGACGGGGAGGCTGGGACCGTCCCGTCAGCCGGCGACCTTGGCGCGCGTCGCGTCGTTCGTCCAGCGGCGCGGGCGGTCGGGGCCGGTCCAGCGGGACAGGGCGTCGCGCAGGGCGGCGGGGGTCAGCGGCTTGACCAGGAAGTCGTCCATGCCGGCGCTCAGGCACTGGCGGCGGTCTTCGTCGAAGGCGTCGGCGGTCAGGGCCAGGATCGGGGTGTCGACGCCCTTGGCGCGGACGGCGCGGGTGGCCTCCAGGCCGTTCAGGCCCGGCATGCGCAAGTCCATGAACACCAGATCGTAGGTCCCGCGCGACAGGGCCGCCACGGCCTCGTCGCCGCTGGCGATGCGGTCGACCGTGCAGCCCTCGCGCTCCAGCAGGGTGCGGGCCAGGAGGGCGTTGATCGGATTGTCCTCGGCCAGCAGCACCCGGGCGCCGGGCGCGGCGGCCGGGGCGATGCGGTCGTCCTGGGCCTCGGCCGGGGTGACGATGGCCTCCAGCGCCGCGTCGATCGGCTTGGCGCCTAGCACCTGGGCGGCCAGCGAGGTGCGGCGCAGCGGCTTGATCAGATAGCCCGAGAAGCCGGCCTTTGAGAGGTTGGGGATCAGGTCGCGCTGGTCGGGGGTCAGCATGGCCACGGCGGCGCGGCCGGCGGGCGCGGCCAGCGGACCGGGCAGGGCGGCGTCGACCAGCAGCACGGTCTGGGCCGGCAGGGCGTCGACCTTGTCGAGGCCGGCCAGGTTCTTCACCCAGGCGCCGCTGGCGATGGCCTGGGCGCCGACGGCTTCCCGGACCACGGGATTGGGCGAGACGACGGCGACGAACCGGCCTTCCAGCGGCGGGGCCGCCGGGGCCTGGTCGCAGCGCTCGAACGGGGCCTCGAACCAGAAGTCGGCGCCGCCGCCCGGATTTTCTCCCACGCCGGCTTCGCCGTCCATGGCGCCGGCCAGGCGGGCGACGATGGCCAGGCCCAGGCCCGCGCCGCCCAGCTGGGCCTGGTGCGACGGATCGGTCTGGACGAAGGCCTCGAAGATCTTCTCGCGCTGCTCGGGGGCGACGCCCGGACCGGTGTCGGCCACCGAGAAACGCACGCGGCCGGCGCCGGCGTCGCGGGCGGTGATCAGCACGCCGCCCTTTTCCGTGAACTTCACGGCGTTGCCGGCGAAGTTCAGCAGCACCTGGCGCAGGCGGCCCTCGTCGGCCAGCAGCGGCGGCAGGCCGCGCTCGACCGCCCAGGCGATCTCGACGCCCTTCTCGTGGGCGCGCGGGCTCATCAGCTCGGCCACCTGGCGCAGCAGGTCTTCGGGGTTCACCGGGGCCAGGTGCAGTTCCAGCGCCGTGGCGCCCAGGCGCGCGAAATCCAGCACGTCGTTGACCAGGGACAGGAGGTGGTCGCCGCTCTCGCGCAGGGCCGCGACATAGGAGCGCTGCTCGGCGGTCAGGCGGGTGTTTTCCAGCAGACGCGCCATGCCCAGCACCCCGTTCAGGGGCGTGCGGAACTCGTGGCTCAGGGTGGCCAGCTGCTCGGCGGAGACGGCGTCGCGGGTCTTGGTCATGGCGGTAATTTTACCGGTCACGACTTAACGGGCGGTGGAGGGCAGGTGCGGAATCCTTCTCCCCTTGCGGGAGAAGGTGGCGGCGAAGCCGGCGGATGAGGGGTTTCTCAAATCGGCGCCGCCGCACCTGGACTGTCCGCCTTCCTAGCGGTCAGGGCTTTCGACCCCTCACCCGACCTCCCTTCGGGAGCCCACCCTCTCCCACAAGGGGAGAGGGGTCAGAGGGTTTCCATCTCCCCCGCCGGGCTCGTCCGCCGGTGCGCCAGGGCCTCGGCGACGTGCACGCGCTTGACCGAGCCGGCGCCCTCCAGGTCGGCGATGGTGCGGGCCAGGCGCAGGGTGCGGGTCCAGCCGCGAGCGCTGATGCGGCCGGCTTCGGCGGCCTTGGTCAGCAGGGCGCGGCCCGGCTCGTCGAGGGCGCAGACCCGTTCGAGCAGTTCGCCCTCGGCCCGGCCGTTCAGGGTTTCAGGCGCATCGGGCATCAGGGCCAAGGCCCGGTCGGACTGCAGCCGGCGAGCGGCCGCGACGCGGGCGGCGACCTCGGCCGAGCCTTCGCTGGCGGCGGGTAAGGCCAGATCGGCGGCGGTGACGGCGGGCATGTCGACGGCCAGGTCGATGCGGTCCATCAGCGGGCCCGACACCCGGCCCTGGTAGTCGCGGATGCAGCGCGGAGCCTTGCCGCAGGCGCCGCGTCCGGCCCCGCCGTGACCGCAGCGGCAGGGGTTCATGGCCGCCACCAGCTGCACCCGGGCCGGATAGCGGATGTGGGCGTTGGCGCGGGCGACCATCACCTCGCCGGTCTCCAGCGGCGCGCGCAGGCTGTCGAGCGCCTGGACGCCGAACTCGGGCAGTTCGTCGAGGAACAGCACGCCGTTGTGGGCCAGCGACACCTCGCCGGGCTTGGCGCGCAGGCCGCCGCCGGTGAGGGCGGCCATGCTGGCGCTGTGGTGCGGGCTGCGGAACGGCCGGGCGCGGGTGAGCGCGCCCCGGGCGATCAGCCCGGCCACCGAATGGACCATCGAGGTCTCGAGCAGTTCCTGCGAGGTCAGCGGCGGCAGCAGGCCCGGCAGGCGCTGGGCCAGCATCGACTTGCCCGAGCCCGGCGGGCCGACGAACAGCAGGTTGTGGCCGCCGGCCGCGGCGATCTCCAGCGCCCGCTTGCCCTGCTCCTGTCCCTTGACGTCGCGCAGATCCTTGGCGCGTTCGCCCTCGATCACCGGGCCGGGCGCGGGCGAGCCGAGGATCTGGCTGCCGCGGAAGTGGTTGATCAGCGCCACCAGCGAGCGCGGGGCCAGGATCCGCGTGCCGCCGGCCCAGGCGGCTTCCGGCCCGCAGGCCTCGGGACAGATCAGGCCCAGGTCCATGGCGCCGGCCGCCATGGCCGCGGGCAGGGCGCCGGCGCAGGCGACGATGCGACCGTCCAGGGAGAGCTCGCCCATCGCCGCCCAGCCGTCCAGCGCGTCGGGCGGGATCACGCCCATGACGCCGAGCAGCGCCAGGGCGATGGGCAGGTCGAAGTGGGTGCCTTCCTTGGGCAGGTCGGCGGGGGCCAGGTTGGCGACGATGCGCTTGCCCGGCATCGACAGGCCAAGACCCGCGAAGGCGCCGCGCACCCGCTCGCGACTTTCGGCCACCGCCTTGTCGGCCAGGCCGACCACGGCGAAGGCGACGACGCCGCCGGTCAGCTGCACCTCGACGTCGACGCGGCGCGCCTCGACGCCCTCGAACGCAACCGTGACGACCTTTGCCGCCATCGTTCCCCCTGAAACAACGTTCGACTTATCCACAAGCCAAGCATGGCTGTCGGCTCGGAGCAAGAACGAAAAACGAACGTTTCAGGAAAGTGTGACGATTCAGTCGTCTACGGCCACTTCCTCACGCAGGGGTTGATCGGATGGTTTCGATCCGATCCCAGAGCACCGCGGCGGCGTCGATGCCGCTGAACCGCTTGAGCTGCTGGGCCCCGGTGGGCGAGGTGACGTTGATCTCGGTCAGGTAGTCGCCGATCACGTCGATGCCGACGAACAGCAGGCCGCGCTTCTTAAGTTCCGGGCCGATGATGGCGCACAGTTCCTTGTCGCGGGCGGTCAGCTCGACGGCCTCGGCGCGGCCGCCGACGCGCAGGTTCGAGCGCACCTGGCCGGCGGCCGGCACGCGGTTGATGGCGCCGACCGGCTCGCCGTCGACCAGCAGCACGCGCTTGTCGCCCTTGCTGACGGCCGGGACGAACTTCTGGGCGATCACCTGCTCGCGGCCGATCATGGCGTGCAGTTCGAGCAGGGCGTCGAGGTTGGGATCGTCCGCCAGCAGACGAGCCACGCCCGAGCCGCCGCCGCCGTAGAGGGGCTTCAGGACGATGTCGCCGTGGCGGGCGCGGAAGTCGTAGATCGCCTCGTGGTCCGAGGTGATCAGGGTCGGCGGCTGCACGCCGGGGAAGTCGGTGACGAACAGCTTCTCGGGCGCGTTGCGCACCTCGGCCGGATTGTTCACGACGAGGGTGTGAGGATGCACTTTCTCCAGAAAGTGCGTGGCGGTGATGTAGGCCATGTCGAACGGCGGATCCTGGCGCATCAGCACCACGTCGACGTCGTCCTTCATGTCGAGCAGCACGGTCTCGCCGAGCTTGGCGTGGGCGCCCTTTTCGGCGAACACCTCCAGCGGCTGGGCGCGGGCGAACACGCGTCCGTCCTCCAGCGACAGCTTGTCGGGGGTGTAGAACCAGAGTTTGTGCCCCCGGATCTTGGCTTCCATCATCATCAGGAAGGTGGTGTCGGTGTCGATGTTGATCCCCAGGACGGGATCCATCTGGACGGCGACTCTCAGCGACATGACGACTCCGGGTGTTGGTTCGCGCCGCACTGGTACACGGTTCCGGGGCGCTGGTGTCTAGTTAAGTCGAAGCGGGGCGATTGCGAGGGGCGATACTCGAATCCTTCTCCCCTTGCGGGAGAAGGTGGCGGCGCAGCCGGCGGATGAGGGGTCTCTCAGAACGATCCGTCTGTCGCGAATGACAGGGCTTTCGACCCCTCACCCGACCTCCTTCGGAGGCCACCCTCTCCCGCAAGGGGAGAGGG
>CBINOL010000127.1:0-14135 GCA_966252285.1 uncultured Caulobacter sp.
GACAGCTCCCCCTTCAGGGGGAGCATCTGGATGCGGGCCGGAGGGGGTCACCCCACCGTCGTCAGCCCGCGGTTCCACGCCACCAGCGCCGGTCCGGGCGAGAAGCCGACGGCGTCCGCCTCCACGATGAAGATCGAGTGGCTGCCGGCGTCGACCACGGCGTCCACGCGGCAGACGGCCCGCGCCACCCCGCCGGCGAACACCGGCGGGGCCTGGCGACCCAGCCGCCAGCGGCTCGGATCGAACCGCTCGTGGGCTCGCGAGCCGGAGGCGAAACGCAGCGCCTCCTCTTCGTCGGCCGCGCCCAGCAGCGCCACCGAGAGGTCGGGGCGCGCCAGCAGCGCGTCGTGGCACCCCGCCTCCTTGCGCACGCAGAACAGGAAGCGGGGCGGGGCGACCGAGAGGCCGGTAATCGAGCTGACCAGCAGGCCGCGCGGGGCCTCGCCGTCCCAGCAGGCGACGATGGCGACGCCGCTCGCCAGGTGGGCCAGCACGTCGCGGAAGTCCGTCTCCGGCTGCGGGACCAAAGCGCCGGCGTCGTAAGGGGCCATGGCGTCAGCTCGCCGCGGCCGTGGGGTTGGCCTCGCGTTCGGCCACCAGCCTGCGCACCAGCGGGATCAGGTCGCGGCCGTAGGCGACGGCGTCCTCGACCGGGTCGAAGCCCCGGATCAGGAAGGTGGTGACGCCCAGGTCGTAGTAGTCGAGCAGGGCCTCGGCCACCTGCTGCGGCGTGCCCACCAGGCCCGTCGAGTTGCCCGCCGCCCCGGTGACGGCCGCGACGCCGGTCCAGAGGCGCTTGTCGAGACGCGAGCCCTGCGCCGCCGCGTCCAGCAGCCGCTGCGAGCCGGCGTTGGGCGGGCGGTGGCCGCTGGTCGGCAGGCCGGCGGCCTCGCGCAGGGCCTTGGCCTTGGCGACGATCTCGTCGGCGCGCGCCCAGGCGGCTTCCTCGGTGTCGGCGATGATCGGACGCAGCGACAGCGAGAACTTCACCTGGCGGCCGTGCTTGGCGGCGGCGTGGCGCACCCGGGCGATGGTCTCGGCCACCTGGGCCTGCGTCTCACCCCAAAGGGCGAAGATGTCGGCGTGCTTGCCGGCCACCGGGATCGCCGCATCCGACGAGCCGCCGAAATAGACCGGGATCTGGGGGCTGCGCAGCGGCTTGACCGCCCCGAAGCCCTGGTCGACCTGATAGTACTCGCCCTTGTAGTCGAACGGCTTTTCGCTGGTCCATTCGGCGCGGACGATGTCGAGATATTCGCTGGTGCGGGCGTAGCGCTCGTCCTTGGTCAGGTGGTCGCCGTCCTTGGCCAGTTCCTCGTCCGAGCCGCCGGTGATGATGTGCACCGCCACCCGGCCGCCGGTGAAGTGGTCCAGCGTCGCCAGCTGCCGCGCGGCCAGGGTGGGCTGGGTGAAGCCCGGCCGGTGGGCGATCATGAACTTCAGCCTCTTGGTCACCGAAGCCGCGTGCGCCACCACCAGCTGGCTTTCCGGACCGGTCGAGTGGAAGGCCACTAGGGCGCGGTCGAAGCCGCCTTCGTCATGGGCGCGGGCGATCGTCTCGACATAGTCGACGTCGATGACCGGACCGGCCGGCGGATGGATCTCGGAGACGTTCTGGGTGTGGATGATACCGATGAATTCGACGCTCATGGGGAATGCTCCTGAGGGCTCGACGAAAGGAAAAAGGTCAGTGGGCGTGGGTGGCGGCCTGGGCCGTCTCCTTGCGCAGGGCGCGCACGACTGAGGGACGGGCGAAGGCGCGGGCGGCCTTGGCGCTCCAGGCGGGGTAGGTCGCAAGATCGATCTGGCGGCGCTCGGCCCAGCGCCAGATCACCAGGGCGTAGGCGTCTACGACGCTGAACTGCTCGCCCAGCAGCCAGGGACCCGGATCCTGGGCCAGGCGCTCGATGTCGGCCAGGGTGCGGGCGAAGCGGGCCTCGCCGGGCGTGGCCAGGGCCGCCTTCACCGCTTCGTCGTCGGCATAGCGCTCGGGCCTGGCGATCTGGGCGAAGGCCACGTGCACCGTGCTGGCGAACCAGCTCATCACCTCGTAGGCGTGGGCCAGCTTCAGCGGCTCCAAGAGCGGCAGCAGCTCGCTGTGCGGGTAGCGGTGAGCCAGATAGGTCAGGATCGCCAGCACCTCGGTGACCGGCTCGGCGCCGACCAGCAGGGTCGGCACCCGGCCCTTGGGATTGAGCCGCAGGTACTCGGGCCGCCGCTGGTCGCCGGCCGCCAGGTCCAGCCGCCGCACGTCATAGGCGACGCCGATCTCTTCCAGGGCCACCAGCGGGGCCAGCGAGGAACTGCCGGGCGCGATGTAGAGGGTTAGGGACATGGCGGGGCCTCAGATCACGTAGAAGCCGTGCGACCCGTCGCGGGCCAGCTGGTCGACCAGGCCGAACTCCCAGTCGAGATAGGCCTGCATGGCCTCGGCGGCGTTGTCGGTCCCCTCGTAGGGGCGCTTGTAGACGTCGGTCGGATCGCTGGCGGCGCGGGGCAGGCCCGTCTCCAGCGCCCGGCCGGCGGCGACCCAGGCGGCCGTGCCGCCGTCGAGGACGCGGACGGGCCGGTCGGCGATCTCCTCCAGTTCCGGCGCGGCCAGGCGCGCCAGCACGCCGTCGGGCGAGGTCAGGACGATCGGCCTGCCTTCCGGGATGCGCTCCAGCGCCTCGGCCAACTGGGCGCGGATCGCGAACCAGGCGCCGGGCACGTGACCCTTGCGGTGGGCGGGGCTGGGCGCGAGGTCCAGCACCACCACGGTCTCGTCGGCCAGGGCTTCGGCGAGGGCGCGCGGCAGGATGGCCTCGACCACCTGCAGGTGCGGCGGCTCGCTCGCCCTCCAGGCCCCGGTTTCCAGCTCGCCCTCGAACCCGCCTTCGAGCACGTAGGCCTCCCAGCCCAGCTGGGCCAGCCACGAGGCGGTCATGTCGGCGCGAGGGCCCAGGTCGTCGGCCAGCACGATGCGGCCGCCGCGTACGGGGGCGAAGACGTCGGTCTCCTGCACCAGTTGACCGCCCGGCGCGCTGCGGAAGCCGGGTGGGTGACCCGCTGCGAACTCGTCGGGCGTGCGCACGTCGAAGCGGTAGAGGGTGCGCTTGCGGTCGGTCGCCAGATCCGCCAGCCCCTCGGCGTCGATCCGGCGCACGCCGGCGCGATAGGCCACGTCGCGAGCCTTGGCGCGAGCCTCCTCCAGGGTCTGGGTCGAGACGTCGGGGAACTTCCGCGATTGGCCGGTCTCCAGGCTCTGCTGGGCCAGGGTCCAGCCGATGGTGCCGTTGCGCAGGGCGAAGACGGGGTTGGGCACGCCGGCGTTCACCAGAGACTGGGCGCCGATCAGGCTGCGGGTGCGGCCCGCGCAGTTGACGATGATCGTGGTGGTGGGATCGGGCGCCAGTTCGCGGGCCCGCAGCACCAACTCGGCCCCCGGCGTACTGACGCCGCCCGGAATGCTCATGGTGGCGTATTCCTCGAACCGACGGGCGTCGAGGATCACCTGGTCGGCCTTGGCGTCGATGCGGGCCTGCACCTCCTGGGCGGGCAGGGACGGGGTGTGCCGCCGCGCCTCGACCAGTTCGCCGAACGCCTTGCTGTAGGAATTGACGTCCTGGAACAGCTCGTATCCGGCGTCGGTCCAGCCCTGCAGGCCGCCGGCCAGCGCCCGGACATTGCTATAGCCCAGCGCCGCCAGCCGCTTGCCGGCCGGCGAGACCAGGCCCTCGCCATTGTCGTAGAGCACGATCCGAGTCTCCTTGCGGGGCACGCGATCGAGGATCTCGACCTCCAGCCGTGACAGCGGCAGCTGCGAGGCGAACAGCGGGTGGGCCTTGGCGAAGGGATCCTCCTCGCGCAGGTCCAGAAGCGCGATCTCGCGGCGGGCGATCAGGTCCTGGCGGACCTCGCGGGGCGTGACGACGGACAGGGTCATGGCGCGGCCTCGACGGGGACCGGCCTGGACCGGTCCCACAGGTTGGGAAGGGTGTCGTTGGAGTAGCCGGAGACGAAGGGCTTGCTGCGTCCCTCGGCGTCGTAGGTAGAGCGGCGCACCGCGCCGATATTGGCCCCGTAGACGTGGATGCTGATCGAGGCCTGGTCGTCGAAGGCGTTGGTCACCCGGTGCACGTCGCCGATCGTGGGCGAGACGGCTTCGACCTGACCGCGCTCGAGCCGGTGGACCGGGCCGTCGGGAACCAGCGCCTCGCCGTCGCGGCGATAGGCTTGCGACAGTTCGGCCCCGCGCAGCACGCCCACCAGCCCCCACACCGTGTGGTCGTGCACCGGCGTGGCCTGGCCAGGCCCCCAGACGAAGCTGACCACGCTGAACCGCTCGCGGCTGTCGCAATGCAGCAGGTACTGCTGGTAGCGGGCCGGGTCCGGTACGGCGTAGGCGTCCGGCAGCCAGTCGTCCTGAGCGATCAGGCCGGCCAGCAGGGCCTTGCCCTCGCGCAGGATCTGCGCCTCCTCGCCCGTGCGGTCGAGCAGGGCGCCGAGGTCTCCGACGAACTTCGCCAGGCGGGGAAGGTTGGGCGCGCTGCTCATGGCGTCACAGCGCGTACTTCAGCGTGACCAGCCAGGTCCGCGGATCGGGGAAGTTCAGGTAATAGACCCCGGTCGACGGCGTGTAGGTCGAGGTCACCGGCTTGTCGCTGTCGAGGATGTTGCGGGCCGACAGCTGCACGGCCCAGTGCGGGTCGGGCGCGGTCCAGGTGATCGTGCCGTTCAGGAAGCCCTGGGACGGGATATTGTTCTGGCCGCTGGCCGCCGGGGTGGCGCTGCTGACCACGCCGCTCTGCCACTGGGCGTCGAGGCCGGCGCGCACCGAGCCCGGAACCGAGACCGGCACGTCCCAGGTGACCCCGCCCGACAGGTTCCAGCGCGGCGAGTTCAGAAGGCGGTTGCCGTCGGCGTTGACGCCCGCGCCGCCGGCGCCCTTGTAGTCGTCATAGACCGCGTACAGCCAGCCGACGTTGAAGTTCAGGCCCACCCGCTCGGTCGGCCGGGCCTCGGTCTCCAGCTCGACGCCGTAGGTGTGGGCCTGGCCGGCGTTGCCGCGGCGGCTGCCCACATAGGCCGGGTCGTAGAACGAGACCTGCAGGTCCTGGTAGTCGTTGTAGAACGCCGCCAGATTGGCCCGCAGGCGGCGATCGAAGGCTTGGGTCTTCAGGCCGGCCTCGAAGGTGGTCACGTCTTCGGGCGCGAAGGGCAGGGTGGCCAGATCCAGGCGCGTCGCCCGATTGTCGAAGCCGCCCGACTTGAAGCCCTTGGAATAGCTGACGTACTGCGAGACGTCCGGCGTCCACTGGTACTGCGCCGTCAGCTTGGGCGTGATCGCCGACCAGGTCTTGTCGGCCGAGCCGGCGATCGACTGGCCGATCACTTGGCCGGCCAGGTTCAGCACCTTGTTGTCGAAGGTGAATTCCTTCTCCTCGTTGGTCCAGCGCAGGCCGCCGGTCAGGCTGAGGCGGTCGGTCACCGCATAGGTCGCCTCGCCGAATAGGGCGTAGGCGTCGGTGTTGGTGACGTTGTGTGCCCGGGCGAAGTTGTAGTTGCCGGGCGTCACCGTCGGATCGGTCGCCTGGGCGTTGCGGCGGCTGTAGCCGTCGCGCTCCACGAAGAAGCGCTCGTGCAGGTAGAAGAGGCCGCTGGTGAAGGTCAGGCGGCCGTAGTCACCGTTCAGCTGGACCTCCTGGGTGACGTACTGATCATTGTAGTGGATCAGGTTCTTCTGGATCAGCGCCGCCTCGCCGTCGTTGTCGTAGTTGACGGGATTGAGGTTGAAGCCGCCGTAGGCCGTGATCGACTTGATCTTCAAGTTATCGTTCAGCGCGTACTGCACGCGAACCGAGCCGCTGATCTGGTCCAGGTCCTGGGTCGGCTCGACCTCGGAATAGGACCGGCGCTTGTCGAACCCGCCGCCCGGCTGCCGGACAGGGATGTAGCTGCGGGTGTCGCTGCGGTCGCGCAGGGCGTTCAGCGTGAAGAGGACGTCCAGCTTCTCGGTCGGCGTCCAGCGCAGCTTGGCGCGGTAGGCGTCCAGATCGATGCGGTTGACGTCGTGGTTCAGCGTCGGGTCGAAGGTCACCCCGTCGCGCTTGTGGTGGATGTAGGACAGGCTGCCGGCCAGCTTGCCCTCGACGATCGGTCCCTCGACCAGGGCGCGCACGTCGACGGCGCCGTAGCTGCCCAGACCCACCTCGGCCTTGGCCCGGAAGGCGTCACCCGGATCGCGAGTGATGATCCGCAGGGCGCCGGCGCTGGAGTTGCGGCCGTAGAGCGTGCCCTGCGGCCCGCGCAGCACCTCGATGCGCTCCAGGTCGTTGAACTCGATCATCGAGCCGATCTGGCGGGGTACGTAGACGTCGTCGACATAGACGGCCAGCACGGGTTCCTGGATCGGATCGGCCTCGCCGACGCCCCGCAGCGCATAGGTCTGGGTGGTGTGGCTGATGGTGACGCGGCTGATCGACAGGTTCGGGATCTGGCCGGCCAGGTCGCGGATGTTGTCGACCTTGCGGTCGGCCAGCACCTGCGGGCCGAAGGCCGAGATGGCGATGGCGGTTTTCTGCAGGTCGGTGACGCGGCGCTCGGCGGTGACGATCACCTGCTCGACGGCGGCCGATCCGCTGTCGTCGGTATTGGCGGCCGGCGCCGGCTCGGCGGCCAAGGCCCCGCCGGTGACGGCGAGGCCCGAAGTGAAGGCGAGAAGTTGAAGCTTGAAGGTCTGCACGTCTTTATCCCCGACTTGTTCGGTGGGGATTTGCCGTCGTGAGAGTGCTTATCTCAACGAATATAAAATGATCGAGCGGATAGCTCTGCTCATATCGTCCGAAGTCATCGGATATATTTGCAAAACTCGACATCATTTCAGGAATGATGAGAGGCGATCATCCCACAGCGGACGCACGTCGACCCGCGCGGGAATGATCTTGGCGGCGGCGAAGGTGTCGGCCACGGCCTGCTCGGAGGCGATTGCCGCCTCGCTGATCGGGCCAAGGATGCTGGGCGACGACTTCTCGCGGAACTCCTGGGCGTAGTATTCGGCCTTCACGCCCGTGGCTTTCTCGCGGGCCCGCGCCCAGCGCTCGCCGTCGGCGTTGATCCAGTCGAACACCCGCTTGTAACGGCTGACATAGTCGCCCAGCGCCTGGAGCCTGACGGGATCGTCCAGCGCCTCCTTAGCGGCGGTGATCAGGTAGTTGCCCGACAGTATGCCCAGCGCCGTGCGCAGCACCCGCGCCCCGGCCTCTCGGGCCTGATAGACGATGACGCCGTAGATCACCCAGGCGTCCAGCGCCCCGCTCTGGAAGGCCGCCAGGCCGTCCTGCGGGCTTAAGGCCACCGGCTGGATATCGCTCCAGCCAAGGCCCGCCTCCTGCAGCAGGCGCAGCAGGATGTAGTGCGAGGTCGTGGCCTTCACATAGCCGACGCGCTTGCCCTTCAGGTCCTTGAAGTCCTTGGCCGGCGAGCCCTTGGGCACGAGCACGACCTGATTGTTCACGTCGCCCTGCAGCACGCCGACGATGCGAACCTGGTTGCCCGGCTGGGCGGCGACGAAGATCGGCGGGATCTCGCTCATGCCGCCGAAGTCCAGCGCCCGGGCGTTGATGGCCTCGGCGATCAGGTTGCCGCCGGCGAACTGGGTGCGGGCCAGCTTGTAGGGCGGGTCGGCGATGCCGGCTTCGCCGAAGAAGCTTTCGGGATTGCCGCGATAGGTAGCGACCCTCAGCGTCAGGTCGTCCAGCGAGCCGGCCGTGTCGTCGCCCTTGGGCGAGCAGGCCGCCAGGTTGACGGTAGTCAGCCCGGCCATGGACAGGCCCGCGATCGAAAGGCCGCCCGACATCAGGTCGCGGCGCGATAGGGAAAGGCCGGCCATCAGTCGAACAGGTCCGGCTCTTCTTCGGTGACGATGTCCCAATAGGGCTGGAAGGCGTAGATCCCGCCCAGCTCCGTGCCCACCTGGCCGGCGGTGTGCTTGGCGACCTCGGGCGGCATCGGCTTGGTCGGGCCGGCGGCCTCGGCCAGCAGTTGGGCCTGGCAGGCGTTTTCGAGGGCGAGATAGCGCCAGACGGCGGCTTCGACCGACTGGCCCACGGTCAGGATCCCGTGGTTCTGCAGGATCATCGCCTTCTTGGGGCCCAGCGCCTTGGCGATCTTCTGGCCCTCGCTGGTGTCGAGCACCACGCCCGAGAACTCCTCGAACAGGGCGTGGTCGTCATAGAAGGCCGCCGAGTCCTGGGTCAGCGGATCCAGCAGCCGACCCAGCGCCGACCAGGCCTTGCCGTACAACGAGTGCGAGTGGGCCGCGGCCACCACGTCGGGACGCGCCTCGTGCAGCTGCGAGTGGATGGCGAAGGCGGCGCGGTTCAGGCGGGCAGGGGCCTTTGCCGGCGGCTGCACGATCTCGCCGGCATGGCTGACCAGCATCAGGTCGCTGACCTTGATCCGCGAGAAATGCACGCCCAGCGGATTGACCCAGAAGTGGTCGGTCAGTTCCGGATCGCGGGCGGTGATGTGGCCAGCGCCCCCCATGTCGAAGCCATAACGACCGAACAGCCGATAGCCGGCCGCCAGGCGCTGCTTGCGATAGAGCCGCTCCAGCTCGGCCGTCGGCTGTTGCGGGATTTCGCGCGCCCCGAACGGCGGCAGCACGGTCTCGATCTTGGCGGGGTGGGGGCCGGTAGCCGTGAAGCTGCGGGCGGCGGGGATCGCGGTCATCGCGAAGGGTCCTTGTGGTCAGTAGCCGCGCGACAGGTCGACGACGTCGGCCAGGGGCGCGCCGGCGCGGAAGCGGGCGAGGTTCTCGGCGAACTGGGTCGCCAGGTTGATGCGGGTGTCGGGCGTGTGGACCGAGGTGTGGGGTGACAGGCGCACCTTCGGATGGCCGTAGAACGGGTGCCCGTCGGTCAGCGGCTCGGGGAAGGTCACGTCCAGGCTGGCGCGGCCGACCCGGCCGTCGTCCAGGGCCGCCAGCAGGGCGTCGTCGTCGATCAGCGCGCCGCGGGCGATATTGATCAGGTGCAGGCCGGGCTTGGCGTGGGCCAGCACCTCGCGGCCGATCAGGCGCTCGGTCTGCGGCGTCGCCGGAGCGGCCAGCACCACGTGATCGCTGCGGGAAAACAGCGTCTTCAGGTCCGCCACCCGTTCGACGCCGGCCACTGGGATCGGCTTGTCCGAGCGGCGGGTGGCGATGACGTTCAGGCCCAGGGCCTGGGCGCGCGGGGCCAGGGCCTCGCCGATGGCGCCGAAGCCCACCAGGCCCAGGGTCGTGCCGGCGATCAGCTTCAGCGGCTGCGGCGTCCAGCGTTCGGCCTTGTCGATCCAGATCTCGGGCAGGCGCTTGGCCTCGGCGAGGATCGCCGCCAGGGCGAACTCGGCCAGGGCGACGGCCGACGAGCCGCGCGCCGAGGTCACCACCGGGCCGTCGAACAGCCAGTCCGGATAGAAGTCGATGCCCACCGAAACCAGCTGCACCCAGCGCACGTCGAACGGCCAGCCGGGCGGCGGGGTCTTGGGCAGCACGCCGCCGGCCTTGCGGAACGGCGCGGCCACCAGGACCTTGGCCGAGGGCGGCAGGGGCGTGGTCAGGCCCGGGGGCACGGCGATGATCTCGGCGCCTTCCGCATGCTGGGCGAAGACGCTGTTGAACACCTCGGGCAATTGGCTGGCGACAACGAGACGGCTCATGCCGCCACCTCCCGCGAAGCGAAGGCGAGCTTGCCCGCGCCGGTCAGCACCACGTCGGCCTGGGGCGTGTGCACCCGGCCGCACAGCACGTCGCGGTGGTGGCGCTCCAGCGGATTGGCGCGGGTAAGGCCCGGATTGCCGGTCAGTTTCAGGGCCTTCTCGACCACGGTGATGGCGTTCTCGGTGACCAGATGCTTGACGAGGCCGCTCTCGCCGGCGGCCGTGTCGCCCTTGGCGGCGCTGTCTAGCAGCACGCGGTTCGACAGCAGCAGACCGTCGATCTCGCCGAGGGCTTCCTGGAAGCGGGGCAGGGTAGAGAGGCTGGCGCCGAGGTTGGCAGGCTTGCGGCTGATCAGGAAGTCGGCCAGCCAGTCGCGGGCGGCGCGGGCCACGGCGTCGTAGATCGCCGCGGTCAGCACCGACGACCAGGTCCCGAAACTGGCCGGATAGGGCGGCGGGGCGCCCAGAGGCTGCGGGTCAAGCGCGTGGTCCAGCGGAACCAGCACGTCCTCGAAGATCACGTCGTGGCTGGCGCTGGCGCGCAGGCCCAGGTGATCCCAGGTCTCCTCGATCACGACGCCGGGGCTGTCGGCGCGCACCAGCCAGCCGCCGACCAGGGGCTCTGCGTCGTCGCTGCGGGCCCAGACCACGAACCAGGTCAGGGCCGACGAGCCGGTGGAGTAGATCTTGCGGCCGCTGATCCGCCAGCCTTCGGGCGTGCGCCGGGCGATGGTGGCCGGCAGGCCGCCGCGGGCGGGGGTGCCGAGGTCGGGCTCCACCCGCAGGGCGTTGATCAGGGCCCCGTGCTCGATGGCGTCGCCGATGACCCGCTGCTTGAGGTGCTCGGGCCAGCCCGAGCGCCCCTCGACCGAGGCGTGGAACAGGTACTGCATGACCAGAACGAGCGCCGTGGCCGGTTCGCCCCGGGCGACGGCCGAGACCACCTTCAGGGCGGTCGGCAGGTCGCTTTCCAGCCCGCCCAGGCGCTTGGGCGCGGTCAGGGCCAGCAGGCCGGCCTCATGCAGCGCCTGGAAGTTGGCGAAGGGAAAGCTGGCCTCGCGGTCGTGACGGCCGGCGGTGGCGGCGAAGGCCTGCGTCAGGCCCGGAAGCACCGCGTCGAGGTCTGGCAGACGCGGCGCGGGCTCCAGCTTGCGGGCGGCGGCGGTGCTCACTGCACGGCCTCGCCGGTCGGGAAGGCGACGAGAGCGCCCTCATGAGGAGCCGGCGCTTCGACGCCCAGGTGACCGAGCAGGCGGCGGCGGATGGCCTGGAAGCGGGCGTCCGGCGCGCGCGGGCGCTCCAGCATGATCTTCTCCTCGGCGGCGATGCGGCCCTTGTTCAGCACCAGCACCCGATCGGCCAGCGAGATCGCCTCGTCCACGTCGTGGGTGACCAGCAGGACGGCTGGCCTGTGCTCGTTCCAGAGGTTCAGCACGAGGTCATGCATTTTCAGCCGGGTCAGGGCGTCCAGCGCCGCGAAGGGCTCGTCGAGCAGCAGCAGGCCAGGCTCGCGGACGAGGGCGCGGGCCAGGGCCGTGCGCTGGGCCTCGCCGCCCGACAGCGTGGAGGGCCAAGCGTCCAGGCGATGGCCGAGGCCCACCTCCTTCAGCGCCGCTTCGGCGCGCTCGCGTACGTTCTTGTCCTTCAGGCCCAGCGCGACGTTGCGCCAGACCTTCTTCCACGGCAGCAGGCGGGCGTCCTGGAACACCACGGCGCGCGTGTTCGGCGTCGTCACGTCCTGGTCGCCGACCGGATCGAGGCCCGCCAGGGTGCGCAGCAGGGTGGTCTTGCCCGAGCCGCTGGCGCCCAGCAGGGCGACGAACTCGCCCGGCGCGATCGACAGGTCCAGGCCGTCGATCACCCGGTTGGCGCCGAACTGGCGGACGAAGCCGGTCAGCTTCACGGCCGGGGCGACCGGCGCGGCGGCCGGAGCGGGCGTTGCGGCGTCGAAGGCGCGGCGGCGGATGCGCGGCTGAACCATGGTCATTGCTCCACGAGGCTGGGCCGCCAGGCCAGAGCGCGGCGCTCCAGCGTGCGGACGAGGGCGTCGGCGCCGAGGCCGAGCAGGGCGTAGACGAGCAGGCAGACGACGATGATGTCGGTCCGCATGAAGTCGCGGGCGTTGTTGATCAGGTGACCCAGGCCCGCCTGGGCGTTGATCTGTTCGGCCACCACCAGCACCAGCACCGAGACGCCCAGGGCGTAGCGCAGGCCGACGAAGAACGAGGGCAGGGCGCCGGGCAGGATCACCTCGCGCACCAGGCTCCAGCCCGACAGGCCGAAACTGCGGGCGGCCTCGACCAGGCGCACGTCGATGCCGCGCACCCCGGCGAACAGGTTCAGATAGATCGGGAAGGTGGTGGCCACCGCGATCAGCACGATCTTCGGCGTCTCGCCGATGCCGAACCAGACGATGAACAGCGGGGTCAGGGCCAGCGACGGAATGGTGCGCTTGATCTGCATCAGCGGGTCGATCGCGGTCTCGCCGAGCCGCGACAGGCCCGCCGCCAGGCCTAGGGTGACCGCCACGACCAGGGCGATCGACAGGCCTGCGGCCGCGCGGGCCAGCGACACAAGGAGGTTGGCGGGAAGCTCTCCGGAGATGGTCAGCGCCCAGAAGGTTTCGGCCACCGTCGAGGGCGCGGCCAGCACCCGCTCGGGGATCACGCCAAGCCGCGACCCCAGCTCCCACAAGGCCAGGAGCAGCACGGGGGAGAGCCAGCGGGCCCGGGAGAGGCGGGGCCATCGCCAAGCCCTGGCTGAAGAAATTCTATCGGCGATCGCCAAAGACATCGGGTCGCTTCCATCGCTGTGACCGTTGCGGCGGGGGCGCCGTTGCTTCACAGAGATGGACGCTGAATTCCTACTCGATCAATAGACTTATCCTCAGGGGTCTTATTAGAGTTCCTCAACGGGGTAGACGGGACGCCAGATGCCGACCAACCTTCCGACCGAATTGCTCCGCAGCTTCGTGGCCATCGTCGACAGCGGCTCGATGCTGCGCGCCACCGAACGCGTCTTCGTCACCCAGTCGGCGCTCAGCCTGCAGATGAAGCGGCTGGAGGAGACGGTGCTGACGCCGCTGTTCCACCGCGAGGGGCGGCGGCTTTCGCTGACCCCGGCCGGCCAGACTCTGCTGGGCCACGCCCGCGATATCCTGGCCCTCAACGACCGCGCCGTCGTGGCCCTGACCGGCGACGCCCTGGCCGGGCCGGCGAGGGTGGGGTTGGTGCAGGACTTCGCCGAGACCCTGTTGTCGGGGGTGCTGGCCCGGTTCGCTCAACTGAACCCCGACACCCAGCTGCAGGTGCGGGTGGCCGGCTCGCCCGAGCTCCTGGAACTGCTGCGCAGCGACCGCCTGGACGTGATCCTGTGCATGGGCGCCTATGACGACCCCGCCGCCGCCCGCACCGTGCCGATGGTCTGGCACGGCGATGCGGACCTGGCCCAGCTGGACGTCCTGCCGCTGGCTATCCTGGAGGCGCCGTGCCGCTTCCGCGACGCGGCCCTGGCGGCTCTGGAGCGGGAGGGGCGGCCCTATCGCGTGGCGCTGGAGACGCCCAGCCTGTCGGCCCTGCGCGCGGCCGTGCAGTCGGGGCTGGCGGTGACCTGCCGCACCAGCCTGTTCCGCCCGGACGCCCAGCCGATCGCCGAGGCGGCGCTGCCCAGCCTGCCCAAGGTGGCCTATGTGCGCCGCACCGGTCCTGCCCCGCACCCGTCGATCGGCAAGCTGTCGGAGCTGATCCACACGGCGGCGCTGGAGCTGTAGGAGGAACCGCCCGCTACCCCTGAAGCTTGACCTTAGCTGGTTGATCGGAAAAGTGTGGCCAATCCTGGATTGTGCCTAAGAGGGGGGGTGCGATGCGCGCGTTTGTTCGGAAGATGGTTGTCGTCGCTGGGGTGGCGGCCGCGCTCTGCGGGGGTACGGCCCAGGCTTCGGAGGGAAGCGGGGGGACCGTCTACTTCATCTCCGTCACGGTCGACGGGCTAGTCTTTTTTTACCAGAACGGCCCTCGCAGCACCCAGCCGTCGTGCAGTTCCGGCCAGCCCAAGCGCTGGGTCTTCAGTGGTGCGACCCCGGCCGGGCAGGCGATGCTCGCGACCCTGCTGTCGGCCAGCGCGACGGGCGCGCCGGTGGCCGTGACGGGCAGCAACGCCTGCAACGTCGTCGGCGACGTCGAGGGGGGCGCCTGGATCACCACCGCCATGGCGGCGGGGTCCTAGACTCGCAGCGTTGCGGCCAGCGCCGTTCGAGCCACCTGCGCCGCCTGGCCGCGGATGTCGGGCACGGCGTTGATCTCCCACCAGGCGCCACGCGTGACGGGGCCCACGGCGAACAGGGTGCGGCTGGCGGATCCCGACACGTCGAGCAGGCGGTTTTCGGCGTCCACGTCGAGACCGAGGCGCAGCGGATCGGGACGCGCCAGTCCCCGGCGGATCAGGTCGAGCAGCAA
>CBINOL010000128.1:0-14083 GCA_966252285.1 uncultured Caulobacter sp.
GCAGTCGCCGTGGCCGTATCCGTGCCGTTCCTGGGCGCGGCGCGCGGGCCCTCGATCGTGCTGGCCCTGGCCTCTACCGTCGCCCTGGCTCTGGTGGCCGCCGGCGTCGAGCTGCGCGAAGCCAAGCGCAAGGCGCCGCGCGAACTGGCGCTGGAGCCGTCGGACCGCCGGCGCGTGGCCTGGCGCGGCTGGCTGCGCGGCTTTCTGGCGGGCCCGCTGGGCGGCGCGGCGGCCATGGCCGTGGGCCTGGCGGTCGCCGTCTGCTTCCCGGCCGAGGTCAAGACCCGCCTGATCATCGGCGGCATGCTGGTGCCGTTCCTGTGGGCCGGCGGCATGGCCTGGACCCTGTCGGACGACAAGATCCTGCGCGCCCTGGCCGTGCTGGTCGGCGTCACCGTCGCCGGCTTCGGCGCCGTGTTCCTGAAGGGCTCTCTCTGATGCACGCCCCGCAACAAAAATCGAAACCCGGCAAGCCGATCTGGCCGAAGATCCCTGCCCCCTTCGTGCGCGCCATGCTGGCCGGCCACTCAGCCCTGGGCCTGGCGTTCGCCGCGCTCATCTACCTCGTCTGCTTCTCGGGCGCGGTGGCGGTGTTCACCAACGAGTTCAATCGCTGGGAGCAGCCGACAGCTCCGGTGCTGCACAGCGTCACGCCCGCCGCCGTCGGCGCGGCCTTCGACGAGGTGCTGGCCAAGAACCCCAAGGCCCACGACCTCTTCATCCGCATGCCCGAACCCGCCGTGCCGCGCCTGTCGGTGCACGGCGACGACGCCAAGGGCGGCGAGCACACCTGGTTCGCCGACGCCTCGGGCAAGATCGTCGCCGAGCAGCGCACGCCGTTCAGCGAGTTCCAGGCCAAGCTGCACACAGCCCTGCACCTGCCGGGCAGCTGGGGCTTCTTCCTGGTCGGCCTGACGGGCGTGGCCCTGCTGTCGTCGCTGGTCTCGGGCGTGCTGTCGCATCCGCGGGTGTTCAAGGACGCATTCGCCTTTCGCTGGGGCGGCTCCAAGCGCCTGCAGGAGGCCGACCTGCACAACCGCATCTCGGTGTGGGGCCTGCCCTTCCACGTGGTGGTGTCGCTGACCGGCGCGTTCCTGGGCCTTAGCGTCCTGATCGTCGGCGTGCTGGCCATGGTGGTGTTCGACGGCGATCGCGAAAAGGTCTTCGCCCTGTTCAGCGGCCCGGCCGTGGCCGACGACCCGCGCCCGGCCCCGGTGGTCGACGTCGCCAAGGGCCTTTCCGTCCTGCAGGCCAGGCACCCGGAGGCGGGCTTCAACTACATCTTCGTCGAACACCCCGGCGAGACCGGCCAGCACATGAGCATCAACCGCGTCACGCCCGGCAAGCTGTCGCGCGGCGAGATGTTCATCGTCGACGGCAACGCCAAGGTGCTGGGCGAGGCCGGCTTCGAGAGCGGCAATGTCGGCATGGCCATCTATGCCAGCCTGACCCCGCTGCACTTCGGCTGGTTCGGCGGCTGGCCTGTGAAGGTCGCCTACTTCCTGCTGGGTCTTGGCCTGACGGCGGTGACCGCCAGCGGCGTCGCCATCTGGCTGGCCCGCCGGCGCGACAAGGGCCGCCCGGCCCCGCGCTGGGAGCGGGTATGGGTCGCCTTCTGCTGGAGCCAGCCGCTGGGCTACGGCGTCGCGGCCATGGTCGCCCTGCTGGCCCAGGGCGTTGCGCCCGTGGCGGTGTGGGGCGGCGTCACCCTTCTGGCCAGCGCGTCGGCGTTCCTCTGGACCCCGCCGGTGATCTCGGTCCGCCTGCGCCTGGCCTCGGCGATGAGCCTCGTCCTGGTGGCTCTGGTGCATCTTGGCCTCAACACCGGTCGCTCCGTCGATCCGGTAGCCTGGATCATGGACGTCTCGCTGGTGCTGGGCGCGGTGCTGCTGGCGGCGTCGGTCAAGCTGACCAAGACGCCCGCCGCGGCCTGATCCCTCGGACCGGAAACAACCAAGGCCCGCCGGCGACGGCGGGCCTTTTTCTTTGGCTGTGAAAGCCTGTCCTTCAACCTGCGCGAAAAGCGCTAAGGTTGGCTACCGATAGTCCTCAGCACATGATTACGCGGCCGTCCGAGTCTCGGAGAACTCAAGCAACAAGCTAGGTGCTGCTAGCTGAACGCATGTGACGGTAAGAACGAGGGAACTGAACATGATCGTGGTTCGGCAATTGTTCGTGGTCGCGCTGCTAATCGGACTAGTGATCGCTGGCCTCGCGGCTGCGGGCCTTCTGGTGATCGCCTTGACGAAGACCATTCGAGGCTTGCCGAACGACAACGCCATGACGGCGGCGTGGATCGGCTTTGCCGGCAGCATTATCGGAGCGCTGATCACAGTGTTGGTTGCAGGTTTCGCGCTTTGGCCGGCTTATCGCCAGGTTGGCGAGGCTCAGCGGGCCTCATCAGTCCAGGCCGGCCAAATCCTTCGGGTACGCTGGGCGGCGGCGCACAGGGAGTTCAATATTCTACTCAAGAATGTCTCTGAGCGCGAACTCCACGACGCCTTGGCACCAAAGCCGGAGACCATGTCGAGAGAGATCTGGGTCCAGGATAGTCCAGATCAAGCACATCAAGTCCGTACCGCTATCGACCGCTTGGAGGAAATTCACGCGGACCTGTTCATCGTAGCGGCAGGCGTGGAACTTCCTGACCTAGATCGGAGTGAATACAGCTCCGCTGTCCAGGAGCTCAAGACTGGTCTCAATACAGTCCTGGACGGTATTCCTCGTAGTGCAAATGGGCAGCAAGGGCAGCCTATGACCATAGCTCAATGGCAGGCGCACATGGCCGAGACCCGACAACTTCTCGAGCATAAATGGCCAGCGGCGAGGGCCTCATACAACAATAAAATCAGCACGGCCCAACAGCTACTCCGCTATCAAATCATTGAAGCCGATCGTCGGGCCGTTGGCCCGGCTGCCTACAAACAGTTTCACGAGGGACAGAAGCAGGCGCTAACGGTCAGCCCTCCGTCCAATGCCCAGCAGACGCCTTGAGTGTTTCGACGTTGCTGGCGTGGGATTCGTTGGGAAAGGCTCATGGCGAGGAAGCTCGCCTATCCGCTTTCGGGGAGATAACGCTGGCCTGTTGGTTGGCGGCTCGTCCGCTGTGACCACGCAGCTCATTGCGCTTGAGCACGCCGCGAAGACCGGGTAGACGGGACGCCTTCGGAACGGTCTCTGTAAGCCGCTGTGTAAACCGATCAGGTCGAGAACAGCGGGTAGGGCGATAAGCTCTTGAAAACATTGACCCGTGCGGGCGTAGTTCAGAGGTAGAACGTCAGCTTCCCAAGCTGAATGTCAGGGGTTCGATTCCCCTCGCCCGCTCCAATCTCCTCTCCCATCTCGAAACGTTGACGCCCGCCCGCGCCCGGCGCACGTTGCGCGTCAAACAGACGTTCGGGAGGAGAACGCGATGGCCGACGGCGAGGATCATCCCCGCGCGCGCTTCCACGCCATGACCGAGGGCACGGCCGAGGACTGGGGCATCATCGCCCAGGCGGCCGGCGAGTACGGGCGCGAGCTGCCCGACCGGCTGATCAGGCATCTGCAACTGCTGCAGGGAGACTGCGGGGGCTTCGCGGTGGACCGGCTGGAGCACAGCCTGCAGACCGCCACCCGGGCCCACCTGGCCGGCGAGGACGAGGAATACGTCGTCTGCGCCCTGCTCCACGACATCGGCGACATCCTGGGTCCGCGCAACCACGCCGACATCGCCGCCGCCATCGTTCAGCCCTTCGTGTCGGAGGCCAACCACTGGATGGTGGCCAACCACGCGATCTTCCAGGGCTACTACTTTTTCCATCACCTGGGCCTGGACCGCGACATGCGCGAGGCCTTCAGGGGCCATCCGCACTTCGAGCGCACGGCCAAGTTCTGCCACCAGTACGACCAGCCGGCCTTCGACCCGGCCTATGAGACCCTGCCGCTGGAAGCGTTCGAGCCGATGCTTCGGCGCGTGATGAGCACGCCGAAGCGATCGATCTACCTGCGAGCCGCGGAGGCCTGAGCGCGCCCTACTGGACGCGCTCGACCTTGATCCCGCGCTTGCCCAGCAGGGTCTGGACGCTGTCGGGACCGACCAGGTGGCCCGCGCCGACGGCGACGAAGCTGACGCCCTTGCCGTCGAGCTTGGTCTTGAGCTGATCGGCCCAGGCGGTGTTCCGGGCGACGATCAGGGTGTGGTAGAGCGGCTTGTACTTGGTGCGCATCTCGGTGACGAACTCGCCTTCCAGGCCCTTCACGTCGCCTTCGGCCCAGGCGTTGACCAGCTTGTCGAGCTTGGCGGGGCCTTCCTCGACCTCGTCCAGCGTCGACTTCAGCAGCAGCACCTCGTCGGCCTGCGGCATGTCGGCGAAGAAGCGGATCTGCTGCTCGGCCGTCTCCAGCGAGGCCAAGCCCTTGCCGTCGGCCTTGAGCTCGGCGGTCAGCACCTGCTCGACGCCCTTCTTGGGGTCGAAACCGGCCTTGACCATCGGCGCCATGGCCAGGGTGATGGCCGCCATCCACGGACGGAAGGCGTCGAGCGCCGCGGCCGGCATGCCAATCTCCTGGCCGTAGGTCTTGGCCTTCTCCCAGTCGGCGGGCGCCAGCTTCTTCGACAGCGGCGTGGACTGGTCGATGCCGTACTTCATGACCAGCGGCTGCATGACGGCCATGTCGTCGGCGCCGACCACCTCCAGCACCAGTTCGTCGGAGGACTTCAGCGCCGCGTCCAGCTTGGGCGAGCGCCATTGGGTCTCGGGGCGCAGCACGTGGACGGTGCCGAACAGATAGATGGTCGAGTCGTGGTCCTGGATCTTCCACAGGGCCGGATCGGCCAGCGACGGCGTGGCCGCGCCCAGGGCCAGCACGGAGACCAGGCCGACGACGACGCGGCGGGCGGCTTTGACGGACGAACGGAGCATGCGGATCCTCTCGGGTTGAATCAGGTCGGAAGCGGGTGAGGAGCGAGCGGCTAGTCGACGAAGCCGCGCCGCCAGGCCACGATCATCGAGATCAGCAAGTAGGCGATCATGTTGATGTTGACGGCGTCCCACAGCGTCAGCGGCGCCAGCAGGGTAAGCTTCTCGCCGGCGGCCCACAGGAACAGCAGCCCCTGCAGCAGGCCGTAGGAGACGGCGGCGGTCTCGGCCATGGTACGGCGCATCAGCTCGTCGCTGCGCACCCACAGGGTGATGTTGCCGGCGGTCTGCACCAGGAAGACGGCGATCAGGCCGGTCATCACGGCCGAGGCCAGCAGCGGCGACAGCGGCACGAACAGGGCGCCGGCCAGCGACGGGGCGGCCAGCATCAGGCCGGCCAGAACCAGCACCCCGCCCTGCCCGGCGTAGAAGCTGGCCTGGGCGGGGGTGGCGGCGCGCGGCGCCTCGTCGCCGTTGATCCGGCGGCCCAGCGCCTTGCGGCTGAGGCTGACGGCCAGGGTCACCAGGCCGACCGCGACGAGGAAGGTCGCCAGGCCCAGCGAGACGACGTCGCTGGTGGAGAGCTCCAGGCCGTGCCAGTAGCCCTGGCGCTTCAGCCACATCAGGGCGCGGCCGGCGAAGAAGCCGACCGGCGCGCCGACGGCCATCAGGATCAGCGCCCGGCGCGCCCGGGGCGACAGCTTCTGGACGTTGGAAGCGACGCTCATCTCAGTCCTCGTCCTGGAAAATGGCTTCGATGGGCTGGCTAAACAGCCGGGCGATCTTGAAGGCCAGCGGCAGGCTGGGATCGTACTTGCCGGTCTCCAGCGCGTTGATGGTCTGGCGCGAGACGTCCAGCCGCTGGGCCAGGTCGGCCTGGCTCCAGTCGCGTTCGGCGCGCAGCACCTTGAGGCGGTTCTTCATGCTGGCCTCAGCGCCGCTTCAACCACCAGCCGACCCAGAACAGGCCGTAGCCGACCAGCTGGAAGCCGCCGAGCAGGGCCATGCCGAACAGCACCGCCTCGGTGGTGGCCATGCCGGCCGGCAACGCCGCCTCGGCGGTTCCGGGCATGGCGTGGAGCAGAATGTAGGGCACGGCGGCCAGGGCCAGGCCCGTCGAGCCGCCCCAGTACCAGGACCACTTGTGGGCTTCACGCGCGGCCTCGTCGGCGGCGCTCCACCAGCGCGCGCAGAGCCATAGCACCAGAGCCATGACCCCGATGACCGACAACGCGATGACGACCAGCGAAAAGACGGCGAACTCGGGCTTTCGCTTGCCCAGCTCGCCGATCAGGGAGGCCGAGACGCCGAGCACGAGGGCCGCGCCGAACGAATAGGCCACCGCGGCCACAAGCCGTCGCCGCGCCAGTCGTTGCCCCGTCATGCCAAGTACCCTCGTCAAAATGACAAGGAAAATTGACATCAGAATGCAGAGTCATGTCAAGGACCCTGGACAGAATTCGCGCTTAGGCGGCGATGCGCCCGCTGCGCCAGTGCAGCGGCGCCGGGGCCGCGACGCCCAGGGCCTTGGCCAGCCAGTGGGCCTTGGGATCGGCGTGGATCAGCCAGCCGTACTGCGAGAAGCGGTCGCCGTAGTCGTCCCAGCGGATCACCCGTCCGTCGGCGTCGCAGCGCCACACGGCCTTGTCGCAGCCGGGGATGCGCTCGGCGCGCTCCCAGGCGGCCACGCGCTGGCTGTGGGTCGAAAACGGACCGGAGAAGAGGCGGTTCATGACGCTGGGCTCCAATCGACGCGGCGCGGATCCGAAAAGCGAATCTGCGTGTAATCGCAATAACTGGACACTAGCCCTTGGTGACGATTAACGCAGCTAACACCATATGTAGTGCGACGCCATGCCGCGCGACAGCTTGAACATGTTCAGCGACTTGCGCTTTTGGCGACTCAGGACGGCGCAAGCGGTCGCCGCGCCGCGTCCAGCGCCGCATGCAGGTCGGCCCGGCCCGGAAGGTCCTGGGCGCACCAGGCGGTCAGGCGCTCGTAGTGGTCGAGGAAGCGCTCCAGGGCGGCTGGATCAAGGCCGCCCTGTGCGCCTCGCGCGGCCAGAGTCGCCTGCAGCTTGGCTTCCTGCTGGCGTCGCCAGACGCGCACCGTGGCGAAGTCGGGCGCGGTCAGAACCGCCAGCCAGTCGATGCGGCCGAAGAGCTCGCGGTACGGCCCCGCCAGGGCCGCGTCGATGAAACCGCGCCAGGCGCCATCCGGGTCCTCGTCGCGTTCGAGGGCGTTGACGGGCGCGGCCAGCGCCGCCGTCCCTTGGGGTCGCGCGCCCAGGCACCAGCCCTCCAGCAGCACCACGTCGGCGGGGCCGTCGAACACCGGCCAGGCCTGTCGCGGAGCGCGGTCGTCGGCGGCCTTGTCGAAGCGCGGCAGGGCGATCGCCCCCTGCCCCGCCAGGGCGTCGAGCAGCGACAGGCCCAGGGCGACGTCGTGCGTGCCCGGCGGGCCGCGCGTGGCCAGCAGCGGGTGCACGTCGCGCGCCAGGGCCTGGCGCTGAGCCCGGGTCAGGTAGAGGTCGTCCAGCGACAGAACGGCCACCTTCAGGCCCTCGCCGGCCAGAAGGCGCGAAACCGCCGCTACCAGGGTCGACTTGCCCGCCCCTTGCGGCCCCGACAGGCCGGCGACGAAGCCCGGCCGGCCATGGGCCCGCGCCGCCGCCGTCAACCGCTCGGCCAAGGGCCGGTGCAGGAGGCGGAAGGCTTCGGCGAAACCGGGGTCCAGGCGCTCGTCGCGCATGAAGTCAGGCAGCCAGGCGGGATCGGGCGCGGTCATGGCCCGACCATGCACCGGTTCGGACGGTTACTGCACCCGCCGCACGCGATAGCCGCGCGCCTTCATCAGGGCCGGCAGGCCGTCGGGCCCGGCCATGTGCAGCGCGCCGACCGTGACCAGTTCGACGCCCGCCCCCGCCATCTCGCGATCCAGCACCTGCGCCCAGGCCAGGTTGCGGCGCTTGAGCAGGGCCTCGTAGAGCTCCGGCCGGTCGCGGCGCATGCCCTCGACCAGGATCGCGCCCAGGCGGTCGACATCGCCCTTCAGCCAGGCCTGTTGCAGGTCGAGCCCCCGGCGCGGCGGCGCCATCTGCTCGGCGGCGACGTCGTCGAGATACTGCACCTCGACCGTCTCGGGCAGGTCGGCGAACAGGCGCAGCTGCTGCTCGAAGCTCTCGAAGGCCAGGACCGGCTTCTCAGCCCGCACGGCCTGGCGAGTGACGCTGGCGTCGGCGCCGTCCTCCACCGAGCCGCCGGCCTGGGTCATCGGCAGCACCGACAGCATCATCGCCGCCGCCCAGGGCCGCAGGCGGTCGACGCGGTCGAGGCTGGCGCCGCGGCTGTCGAGCGCCGCGCGCAGGCTGGCCACGGTGCGCGGCGGCAGCTTCTCGGTCAGGGAGCGGTCGAGATCCACGCCGTAGCGGTCGACCAGGGCCTTGATGGCGGCGGGATCGGCGTCGACGCGGGTCTCGAACCACAGCTTGTCGGCGCGGGCATAGGCGCGGTCGAAGGCCGGGGTGCGCCAGCGCACGTCGGGCGACAGCACGTGCATCGAGCCGAACAGGTAGATGCGGGAGTCGCCGTCGCTGACCTCCCACATGGCCGGGGCCGCGCGGGCGACGCCCGACAGACCCGCCAGCGCGACGATGGCCGCCGCCGCGCCCCTAACCCAAGCCAGAACCATACGCCGTCCCCGACAAAAACACGGGGACCACGCTAGGCGAGAGCGGGTTAACCAGGCGAGCGTCGGCCGCCGCGGCCTAACGCCACGCCTTGAAGTGCTTCGAAAGCTTCAGGCCCTGGCGCTGGTAGTGCGAACCGCCCTCGCCGTAGAGGCGTGCGGGTCGCTCGGTCAGGGGTTCGTAGACCAGCCGGGCGACGGTCTGGCCGTCCTCCAGCAGGAACGGCGTCTCGTGGCTGCGCACCTCGAGCACGCCCTTGGAGCCGACGGCGCCGGCCTCCTCGGTGCCGAAGCCGGGGTCGAAGAACCCGGCATAGTGGACGCGGAACTCGCCGACCGACGGATCGATCGGGGTCATCTCGGCCGCTTCCATGACCGGGATCTCGACGTCGTCCTTGGAGGCCAGGATGTAGAACTCGCCCGGATCGAGCAGCAGCTCGCCGTGACGGGTTTCCAGCGGCTCCCAGAAGTCGCGCGGGTCGTGGCCGTCCTCGTGGTCGAGGTCGACGACGCCGGCGTGGCGGCGGCCGCGGAAGCCGACGATGCCCGTGTCGCCCGGCGTCAGGTCGACGCCGACGCTGCGGATGGCCAGCTTGACCGGATCGCCGCGCTTGAGGCGCAGCTGGTTCAGGCGCGTGCCGGCGCGGACCAGCACCGAGAAGGTCTGGGGCGCGATCTCGATATAGAGCGGGCCCTCATAGCCGGCCTCGATGTCGTCGAAGGCCTTGGAGTGGTCGCTCAGCAGGCGGACGAAGACGTCGACCCGGCCGGTGGAGCTCTTGGGATTGCCGCGCGCGGCCACGTTGGCCGGCAGCGCCAGGCGCTCCTGGATCTCGGCGATGTAGACGCAGCCCTTCTCCAGCACCGCGCCCTTGGAGAGGTCGAGCTCGTGCATGGCCACGTCCTTGAGGCGGTCGGGCACGCGGCGGGCGACTCCCGGCAGGAACGAGGCGCGCACGCGCCAGCAGCGCACGCCCAGGCGCAGGTCGAGGCTGGCCGGCTGGACCTGGTCGCGGTCGAACGGGGTCTGCGAGGTGATCGCCTCCTGGGCGATCAGGGACTCGATGGTCTGGCAGGGCAGAATCCCTGCGGCGTGGGCGTCGGTCATCGGCCGCACACTCTCTAAAGCGCCGCCGCGAGGCAAGGGCGGTGTCGGAGCGGGCGCGAGAATCTGGAGGCCCTCAGCCCTGCCGAAGCAGTTCGTCGAGATGCAGGGCGCCGGCCATGGCCCCGTCCTCGTCCCGAAAGACCGGCGCCAGGCCCTGCGCCGCGGCGGCGTAGGCCGGATCCTCCAGCACGGCCCTCAGCGCCGCGGCCGCGCCGCCGCGCTCGTAACGGTCGGGCCTAAGCCTGCGGCCGACGCCCAGCCGCCTCACTCGCCGGGCGTTGTCGTGCTGGTCGCCCAGGAACGGCGTCACCAGTTGGGGCCGCCCCGACCGGAGGGCCTGGGCGGTCGTGCCGATCCCGCCGTGATGGACGATGGCCGCAGCGCGGGGGAAGACCAGCGAATGGGGAGCGTAGGAACCGACGAACACGTCGCCTCCCCCCGTTCCCGCCCCCGCCAACCGCTCGGCCTCCTCGGCGCCGGCCAGCAGCAGCGCCCGGCGACCGAGCAAGCGCGCCGCCTCGAGGCTGGCGCGATAGAAGTCGCCCGGCGCGTGCACCGCGAAACTGCCCAGCGAAAACACGATGGGCGCCGGTCCCGCGTCGAGAAAGGCCGCCAGCGCGGGATCCAGCGCGGGCTGGCCTCCCGCCTCGCTGTCGTAGGACGGAAAGCCGACGAGGGTCAGGCCGGCCGGGTGGTCTGGCTGCACGGGCCCGAAGGCAGGCGAGTAGAGGCCGAGCACCGGCGCGCCGTCGCCGTGGCCGCAATCGAACATGGCGTCGGCGCCGGCATGGGCGACGCCGAGCCCGCGGCCCAGATCCCGCAGGGGCTTCAGCGAGGCGGCGATACGCCCGCGCACCAGTGCGCGGACGAACCGGTTCCATCCGATCGCCGCGGCCGAGCGCGGCGTGAAGACATAGGGCGCAGGCCCGGTCTCGGACGGATCAGTCGCCGACTGCATGAAGATCGGAGCCAGGGCCACCCGAACCAGCGGCAACCCGAGCGCCCGAGCCGCCGGCGCCGCGCCGAAGACGATGTTGTGCGCCACCACCATGTCGGCCCCCAGCGCCGCCGCGCGGACATCCTCGTAGGTCTCCGACAGGAAGGGCATCTGCAGGTCGCGCAGAAGGAAATCGGGGTCGCGGCTCATCCGCTCGAACACGTCGGCGATATCGAGACCCAGGCGCTCCTGGATCTGCCGGGTGCTGGGCCTCAGCGGGGCGAAAGCCAGGCCCTCGGCCTCGATCTTGGCGCGATGGTCCTCGTGCGTGGCCAGCACCGGCGCGTGGCCTAGGCTTTTCAGGGCGAGCGCCAGGGCCAGGAACGGATGCAGGTCGCCTAGCGAACCCGTCGTCGCCAGCACGATCCGCCGCCCCGCCGCCATCCTCGCCCCCGTGCGCCGCACCGCCGGATGGGAACCGCAACCGGCGCGCCGAGGCAAGGCTCGTCACACCCGCCAGGCGACCTTGGCCGCCCTGGCGCTCGCCCGGCGCGCTCGGACCGTGACGAAGCAGTGAAAGATCGCCTATACCCACCGCGATTGCGTCGGCGGTAAGTTGTCGGCGCGGGCCTTTTCGTCGTCGGGAGTACGCCGTGTCCGAAGATCCGAAGAACTGGGACGTCGCCACCAAGCTCATTCGTGGAGGGCTGGCCCGTTCGCCGTTCATGGAGACCGCCGAGGCGCTCTACCTGACCCAGGGCTTCACGTACGACAGCGCCGAGGGCGCCGACCGCCGGTTCTCGGGCGAGGACCCGGGCTTCGTCTATTCGCGCTTCAACAACCCGACCGTGAAGATGTTCGAGGACCGGCTGGCGCTGCTGGAAGGCGCCGAGGTCTGCCGCGCCACGGCCACCGGCATGGCCGCCGTCAACTCGGCGCTGATGGGCCTGGTGCGCGCGGGCGACCACGTGGTGGCCGGCAACGCCCTGTTCGGCTCGTGCCGCTGGCTGATCGCCGAGTGGCTGCCGCGCTTCGGCGTCGAGACCACCTTCGTCGACGCCACCGACCTTTCGGCCTGGGAAGCGGCGATCAAGTCCAACACCAAGGCCGTGCTGATCGAGACGCCGTCCAACCCGGTGCTGGAGATCACCGACATCGCCGCGGTGTCGAAGCTGGCCCACGCCGTCGGCGCCAAGGTCATCGTCGACAACGTGTTCGCCACCCCGATCTTCCAGCAGCCGCTGACGCTGGGCGCCGACGTCGTCGTCTACTCGGCCACCAAGCACATCGACGGCCAGGGCCGCGTGCTGGGCGGGGCGATCCTGACCACCGAGGCGATCAACGAGGAATTCTACCGCGACAGCATGCGCCACACCGGCCCGTCGCTGTCGCCGTTCAACGCCTGGGTGATGCTCAAGGGCCTCGAGACGCTGGACCTGCGCGTACGCCGCCAGACCGACACCGCCGCCGCCCTGGCCGACGTCATGGCCGAGCACAGGAAGGTGGCCAAGGTCCTCTACCCGTTCCGCACCGACCACCCTGGCTACGAAGTGGCCAAGAAGCAGATGTCCGGCGCCGGCACGGTGATCGCCCTGGATCTCGGCTCGCGCGAGGCCGCGTTCAAGTTCCTGAACGCGCTGGAGATCGTCGACATCTCCAACAACCTCGGCGACGCCAAGTCGATGGCCACCCACCCGCCGACCACCACGCACCGCTCGGTGCCGGAAGAGATGCGGCCGCTGCTGGGCGTCACCGAAGGCGGCGTGCGCCTGTCCGTGGGCCTGGAAAGCCTGTCCGACCTGACGCGAGACGTGACCCGTGCGCTCGACCAGGCGTGAGTCCAGCCCGCCGCTGAAGCGGATCCGTCGGCGCCGCGGCCCCGACACGGGCATCTATGAGGCCCGCACGCGCGACATCGTCGTGCGGGTCGCCCCCTGCTACCTGCCCGAGGAGTCGTCTCCCGAGCAGGGGCTCTATCTGTGGGCCTACACCGTCGAGATCGAGAACCACGGCGTCGAGACCGTGCATCTGGTCGCGCGCTGGTGGAAGGTCACCGACGCGATGAACCGCAGCAACGAGGTCGAGGGCTCGGGCGTGGTCGGCGAGCAGCCGGAACTGAAGCCGCGCGAGGCCTTCCGCTACGTCTCCAACTGCCCGCTGCCGACGGCCTCGGGCACGATGGTCGGCCGCTACCAGATGGTGACCGAGGCGGGCGAGGCGTTCGACGCGCATATCCCCGAGTTCTCGCTGCACCTGCCCGGCGCATCGCGTCGGGTGAACTGACGCAAGGATCGCGTTTCCGAAAACGCAACCTTGAGATAGTACGTCATCGTTCGTGAACCCCGGGGGAACCGAGCGATGACGTCCTACACCATCCAGATCTGGAACCAGTCGCAGGCCGCCAGGAGCTATGTGCTGTTCCTGCAGCAGCCCGATCTCGCCTCGTCCGGCTCACCACAGGTCTACACCAACGCCTGGGCGACCTTCCCCAGCATCACCAACGGCGGCTTTGACCGCATCACCTTCGACGACGCCATCTACGCCTACTGGAGCCATCCGCCGGTGGGCAGCCAGATGCTCAGCGGCGGCGTGATGCCGGTGAACACCCAGACCCAGGACACGGTCGCCTTCAGCGGCGGATCCCCCACCGGCTTCACCTCGGTCACCAGCCCCGGCTCGGCCCAACCGGGATCGTTCGCGATCGTCACAGGCTCGGATTTCACCCCGAGCAACGGCTACGTGCTGGGCATGGCGCGTATCGCCGCCACGCCGATCCCGGTCCCCACCATGACCTTCCCGGCCCTGCCGAACACGATCAGCAACATCACGCCGATCCACACCTACTATGTCGCCGTGGGAGACTACCAACCGGGCGACGTGATCGATGCGGCCCAGGTCCCCGGCGCCGCCGAGATCGACTTCACCGGGCGGGCGCAAACCACCGCCACCGTCGTCCAGAAGCCTGACGGGACCTTCTCGGTCACCTACAGCTGACGGCTTCGCCGAACGGCGCCGTTGCCAAGTAACAACGTTACGCGTTTACTTCCCTCAGCGGCGCAAGACCGCGAACACATAGGGAGGTTACGGCGTGGCCGATTACGAGCTGACCCTCATCAACCAGAGCGACGACGTCCAGAACTCGACGGTCATGGTGTTCCAGAAGGCGCCCAGCAGGCCGGTCAGCCTGGCGCGCTCGATCCCGCCGGGCGGCTCGTCGAAGATCAGCTTCAACAATCTGGAGCCGAACGCCCAGGCCTATCTGGTGCTGGGCGAACGGCCGCACCTGGACAGCGGCCAACCGCCGGCCGGCTCGGTGCGGCTCGATCTGGACCTGACGCACGAGTATGTCATCCGGCGGCCGGAAGGGCGGCACTAGGGGAAGGCCTCCAGTCGCTTCGCGACAGTTCCCAACTCCTCCCCCGTGCAACGGGGGAGGTGGCGCGGTGCGG
>CBINOL010000129.1:0-13879 GCA_966252285.1 uncultured Caulobacter sp.
GGCGGGTGTCCCGGAAGACGCCTCAAGCTATCAGCCTTCCAACAGACAAGGGGTTTCTCAGAATGTCGCGGAAAGACCTTTCGACCCCTCATCCGTCGGCTACGCCGCCACCTTCTCCCGCAAGGGGAGAAGGATTTAAACCTTCGCCGTCTCCGCCGTTGTCGACCGCAGGCGCTCGACCAGGGCGAACAGCTGCGCACGCACGCCGAATTCGTCGCCGGCCAGGGCGGCGGCTTCGAGATCGGCCAGGGTCGCCTCGTCGATGCGCGGCGGCGGCGCGACCGGGGTGGCCTCGACCACGCCGGCCGACTTCGGCGCGGCGGTTTCGTTGACGTCGACCAGCGCCTCGGTGAGCTTCTCGCCTGGACGCAGGCCGGTGATGCGGATCTCGATGTCCTTGCCGGGGACGAGGCCCTGCAGCTCGATCATCCGGCGGGCCAGATCGATGATCTTCACCGGCTCGCCCATCTCCAGGGTCAGCACGCCGGCCGGCGGCTCGGCGTCGGCGGCCGACTGGGCCACGGCCCGCAGCACCAGCGACACCGCCTCGGGGATGGTCATGAAGTAGCGCTCGACATTGGCGTCGGTCAGGGTGACCGGGCCGCCGCGGGCGATCTGGTGGCGGAACACCGGCACGACCGAGCCGGCCGAGCCCAGCACGTTGCCGAAGCGCACGACGCCCACCCGCATCTGGCCGCCGCCCCCGAACTGGCGGGCGATGGCCTCGGCCACGCGCTTGGTGGCGCCCATGACGCTGGACGGCGCCACGGCCTTGTCGGTGGAGATCAGGGCGAAGTGCGAGGCGCCGGCCGCCTTGGCGGCGAGGGCGACGTTGCGGGTGCCCAGCACGTTGGTGCGCACGCCCTCGCACGGATGGTTCTCGACCATCGGCACATGCTTGAGCGCGGCGGCGTGGAAGACGATGTCGGGCTGTTCGGCCGCCAGCAGGCGCGAGACGCGGTCGGCGTCGCGCACGTCGCACAGGGCCTCGCGGCGGGGTAGGGCCGGCCAGGCCTCGGCGATCTCGCGATCGATCAGGAAGAGGTTGGCCTCCGAGGCGTCGACCATCGTCAGATGCGCCGCGCCGCTGGCGGCGATCTGCCGGCACAGCTCCGAGCCGATGCTGCCGCCGGCGCCGGTGACCAGCACGCGGCGGCCGCTGACCAGGGCCCGCACCGGGGCGGGGTCAAGGCGCACGGGCGCGCGGCTGAGCAGTTCCTCGAGGCTGATCTCGCGCAGGGCGGCCGCCGTCGGGCCTTCGCCCATCTCGACCATGCCCTGGCGGCGCAGCAGGCGCACGCCCTCGCTCTTCAGCCGGCCCAGGCGCTCTGCACCGATGGCGCTCAAGGGGGCTTCGGCCAGGAACAGCACGGCGGCCGGCGACAGACCGCCGTCGCTGAGCTGGCGCATGACGGCGTCGAAGCGGTCGATCGCGCCCAGCACGCAGACGCCGCGGATCTCGTCGCCGGTCTCACGAGCCTCGGGGGTCAGGAGGCCGACCACGGCGTAGCGCTCGGCCAGGACCGGGTCGCGCAGGAAGGTCTCGGCCTCGCCCGCCGTGCCCACGATCAGCAGGCGCGGCAGGGCCGGGTGGGCGGGGGCGGGGCGCAGGCGCAGCAGGGCCTCGGCCAGCACGCCCTCATGCATGGCGCGGCGACCCACGCGCAGGGCGGCCAGAAGGCCGGTCTGCACGACCAGCGCCGCCAGGATGGTGCGCAGGCCGCCGTCGAGGTCGGGCAGAATGAGGCGCGCCAGCAGCGAGAAGGTCAGGGCCGTCAGGGCCGCCGAGCGGACGATGCGCAGGTGGTCGGCGGCGGCCACGAACCGCCAGGGCGCGCGCTCCAGCCGAAACAGCAGTTCCACCACGAAGGCCGACAGGGCGTAGAGCGCGGCATGGGCCAGCAGGCCGGGTCGATCGGTGTCGAAGCCGGCGGCCAGGACCTGTCCGATCAACAGGGCCAGGAAGGCCAGGAAAACGTGCGCTGCGATCTTGCCGGCGCGACCCATGGACACTCGAACTCCGTTCAACTTTCGCGGCTTAGCACGCTCCTTGCCCGTCGTCGCCGATTCAGGGGGCGATTCAGGCGCGGGCCAGCGGCAGGGTGGTCACCAGCTCGCCGGCGGCGGCGGGCGGCGCGCCTGCGGGGCGCATGACCAGGGCGTCGGCCCGGGCGAACACGCCGACCAGCGACGAGTCCTGGTCGGGGAAGGGGGTCACAGTGATCTGTCCCTCGGCGTCGATCGACCGGGCGGCGCGCATCCAGTGCTCGCGCGGGCCGTTGCCCGGCAGCGGGGCGGCAAGGCGCGCGACCCCGAACGGCAGGGCCGCATCGGCGCCCGTCAGCGCCGCCAGAAGCGGACGTAGGAACAGCTCTGCGCAGACCAGGGCCGAGGCGGGGTTGCCCGGCAGGCCCAGCACCCGGCGGCCGTCGTCGAGATGGCCGAACCAGGTCGGCTTGCCCGGCCGCACGGCGATGGTCTGGACGCGCAGGGAAAGGCCCAGGCGGGACATGGCCGGCTTGACCAGGTCGTAGTCGCCGACCGAGGCGCCGCCGATGGTCACCACCAGGTCGACGGCCGCGTCGGCCACGGCGGCGGCGATCGCCTCGACGGAGTCGGCGGCCGGGGCGAGCTTGATGGCCTGCCCGCCCCAGGCCTCGATCAGGGCCGCCAGGCTGAACGAGCCGGACTCGAAGATCTGGTCGGCGGCGGGCGCGCCGCCGGGCGGGATCAGTTCGTCGCCGGTGGCCAGGATCGCCACCTTCGGTCGGCGGGCGACCGTCAACTTCGCCAAGCCGGCGGCGGCGGCCAGCGACAGCCGCCAGGCGTCGATGCGCACGCCCGCTTCCAGCAGCCGGTCGCCCGAACGGAAGTCGCCGCCGGCCGGGCGGATGTTGGCCTTGGGCGCATCGCCGGCCGAGAAGGTCACGCGGTCGCCGTCGCGGCTCGCCTCTTCCTGGATGACGACGAGGTCGGCGCCGGCCGGAACCGGGGCGCCGGTGAAGATCCGCACGGCTTGTCCCGCCTGCACGGCCTTGGGATAGGCGCGGCCGGCCGCGCTTTCGCCGGCGATCGTGAAGGCTTCGACCACGCCGTAGTCGGCCCGGCGGATCGCCCAGCCGTCCATGGCCGAGGCGTCGAACGGCGGCTGATGGCGATCGGCGACGATGTCCTGGGCCAGCACGCGGCCGACGGCGTCGGGCAGGGCGACGGTTTCGACGCCCAGGCGCATAGCGCCGTCCAGCATGCGGCCGCGGGCGTCCTCGACGGTCAGGTTCTTCAGGGCTTGGCTCACGGACCGGAGGTCTCCGTCAGGGGGCGGCGCGGGTCAATCGAAACCTGCGCCGGCCCCGCCCGGCTTGTACCGGTTTGGCGGAATGCCCAGCAGGCGCTTGAACATGGTCGAGAAGGCCGCCGGGCTGTCGTAGCCGAGGTCGAGCGCGATGGTCGTCACCGGCTCGCCGGCCGCCAGACGGGGCAGGGCGGCCAGCAGGCACGCTTGCTGGCGCCAGGCGCCGAAGCTCATGCCGGTCTCGCGACGGAAGGCGCGGGTGAAGGCCCGGCGGCCAAGGGCTAGCTGCCCGCACCAGTCGTCGATGGTCTCGTGCGGGGTCGGGCGTTCGAGAAAGGCGTGGCAGCGGCGGGCCAAGGCAGGGGCGGCGGGAAAGGGCACGGCCAGCGGGATCACCGGGGCGCGGGCCAGTTCGGCCAGTAGCAGGTCCATGACCAGGCCGTCGCGGCCGGCCTCGTCATAGTCGACGGGGATGTCGCAGGCGGCGATCAGCAGGTGGCGCACCAGCGGCGAGACGCCGATCACCCGTCCGGTGTCGCCCAGCGCCTTCGAGGCCCGTTCGTCGAGCAGCACGCTGCGCGTGCTGACCGCGCCGACCATGCGGACGGAGTGGGGCGTGCCCGCCGGGGTCCAGACCGCACGCTCGGGCGGGGCGATCCAGGCGCCGTGCGGGGTTGAGACCACGGCCACGCCGGCGGCGGCGTAAAGCAGCTGGCCGCGCCCGTGCTGGTGCCAGTCCAGCTCGAACGAGGGCGGGTACTCGTTGCCCGTGGCCACCACCGGACGGGGCGTGGCGTCGTAGTCGGCGGGATGCACCCAGGGCTTGGCCATCTGTCCCACTCGCGAAAGTGAAAGTCCCGATGCGGAATGCGGGACGCTGTTTCAGGTCCTATCGCGGTCGCACCTTCACTGGAAGAGCCCGATGACCGACACCGCGATCCGATCCCCCGCCGCCGACCCGTCCAGCCCGCAGGCAGAGACCACGGTGTTCGGCGTGATCCTCGCGATCAGCGGCTGCCACCTGCTCAACGACATGATGCAGTCGCTGCTGCCGGCCATCTATCCGAACCTGAAGACCGACCTGCACTTAAGCTTCGGCGAGATCGGCCTGGTCACCCTGGCCTATCAGATCACCGCCTCGATCCTGCAGCCGCTGGTGGGCCTCTATGCCGACCGCCGCAGCAATCCCTGGGTGCTGCCGGGCGGGACGCTGTTCTCGCTGGCGGGCCTGGCGGTGCTGTCGGTCGCCCACGTCTATGGTCTCGTCCTGCTGGGCGCGTGCCTGCTGGGCGTCGGCTCGTCGGTGTTCCACCCGGAATCCTCGCGGGTGGCGCGGATGGCGGCGGGCGGCCGGCCGGGCCTGGCCCAGTCGCTGTTCCAGGTCGGCGGCAACGCCGGCCAGGCGCTGGGACCGCTGGCGGCGGCGCTGGTCGTGGTGCGCTGGGGTCAGTCGAGCCTGGCCCTGTTCGCGCTGCTGGCCTTGCTGGCCGGGGCGGTGCTGTGGAACGTCGCCGTCTGGGCCCGCCACCACGGCGCGGCGCGCCTGGCGGCCGGCGGCGGCCGCAAGATCGCCCTCGACCTGCCCAAGGGCGCGGCCGGCAAGGGCATCGCCATCCTGCTGGTGCTGATCTTCTCGAAGTACGTCTACATGGCCAGCCTGACCAGCTACTTCACCTTCTACCTGATCGAGCGCTTCCACCTGTCGGTCGAGAACGCCCAGATGCACCTCTTCGCCTTCCTGGCGGCGGTGGCGGTGGGCACGATCGCCGGCGGACCGGTGGGCGACCGCTTCGGCCGCAAGGCGGTGATCTGGATCTCGATCCTGGGCGTGCTGCCCTTCACGCTGCTGCTGCCCTACGCCAGCCTGTTTTGGACCGGACCGCTGGTGGTGATCATCGGCCTGCTGCTGGCCTCGGCCTTCCCGGCCATCGTGGTGCTGGCCCAGGAACTCGCGCCGGGCCGGATCGGCATGATCTCGGGCCTGTTCTTCGGCTTCTCGTTCGGCATGGGCGGCCTGGGCGCGGCGGTGCTGGGCGAACTGGCCGACTGGAAGGGCGTCGAGACCGTCTACAAGCTGTGCGCCGTCCTGCCGGCGCTGGGCCTGCTGGCCGCCTTCCTGCCCAATACGCGGAGGCGATGAGGGCTCAGGCCAGACAGCAAAAAGGCCAGCCTCGCGGCTGGCCTTTTCTATTGGCCCCTTTCAGGGGCGTACGCAGTGCGTGGTCCTCGTCCTTCGACAGGCTCAGGATGAGGACCAATGCGCAGGTCTGGCGTCAGAAAGCCTCACCCTGAGCTTGTCGAAGGGCGAGGCTTTCGCTTCAGCAGATCATCAACCGACGAAGGCGCGTTCGATGACGAAGTCGCCGGGCTCGGCGTTGGAGCCCTCGACCAGGCCGTGGGCCTCGAGCAGGGCGGCGGTGTCCTTGATCATGGCCATCGAGCCGCACAGCATGGCGCGGTCGTGCTCGGGATCGAACTTGCCGCCTTCCAGGCCCAGGTCCTCGAACAGCTTGCCGCTGGTGATCAGGTCGGTGAAGCGGCCCTGGCGCTCGAACGCCTCGCGGGTGACGGTGGGGTAGTAGACCAACTGGGCCTTGGCTTCGTCGCCGACCAGCGGGTCCTCGTGGATCTCGCTGGTGAACAGGTCGCGATAGGCCAGTTCCTGCACTTCGCGCACGCCGTGGGCGACGATCACCTTCTCGAAGCGGCTGTAGGCGTCGGGGTCGCGGGCGACCGACAGCCACGGGGCCAGGCCCGTGCCGGTGCCGAACAGGAACAGGCGCTTGCCGGGCTTGACCGCGTCGAGCACCAGGGTGCCGGTCGGCTTCTTGCCCAGAAGGATCTGGTCGCCGGCCTTGATCTGCTGCAGGCGCGAGGTGAGGGGACCGTCCGGAACCTTGATCGAGAAGAACTCCAGTTCCTCGGCGAACGAGGGCGAGCCGATCGAATAGGCGCGCAGGATCGGCTTCTTCTCGCCCAGCTCCTCGCGGGCGGGCAGGCCGATCATCACGAACTCGCCCGAGCGGAAGCGGAAGCTGGCCGGACGGGTGATGGCGAAGCTGAACAGCCGGTCGGTCCAGTGCTTGACCCAGAGAACGGTCTCCAGGTGGTGCGGGGACTCCTTGGCGGGAGCAGGGGCGGCGGCGGTGGCGGTCTCGGCCGTCATGTCAGTGATTTCGATCCTGTTCGCGCCGTCCGAAGAACGGCGGCGCGCATAAGAAAAGTCCGGTGTCGCTCCGGCCCTGAAGGCGACACGGGTGTCATGTGAGAAGTTGAGAGCGGATGTCAACTTTTGCTCTCTGAAGGTGCTTGGAGAAAAAATTCTACGAGCGGCCCAAAATATCGCCGTTCGCTTTTTCTGACTGTGTCAAAAATGTGATTGCCGACCACCCCAACGGGGCGCAGACTTCCTTTTGCTTCGTTCGCGAAGCCAACGATACGGAGGAACGTATGCGGGTGAGGTTCGTCATGGCCGCCGCGGCGGCCAGTCTGTTAGCGTTAGGCGTAGCGGGTTGTGAAGGCGGCGCCCAATCCAAAGCCGCCAAGGCCCAACAAGTGACCCTGGAGGGCAAGTCGGTGACCGCGAGCGGCTGCGTGCGGCCGGTCGAGAACACCAAGTGCCTCGTCGTGCGCGGCCCCAACGGCGGCTATTACGACGTTTCCAGCGCCAGTCCGGCTCCGGACCCCGCCAAGGGGGTCGGCGTCTCGCTGCGTGGTCGCGACCAGGGCAAGAACACCGAATGCGGCCGTGAGCTCACGGACGTGAAATGGTCGTACCTGAACGTCCAGTGCGCGGCGGCGACGCCGAGCGCCTCGACCGGCGCCGAAGAAAAGAAGGACGGCTAAGCCGCCCGATCGCTTCGAACGGCTCTAGGGCTTCGGTGAAGGCTGCGCTTCAGCCCTCGCCGGAGCCGGGGTCGGTTCGCGTTTTCGGCGTGTCGACACTGGCTTCGCCGCCGACCGGTTCGGTGGCGGGACGGGGCGGTTTGCCGTCGACGTTCGGATTCGGCCGCTGATTCTCGTGCTCGACCTCCCGATTGGAGGGGCGCTCGCCGGTATTCGCGGCCATCTTTCATCCTTTCAGGCATTCTTTTTGGCGCGGGCGGACCAAGAAACCTGTGAAAAGGCGCCGCTTGATCCGTGACTTCCGCAATAACGCGTGCCGAACCCGTCCTGATCCGCTTGCTCGGCGCAAACGACCCTGCTACACGACGCCGCTCTGGCGCTGGGAAGCGTCGGCGGCGCCGCTCGCGGCCCTCCGGCCTAGACCGTCGCCAAGGCTGCGGTCCTCTCTATCGGGACCGGAGTTCTGCAGGAGTGTAGCTCAGCTGGTAGAGCATCGGTCTCCAAAACCGAGGGCCGGGGGTTCGAGTCCCTCCACTCCTGCCACTATATGTCATCGGCCGGTCCGGCGTTCGGCCCGGCCTGTCAGATACGCGAGCCTCTGAAACCATGGCCAGGAAACCGGGATCCAGCCCGTCAGCGATCAAGAACCGCGCCGCTCGTACGGCCGCGGCTTTGGCGCCTGCCGGCCAAGCTCCTTCCGCCGCCGCCGCGGCTCCGAAGAAGCCCTTCAATCCGGTGCAGTTCTTCCGTGAGGTCCGCGCCGAGGCCCGCAAGATCACCTGGACCACCCGCAAGGAGACCTGGATCACCTCGGTGATGGTCTTCATCATGGTGATCGTCGCTTCGATCTTCTTCTTCGGCGTCGACTGGATTCTGGGTACGCTGGCCAATCTGCTGCTGAAGTTCGCGGCCGGATAAGACATATAAAGACCATGAGCACCGAAACCGCGACCAACCCGAACCACAAGTGGTACATCGTCCACGCCTACTCGAACTTCGAGAAGAAGGTGGCCGAGAGCATCCGTGAGCAAGCCAAGGCCCAGGGCCTGGAAGACAGCTTCTCCGAGATCCTGGTGCCCACCGAGGACGTCGTCGAGATCCGCCGCGGCCGCAAGGTCAACGCCGAGCGCAAGTTCTTCCCGGGCTACGTCCTGGTGAAGATGAACCTCTCGGACGAGGCCTACCACCTGATCAAGAACACTCCGAAGGTGACGGGCTTCCTGGGCAGCGGCTCCAAGCCGACCCCGGTTTCCGAAAAGGAAGTCCAGCGCATCGTCGGCGCGATCGAAGAGGGCGTCGAGAAGCCCAAGACCGTCGTGCTGTACGAAGTCGGCGAGAACGTCCGCGTCATCGACGGCCCGTTCGCCAGCTTCAACGGCTCGGTCGAGCAGGTCGACGAGGAAAAGGCCCGCCTGCGGGTCACCGTCTCGATCTTCGGCCGCGCCACCCCGGTCGAGCTGGAATACAGCCAGGTCGAGAAGATCGCCTAGGTTTACAGTCAGCACTGACTGCCAAGCCCCGCGCCGGAAACGGCGCGGGGTTTTTGCTTGTTTGCGGGCCTGGGCGGGCGAGGGGGTCTTTGACTCTCCGCCGCTCTCCTGCTAAACGCCGCGACCTCGCTTCGGGACCTGGTTCCGAGGCGTGTTCGCCGTTTTGGCGAACCCAAATCCGTGGAAGGGCCGCCAAGCCCGCACCACGGCTCACCAGCGAGGGCTCCGGCCCTCACGAGAGGACACTATGGCTAAGAAGATCCTGGGCTACATCAAGCTCCAGGTGAAGGCTGGCTCGGCCACGCCTTCGCCCCCCATCGGCCCGGCTCTGGGTCAGCGCGGCGTCAACATCATGGGCTTCTGTAAGGAGTTCAACGCGCGCACCGAGAACGTCGAGAAGGGCACCCCCCTGCCGACCGTCATCACGGTCTACCAGGACAAGTCGTTCACCTTCGTCACCAAGACGCCCCCGGCGACCCACTACCTGAAGCAGATCACCGGCCTGAAGTCCGGCGCGAAGCTGACCGGTCGTGAGACCGTCGGCGAAGTGACGCGCACCCAGCTGCGCGAAATCGCCGAAAAGAAGATGAAGGACCTGAACGCCAACGATCTCGAGGCTGCCGCCAAGATCATCGAAGGCTCCGCCAAGGCCATGGGCCTGAAGATCGTGGAGGCCTAATCCAATGGCTAAGCAACCCAAGCGCATCAAGGCCTGGACCGGCGACCGTGACGCCACCCTGGCCGTCGCCGACGCCATCGCTCTGGTGAAGGCCAACGCCAAGGCCAAGTTCGACGAGACCATCGAGATCTCGGTGAACCTGGGCGTCGACCCGCGTCACGCCGACCAGCAGGTCCGTGGCGTCGTTCAGCTGCCGTCGGGCACGGGCCGTGACGTTCGCGTCGCCGTCTTCGCCAAGGACGCCAAGGCCGCCGAAGCCACCGCCGCCGGCGCCGAAGTGGTCGGCGCTGAAGACCTGGTCGAAAAGATCCAGAACGGCTTCATGGACTTCGACCGCGTCATCGCGACCCCGGACATGATGGCCCTGGTCGGTCGTCTCGGTAAGGTGCTGGGCCCGCGCGGCCTGATGCCGAACCCGAAGGTCGGCACCGTGACCCCGAACGTCGGCCAAGCCGTGAAGGACGCCAAGGGCGGCGCCGTCGAGTTCCGCGTCGAGAAGGCTGGTATCGTCCACGCCGGCATCGGCAAGGCCTCGTTCACCGACGAAGCCCTGCTGGTCAACGTCAAGGCCCTCATCGACGCCCTGAACAAGTCCAAGCCCTCGGGCGCCAAGGGCGTGTTCGTCAAGCGCGTCGGCCTGTCCTCGACCATGGGTCCGGGCGTGAAGGTCGACATCGCCTCGATCACCGCCTAATCGGCTGATCTGAAGCGAACTGACTTAAGAGACGGGCGCTGGAGCAATCCAGCGCCCGTCTTGCGTTTGGGGCCTTCGTTGTGGGCTCGGCTAGCCGATGTTATCTTTCGTCTAGACGGAGATTGGTCATGGCCTTCCACATCCGCGATCCCGAGACCGACGCCCTGGTTCGCCAGTTGGCCGAGAAGACGCGGCTTGGCATTACCGAGGCCGTGAAGCTGGCCGCTTCCGAAGCCCTGGCCGCACGCGAGAAGGCGCGGGAAGAGAAGCTGGCCAAGGCCCGCGCCATATGCGCCGAGGTGGCCAGTCAGCCCCGGACAGGTCTGAAGGCCGACAAGGCGTTCTTCGACAGCCTCAACGACGACTGATGTTTGTCGACGCTTCGGCCTGGACGGCCATGCTCCTGGAGGAGCCCGAGGCTGAGGCCTTTCGGGCTAGTTTGGCGGAAGCGCCCGTCGTGCTGACCTCTGCCATAGCTGGCTGGGAGACCGTTCGGGCGATCTCGCGTGCGACCATCCTTGGCCAGAGCGAGGCCGCCAAGAAACTTGGCGATCTACAATCGGCCTTCGATACACTGGTGGTCCCCATCGCCGAAGCCGAGCAGATCCTCGCCCTCGAGGCCCACGCCCGCTTCGGCAAGGGCGTTCATCCAGCCAAGCTCAACATGGGCGACTGCTTCTCCTACGCCTGCGCCAGGACCAATGGCGTGCCGCTGCTCTACAAGGGCGGCGACTTTGCTCTGACGGATATCGAGGCCGCGTGACTTCCGACGCTTCCAAAGGCGACGCTTCCAGGATCATCGACGTCGCCGTGGTCGGCGGCGGGCCCGCCGGGCTGATCGCCGCCCAGCACCTGGCGCAGGCCGGGCGTTCTGTCGTGGTGTTCGAGAAGATGCCGACCTTCGGGCGCAAGTTCCTGATGGCCGGGCGCGGCGGGCTGAACCTCACCCATTCGGAGGATTTCGAGCGTTTCGTGGCCCGCTATGGCGATCGCGCCGGGCTTCTGCGGCCGATGCTCGAGGCCTTCACGCCGGCCGACCTGGTCGCCTGGGCCAAGGACCTGGGGCAGGAGACCTTCGTCGGCGCCAGCGGCCGGGTGTTTCCCAAGGCGATGAAGGCCTCGCCGCTGCTGCGGACCTGGCTGGCGCGCCTGGAGGGCCTGGGCGTGACGCTGCGTACGCGGTCGGCCTGGGCGGGCTGGGGCGCTGACGGCGCGCTGCTGGTCGATGGTCCGGACGGCCGCGAGGCCTGGCGGCCGCGCGCGACGATCCTGGCCCTGGGCGGCGCCAGCTGGCCCAAGCTCGGCTCGGATGCGGCCTGGACGGGGCTGCTGGAAGGGCAGGGAACGGGCGTCGCGCCGTTCCAGGCGGCCAATTGCGGTTTCGAGGTTTCCTGGAGCGAGATCTTCCGCGACCGCTTCGCCGGCGAGCCGCTGAAGAACGTCCGGCTGACCTGCGATGGTCGCCAGGCGCGCGGCGACGCCATGGTCGCCGGCTACGGGGTCGAGGGCGGCGCGGTCTATGCCTTGGGCGCCGCCCCGCGTGAGGCGATCGCCCGCGATGGCGCGGCGACGCTGACCATCGACCTGCGCCCGGACCTGCCGGCCGAGACCCTGGAGCGGCGCCTGTCGGGCGCGCGCGGCGGTCAGTCCCTGGCCAATCACCTGCGCAAGGCGCTGAAGCTGTCGCCCGTGGAGGTGAACCTGCTGCGCGAGGCTCATGGCCTGGACCTGCCCAGCGAACCCGCGGCCCTGGCGGCGGCGATCAAGGCCGCGCCGATCCGGCTGACGACGGCGAGGCCGCTGGAGCGCGCGATCTCGGCGGCCGGCGGCGTGGCCTTCGACAGCCTCGACGGCCTGGCGCTCCGCTCGCGGCCCGACGTGTTCCTGGCCGGCGAAATGCTGGACTGGGAAGCGCCCACGGGCGGCTATCTGCTGCAGGCCTGTTTCGCCACGGGCGTGGCGGCGGCGAAGAAGGCGGACGAGAGGCTGGGGGCCTAGAAGTTTCCAACGTGATGGATGTTGCCGTCCGGGTCTTTGAACCAGACCAGCTTCATGTCGCCCGTTCGATGCACCCCATCCTCGACCACGATGTCGGGCATGTCGTAGGTCTCGAACACCACGCCTTTTTTCCGCAAGGTCGCGACTACGGCGTCGAAGCGCTCGCCGACGGCCCAGGTCACGGCCGTGCCCTGGTTGGTTCCCGCGAAGGCGGATTCGTAGACGGTCAGCACGACGCCGCCGGCGCGGTAGGCTTGGACGCCCATCTCGGAATCGCCCTCGGACGGAAGGCCCAAAACGTCTTCATAGAACCGCTTGGCGCGCGCCAGGTCCTTGACGGGTAGGGTGGGGGAAGCGTCGAACTGGCCAAGCATGGCGAGGCTCCTTCAAGGGTTTCACCGCTTTGAAGACGTTCGAGCGCGCGGCGTTCCGACACCCGGTTGCGTTCCTCCGGCAAATCCTCTATACGGCCCGCCTCTCCGCTGGACTCCGGTTTGGCGGCGAACCTGTTTGAGAACTACGGGGCGTGGGGTCACCAACGCCATAATCGAGGAAGGGCCCTTCCTCGCCGTCGGGAGACAGGGATAGAGACGCCAAGACCTCCTTCTCGTGACGTCAAGTCCGAGTCAGGTGCGCGGCCGACTTTCCTTGGAACAGGCTGATGCAACTCGCGCGCGGGAGCAATTCCGCATGGGACGAGCATCTGGCTGCCGGAATGGTCCGGCCGCCTGCAACTGAGTAGGAGACCGCAATGGACCGCGCTCAAAAGCAGGAATCGATCGAGTCGCTGAAAAGCGTCTTCGCCGATGCCGGCGCTGTCGTCGTGACCCACTACATGGGTCTGACCGTTGCGGAAATGACCGACCTTCGTCTTCGCCTCCGCAAGGAAGGCGCCGCGATCAAGGTTGTGAAGAACACCCTGGCCCTCAAGGCTCTGGACGGCAAGCTTGGTGACGCGGGCTCCGCCCTGTTCACCGGCCCGGTCGCCATCGCCTTCGGCCCGGACGCCGTCTCGGCCGCGAAGATCGCGGTGCAGTTCGCCAAAGAAAACGACAAGCTCAAGATTGTCGGTGGCGTTCTGGACCAGACCAACGTGCTCGACGAAGCCGGCGTGCGCGCTCTGGCGACCCTGCCGTCGCTGGACGAACTGCGTGGCAAGCTCATCGGCCTCATCCAGGCTCCGGCGACCAAGATCGCTGGCGTCCTGCAGGCTCCGGCTGGCCAGCTGGCTCGCGTCTTCAACGCCTACGCGACCAAAGACGCCGCGTAACGGTCATCCCCGCAAATCTATCCCAATCTCTCTAAGGAACTGACACATGTCGAAGCTCGAAAAGCTGGTCGAAGAACTGTCCACCCTGTCGGTGCTGGAAGCCGCTGAACTCTCGAAGCTGCTGGAAGAAAAGTGGGGCGTCTCGGCCGCCGCTCCGGTCGCCGTGGCCGCCGTCGGTGGCGCCGCTGCTCCGGCTGAAGCCGCTGAAGAGCAAACCGAGTTCACCGTTGTCCTGGTCGACGGCGGCGACAAGAAGATCAACGTGATCAAGGAAGTCCGCGGCGTCCGTCCGGACCTCGGCCTGAAGGAAGCCAAGGACCTGGTCGAAGGCGCTCCGCAGAACGTCGTCGAAAACGTTTCGAAGCAGCAGGCCGACGAAGTCGCCAAGAAGCTGACTGAAGCCGGCGCCAAGGTCCAAGTGAAGTAATCCGGTTCCGCGTCGTTTGATGCGGATCTGGTCTTCATGACCTTACGAGACGGGCCCGGAGGGAAACCTCCGGGCCTTTCTTTTTGCCCTCTCCCCTTGCGGGAGAGGGTGGGCTGCGAAGCAGTGGTAGGGTGAGCAACCATGTTGATCAGGCGTGGCGCAGCCAGGGCTGCTGGCGTGCGA
>CBINOL010000130.1:0-13799 GCA_966252285.1 uncultured Caulobacter sp.
GCAACATCATCGGGGTGATCGACGAGATCGCCTTCCAGACCAACCTCCTGGCCCTGAACGCCGGCGTCGAAGCCGCCCGGGCCGGTGATGCGGGCAAGGGCTTCGCGGTCGTCGCCCAGGAAGTCCGCGCCCTGGCCCAGCGCTCGGCCGAAGCCGCCAAGGAGATCAAGACCCTGATCTCGACCTCGACCCAGCAGGTCGGTTCGGGCGTGTCCCTGGTCGGCCAGACCGGCGAGGCCCTGCAGCGCATCGTCGAGCAGGTCGCCACCATCGACGCCCTGGTCACCGAGATCGCCGCCTCGGCCACCGAACAGTCGACCGGCCTGCACCAGGTCAACACCGCCGTGAACCAGATGGACCAGGTCGTTCAGCAGAACGCCGCCATGGTCGAGGAAGCCACCGCCGCCACCCACTCGCTGAAGGGCGAGACCGGCGAACTGGCCGCCCTGGTCGGCCGCTTCAAGGTCGGCGCCGAAAGCGCCCGCGCCTCGGCGCCCGTCGCCCCGGCCGCGCCGCGCGCCAACCCGGTGCACGCCGCCCAGGTCCGCGCCCAGACCTTCGTCCGTCCCGGCGGCGGCTCGGCCGCCCTGGCGACCAAGGTCGACGAGTGGGAAGAGTTCTAAGACCTCAAGGCTTGATCGATAGCGGAAAGGGCGGCTCGCAGGGGCCGCCCTTTTTGTTTGCCGTCTCGCCGCAAGTCCCGGTTGCCAAGCTTGGCTTTTGATCGTCCTCTCCGCGCGTACGCTTGAAGGGGACGACGTGGGCGAACAGGCATCGAAGACCACGGCCGCCAAACGCGCCGTCGGCGACCCGGCCGTTCGCGCCGCCCTGCTGTTCATCGCCCTGGCCGGCGGCGTCGCGATCGCGTTCCTCGCCCTGGCGCGCCATCTGGAAACGCCGCCATTCAAGGGCCTGGACCGGCCCGACGTTGTGGTGCTGTCCAGCGCCCCCAACAACCAGCCGGCCATGACCTATTCGGTGGAGGTCCACCGCAGCGGCGAGGTGATCTTCCACGGCGGACCCGATGTGCTGCTGCCTGGCCGGCACGTCTACATGCCGCCGCCGGAGAAGGTGACGGCCCTCTTCGAGGTCATCGACGAGTCCCGCTTCCGCTGGCTGAAGCCGCACTACAGCGCCTGGTTCGGCGGCAGCAGCAAGACCACCCTGTGCCTGCGCCAGGGCCGGACGGAAAAGTGCGTCGACGCCACCGGCGAGGTCCAGCTCGGCGGCGACGGCGCGCCGCCCGCCTTCGGCGAGATCCGCTACCGCATTCCCGAGGCCGCCGAGATCGATCGCTGGCTGCGCCCTGACGAGCGGACCATCGAGGTGTTTCGCTACGAGGGCCTGGACCCCCGTTCGGTCGGCGGACGACGACTGATGCTGCGCGGTGTCGAAGGCCTGTCGCCGGAAACCTTCCAGACCCTCATTGAGGCCGGCTTTCCGATCGACGCCGCCGACCATCGCCCAAACTTCGACGAGGCGATCACGCCCGTGGAACTCGCCGTCGAAAGCGGCAAGGACGATGTCCTGCGCGTACTGCTGGCGGCCGGAGCCTTCAAGGGCGCGCCCGCCGCCAAGCGCCATGCCGCCGTGGTCGCCGCGGCCAAGTCCTGCCGCCCAAAGGCGGTGCGGGTCTTGGCCGACGCCGGCGTCAGGGCCGATCGGAAAGCGGCGGAGGCAGGCATCTTCGAGTGCACCTACTCCGCACGGCCCGAGAACCGCCTGGCCACGGCCAGGCTGCTGCTGGACCAGGGCGTCTCTCCCAACGCCCGGGACGCTTACGGGCGCACCGCCCTGTTCTTCGACCCCGAGCCCGAACTGGTCGAGTTGCTGCTGCGCCGGGGCGCGGACCCCAACGCGCGCAACAAGTCGGGCGTCGCGCCGCTGCTCTGCATCGAAGACGAGAAGTCCGCTCTGGCCCTGATCAAGGGCGGCGCGCGGATCGACGGCCCGTCGTCGCCGTGCAGCGAGAACGCGCCCGCCACCATAGACGCCCTCGCCGCCGGCAAGGGCTGGACGCAGGTGCAGGCCCTGCTGGCCCAGCGGCGGGGACGCGCCGGCTAGAACCAGCCCGCCTCGCGCAGGGCCTTGGCGTAGGCGCGGCTGACCGGGGCCTCGGCGCCGCCGGCCAGGGTCAGCACGGCCCGGCCGTCGCCGCGTCTGGCGTCGACCACCGCCGCGCGGGCCACCCACCAGGACCGGTGGGTCTGGGCGCCCTCGATGCCTTCCAGTTCGGCGATGGCGTCGGAGAGGCGCATCAGGATCAGGTCCTCGCCCCTGGAGGTGTGCAGGCGCAGGTAATGGTCCTGGGCCTCGACGGCGTAGAGGGTCGCGCCGCGCAGCTTGGCCGGCAGGCGGTCCAGAAAGCGCGGCGGCGGGGCCTCGGGCGCAGCGGCGTGGGTCTCGAGCGGCTTGCGGGCGACCAGGAAGTTCAGCGCCGTGATCCCCGCGGTGATGACCAGCACCGGCAGGAAGAACTGCCGCAGGTTCTCAACCCTCGGCAGGGCGCCGAACATCAGGCTCGACATCGCCCAGACGTACAGCGTGCCGGGCAAAGCCACGCCCAGGGTGATCACCGCCCCGCCGACGAAGGGCCGGCGCTCGGTCAGGCCGCTGTTCTGGACGATCCCGCCAACGGCCGCCCCGGCCGCCGCGCCCGACCAGCACAGCACCAGCCAGTAGACGAGCCGGATCCACAGCGGCGAGGCGCCGGTGCCGAACGCCCCGGCGAAGGCCAGGAACAGCCCGGCGATCCCGGCCACCAGGACGCCGCGTCCGTGCCGCGCCGCCAGGGCCGCCATTGGCGAAGCGTGAACGGCGGACGGCGGCGATTGGCGAAGCGGAGCCGGCTGCTCACGTAACGGCGATTGAGACACGGCCCCGTCGGCTCCTATCGATCCTGCAACGGCGACGCACCCCGCCGCCGCCCGGAGATCAAGATGTCCCAGACCAGCCTGTCAATGCACGAGCCCCGCCCCCGGCGCTTTCGCCTCTTCGGCGTCGCCGGCGTGCTCGTCGCCACGACGGCCGCGGCCGTCCCCGCCCTGATGCTGCGCGAGGGGATCGCCCCCCACCTGCCGAACCTGGCCCTGGTGGCGGCCGCGCCGCTGAAGATCCAGATCCACCTGACCGCCGCCGTCACCGCCCTGGTGGTCGGCACGGTGCTGATGATCGGGGTCAAGGGCAGCGCCCTGCATCGCGGCCTGGGCTGGACCTGGGTGATCGCCATGGCGCTCACCGCCATAAGCTCGCTGTTCATCCACGAGATGAACCACGGCGCCATGAGCTGGATCCACCTGCTGTCGGGCTGGACCATCATCGCCCTGCCGATCGCCGTCTACGCCGCCCGCCGCCACAAGGTCGCCCTGCACCGCCGGTTCATGACCGGCCTGTTCGTCGGCGGGCTGATCGTGGCCGGCGGCTTCGCCTTCATCCCCGGCCGCCTGCTGTGGCGCGTGTTCTTCGGTTGAACGCGTTGTCGTTCCATCGCCCTCTTCTTCCGTTCGTTTCAAGGACCCTTTCCATGCGTCTTCTCCCGCTGTTCGCCTGCGCCGCCGTGCTCGCCGCTCCCGTCGCCGGCCTCTGCCAGGACATCCCGGTCGTGGCCGCCCCGCCCGCCGCGACCACCGCAACCCCGGCCGACGCCAGCCTGGTGGTGAGCTTCCCGGCGCTGAAGGCCCATACCGGCGTGCTGCAGGTGGCCGTGTACGACAGCGCCCAGGCCTGGAAGGGCGGCAAGGCCGTGACCTCCGTCACCGTGCCCGCCGCCGAGACCGCGCCGACCGTGCGTCTGGACCTGCCGGCCGGGACCTACGCCATCCGCGCCTTCCACGACGTCGACGGCGACGGGCGCCTGGGGACCAACCCCTTCGGCCTGCCGGTCGAGCCCTACGGCTTCTCCAACGACGCCAAGGTCAACATGGGCCCGCCGTCCTTCGAAGCCGCCGCCTTCACCGTCGCGCCGGGCGAGAACGCCCAGGCCCTGACCCTGCGCTGAGACCGAGAATGTCGATGGATCGCCGCGCCTTTCTCCGCGCCGCCGGCCTGACCGGGGCCGCCGCCGTGCTCAGCCCCGAGACGGTGTTCGCCGCCGGGGCCGCCGACTGGACCCTGGGCTTCCGCGACGTGGAAGCCGACATCGCCCCGGCCGCCCTGACCCGCCTGCGCGGCAAGGCTCCGGCCGGGCTGTCGGGCGCGCTGATCCGCAACGGCCCGGCCAAGTTCCGCCGCCCGGGCGGCTCGGCCGGCCACTGGTTCGACGGCGAGGGCCTGGTGCGGCGCTGGTCGATCCAGGACGGCCAGGCCAGCCTCGCCGCCCGCTTCGTCGACACCCCCAAGCGCCGCGCCAACACGGCGGCGAACGCGATGGTCACGCCGGGCTTCGGCACCAGGGCCGGTCCGGGCGCCGCCCTGGGCGGTCCCGACGACGCCAACGGCGCCAACACCTCGGTGATGATGGCCGGCGGCGAGCTGTGGGCCCTGTGGGAAGCCGGCTCGCCCTGCGCCCTCGACCCGGCCACGCTGGAGACCAGGGGCTTCAAGACCCTGCGGCCCGATCTCAAGGCCATGCCGTTCCTGGCCCATCCGCGCCGCGAGCCGGACGGCCGGATCTGGAACCTGGGCCTGGCGGGCAAGCACGCCATCGTCTGGCGCCTGGCCGCCGACGGCGCGCTGGAGGACGCCCAGGTCGTGGCCCTGCCCCGCGCCAGCTACATCCACGACTTCACCGCCACCGAGCGCCATCTGGTGATCGTGCTGCAGCCCTGGATCCAGGAGCGGCTGGAGATGCCCTACATCTCCAGCATGGCGTGGAAGCCCGAACTGGGCACCCAGGTGGTGGTGCTGGACAAGGCCGACCTGACGAAAAGCCGGACCTTCGAGTTGCCGCCGTTCTTCTTCTTCCACCTGGGCGACGCCTGGGAGGACTCCGGCGGCACGATCCGCTTCGACGCCTGCGTCGACGACGATCCGCGCGGCACGGCCTCGGCCGGCGAGCAGCTGCTGCGCGGCGTTCCGTTCACCAACGTCGCCCCGCCGCGCTTGGCGCTCATAGCCCTGCACGCGGACGGCAAGGCGCAGCTGACCCGCTTCGACAGCATCGCCGAGTTCCCGCGCTCGGACGAGCGGTTCGCCGGCCGCGCGCGCCGCTACAGCGTCCACGCCGCCGTCGGCGAGCCGGGCAAGCCGGTGTTCCACGGGGTGGCGGTGCGCGACTGGAAGACCGGCCGCGAACAGACCTTCGCCTTCGGCCGCCGCCAGCTGGTCGAGGAGATGGTCTTCGTGCCCCGTCCCGGCTCCAGCGAGGAATTCGACGGCTGGCTGGTCGGCACCAGCCTCAATCTCGACGCCCAGGCCAGCGAGCTGCACGCCTTCGACGCCCGCCGGGTGGCCGACGGTCCGCTGGTCACCTGGCGGGCGAACACGGCCTTGCCTCTGGGATTCCACGGGATTTTCACGGCCTGACCCGACGTCCTCGGAACGGCCGCGCTCTTGCCAGGGCGCCGGAAGCGGGCCTATCCGAGGAACAACGCTGTTCACGGATGGGTCTCTTCCACATGACCGCCGCCAAGACCCGCGCCCGTTCCGGCGGGCGGGGCCGACCTTCCAAGGCCACGGGCCTGGACCTGAAGGAGACCATCCTCGACTCCGCCGAGGGCCTGTTCGCGCGCCATGGCTTCCACGGCGTGACCACCCGCCAGGTGGCCGCCGAGGCCGGCGTCGACACCGCCCTGATCCATTACTACTTCGGCGCCAAGCGCGAGCTGTTCGACGCGGTGTTCCTGCGCCGGGCCGACATCCTCAATCAGGCCCGCAGCGTCTCGATGAACGCCTATGTCGAGACCTTCGGCGCGCGCATGACGGTCGAGGGGGTGATCACCGCCTTCATCGACCCCCTGCTGCGGATCTCGCAGGAGGGCGGCGGCGGCTGGAAGAGCTATTTCGCCCTGGTCGCCCAGGTGAACAACACCCCGGCCTGGGGCGGCGAGACCATGGCCCGGTTCTTCGACCCCGTCGTCCACCAGCTGGTCGACACGCTGAAGATCGTCCGTCCCGACGCGGAGTATCGCGACCTCTACTGGTGCTACCAGTTCCTGACCGGCTCGATGATGCTGGCCCTGTCGGAGACCGGCCGTATCGACTCGCTGTCGGAAGGGGTGTGCCACTCCAGCGACCTGGAGGCCGTGCGCGCCCGCCTGTTCGCCTATTGCGCGGCCGGTTTCGAGGCGGTCGTGGCCAGGTCCGGCAAGGCCTGACGCAAGCGACCTTCCGCCCGCGGATTACACTTTTCACCACCTGGTGAAAAAAGGCTGGCGCATTTCCTCAACCTAGGTGACAGTGAAGTCGAATTCCCGCGACGGTGAAATCGTGCGGGAAAACGCTGGAAACGAGGCTGCTCAAGACGGCCCGGCCAGCGTGAGGGACGAAACGCATCTAGGTAAGAGGGGCTGTCCATGAAAACGATGTGGAAGGCTGCGCTGCTGGCTGGCGCGGCGTGGGGCGCTGCGAGCAATCTCGCGGTTGCACAGGAACAAGCGACCGCGACCGGCGAAACGGGCGTCGGCGTCGAAGAGGTGGTCGTCACCGCCCGCCGGCGCGAAGAGACCCTGAAGGACGTGCCGGTGGCCGTCTCGGCCTATGGCGCCGCCGCGCTGGAGCGCATGGGCGCCTCCGACATCACCAGCCTGCAGCAGTCGACCCCGAACCTCACCCTGCAGGTGGCGCGCGGATCCAACTCGACCCTGATCTCGTTCATCCGCGGCGTCGGCCAGCAGGACCCGCTGTGGGGCTTCGAGCCCGGCGTGGGCCTCTATGTCGACGACGTCTACATCGCCCGCCCGCAGGGCGCGGTGCTCGACGTGTTCGACATCGAGCGCATCGAAGTGCTGCGCGGCCCGCAGGGCACGCTCTATGGCCGCAACACCATCGGCGGCGCGGTGAAGTACGTCACCCGCAAGATCGGCCCCGAGCCGGAACTGCGCCTGAAGGCCTCGCTGGGCAGCTACGACCAGCGCGACTTCCTGGTCTCGGCCAAGGCTCCGATCGGCGACAAGCTGGCGGTCAGCTTCGCCGCCGCCAGCTTCGACCACGACGGCTACGGCAAGAACCTCAACACCGGCGCCGAGCACTACGACAAGGACGTCGCCACCGGCCGCGTCAGCGTCGAGTACACGCCCACCGACGCGCTGTTCTTCCGCCTGTCGGCCGACACCACCCGCGACAAGTCCAACCCCCGCCACGGCCACCGCGAGGTGCAGGCGCTGAACATCCTGGGCCAGCCGATCCCCGGCGGCGAGGTGCTGCCCGACGTCTACGACACCCGCGCCGGCTCGGGCGACAGCAACCGCGTCGAGAACAGCGGCGTGTCGCTGCTGGGCCAGTGGACGATCAACGACCTGATCACCGTCAAGTCGATCACCGCCTACCGCTCGGGCAACACCGAGGGCACCATCGACTTCGACGAACTGCCGGGCGCCTATCTCGACATCCCGGGCCGCTACAACGACCACCAGTTCAGCCAGGAATTCCAGGCGCTGTTCACCGGCGACCGCTGGCAGGGCGTGGCCGGCGTCTACTACATGAACGCCACCGCCGCCGGCGCCTTCGACACCGTGGTCAGCCAGATCAACACCACCATCGCCACCGCCGGCAATGTCGACACCGAAAGCTATTCGGCCTTCGCCGACGTCAGCTACGACCTGACCGAGCGCCTGTCGGTCTCGGTCGGCGGCCGCATGACCCGCGACGAGAAGTACGGCCGCGTCTATCGCCAGAACTTCACGGGCATCCGCAGCCCGCTGTTCGGCAACAACGCCGCCGTGCCCGGCCTGCTGCGCTCGAGCTTCACCAACAAGAAGACCTTCTCGAAGTTCACCCCGCGCCTCAGCGCCAAGTACGAGATCAGCGACGACCTGAACGCCTATGTCTCCTACAGCCAGGGCTTCAAGTCGGGCGGCTTCGACATGCGCTCCGACCAGATCCTGACGCCCAACTCGGCCGACGGCTACGAGCCCGAGACCGTCGACTCGTTCGAGGGCGGCCTGAAGGGCTACTTCTTCGACCGCCGCCTGAGCCTGAACACCGCGGTGTTCTACTCCAAGTACAAGGACATGCAGGTCACCCAGCAGACCCCGGTCGGCGCCTCGATCGCCAGCCAGGTGCTGAACGTCGGCCGCGCCCACATGTCGGGCTTCGAGGTCGAGGGGATCGCCAAGCTGGCCCACTGGGTCAGCGCCAACGTCTCGCTGGGCTACATCAAGGCCGAGTTCGACGAGTACAAGGCGCTGGACCTGACCTCGACGCCGCCGGTGGTGCGCGACTTCTCCAACTCGCGGGTATTCCAGAACACCCCGAAGTGGACGGGCAATTTCGGCCTGAACTTCAGCCACGACCTGGGCGACCACGGCTCGATCACCTTCACCCCGACGGCATCGTACCGCTCGTCCTACCACATGTTCGAGATCCCCTCGGCGCTCGATCAGGGGTCCTACTGGCTCTATGACGCCAGCCTGATCTGGACCTCGGCGCAGGGCCGCTACAAGGCCGCCCTGACCGGCAAGAACCTCGGCGACGAGCGCTATCGCATCGGCGGCTACAACTTCCCGCAGTCGGCGGCCGTGTTCTACGGCAACTCCGTCAGCGCCTTCTACGGCCCGCCGCGCACGGTGACGGCGTCGTTCGAAGTGAAGTTCTAGGCGAACGCCTCGGGCGACGGCTTGCTGCAACAGGCCGTCGCCCTTTTCTTATCCGGGCTACAAAAAGCCGAGTTTGATTCCCTGGGGGCATGGCGATGGACGACGGTCGCAAACCTGACGAGGCCGCGCCGGCCCCGAGCTATCGCTACGTGGTGCTGGCCACGCTGATCCTCGTCTACACCCTGAACTTCCTCGACCGGCAGATCCTCGGGATCCTGGCCAAGCCGATCAAGGACGAGTTCGGCCTCACCGACGGCCAGTTCGGCCTGATGGGGGGCCTCGCCTTCGCCCTGCTCTACACCACCCTGGCCATCCCCATCGCCTGGCTGGCCGACCGCTTCAGCCGCGTGTGGATCATGACCGCGGCCCTGACCGTGTGGAGCGGCTTCACCGCCCTCTGCGGCTTCGCCGGCGGGTTCTGGCAGCTCTTTTTCTCGCGCATGGGCGTCGGCGTCGGCGAGGCTGGCGGCGTGGCCCCGGCCTATTCGCTGATCGCCGACTACTTCCCCAAGAGCCAGCGGGCCCGCGCCCTGGCCGCCTACGCCTTCGGCATCCCGCTGGGCTCGGGCCTGGGCACGCTGGTCGGCGGCCTGCTGGCGGCGACCTACGGCTGGCGCACGGCCTTCATCGTGGTGGGCCTGCTGGGCGTGGTCCTGGCCCCGATCTTCCGCGCCATCGTCAAGGACCCGCCGCGCGGCGGCGCCGACCGCATCGAGAGCGCCGCGCCCCCGGCCCCGCCCGCGCCGCCCCCGCCGTTCGGCGACGCGGTGCGCCTGCTGGCCGCCAAGCCGTCGTTCTGGCTGCTGTCGTTCGGCGCGGCCGCCTCGTCGGTGTGCGGCTACGGCGTCGCCGCCTGGCTGCCCAGCTTCTTCATGCGCAGCCTGGGCCTCAGCCTATCGCAGACCGCCTGGTACTACGCCGGCATCGCCCTGTTCGGCGGCCTCCTGGGCATCTGGCTGGGCGGCGTCGTGGCCGACAAGCTGGGGGCCAAGTCCAAGTCGGGCTATCCGATCACCCCGGCCATCGCCTTCCTGATCTCGGTGCCCTGCTTCCTGCTGGCCATGAACAGCGGCGCGCTGTTCGGGGGCCTGGGCAAGAGCGCCGCCATGACCGCCGCCTTCCTGATCTTCCTGATCCCCACGGGCCTGAACCTGGCCTGGCTGGGCCCCATCACCGCCGCCGTCCAGCACCTGGCCCCGGCCCCGATGCGCACCACCGCCTCGGCCCTGTTCCTGCTGATCAACAACCTGCTCGGCATCGCCGTCGGCATCTACTATTTCGGCCTGGTCTCCGACCTCCTGAAGCCGATGTTCGGCGCGGAGTCGCTGCGCTGGTCGATCTATACCGGCATGGGCTTCTACCTGGTGGCCGCCGGCCTGTTCTTCCTGGCCAGCAAGCGGCTGGAGAAGGACTGGGTGGACTAGCCTCTCCCCTCACCTCCCGTCATTCCCGCCCTTGTGGCGGGAACCCCTGGTTCCGCTTCTTCGTGAGGCGCAAGCGGCGTGCTGAGCACGCCGCCCCACCCGCCCTTGCGGCTGACAGAGGGTTTCCCGCCACAAGGGCGGGAATGACGGGAGTGAAGGGGGCGCCCGCACGCGCCGATCCCCCGCCAAAAAGTCGCAGTCGCTTCAAGGCCGTTCAAGCGCCACCGTTCGGACATGATCCAGGATCATTGCGCCGCCGAAACCGTGTTATCAGCGGTATGAACGGGGCACGGCGCGATGAGCGGCGACGATCGGCACATCTTCCATGATCCCACCGGCAAGCGGCGGCGCCGGTTCACCCTGGCGGCGGGCATAGCCCTGTCGCTGGTGGCGGCGATCGTCGCCGGCTTCCTGGCCACCCTGGCCTTCGCCCCGCGCCTGCCGGCGGTGACGCTGAAGGACCCACACGTGCTGTCGGCGCTGCACGAGGAGACGGTCCATCGCCTCAAGCCCGGCAAGCCGCCGGCCTGGCGCCGCCTGCCTGCGCCCAAGACCGTGGCCACGACGGGCGCGGCCAAGCCGCTCAGCGTCGGCTTCTACGTGCCCTGGGACGAGGACAGCCGCGAGTCCCTGCGCCGGCACATCGCCGGCCTCGACGTCGTCTCGCCGCAGTGGGTGGCGCTGAACGGACCCAAGGGCCAGATCTCGGTCGACGACGACCCGGTCGGCACGGCCCGCATCGCCGCCGCGCCCAATCACCCGACCGTGCTGCCCCTGGTCCACAACTCGGCCGACGCCAGGTTCAATGGTCCGATGGCCGACGCCCTGCTGGCCGATCCGGCCGCCCGCAAGGCGCTGATCGACAACCTGGTCGCCCTGGCCCAGCGGCGCGGCTTCGGCGGCTACATCTTCGACCTCGAGGCCCTGTCGCCCAAGGGCCTGGCCAACTACCCGCTGCTGCTGGACGAGGCCCGCGCGGCCTTCAAGGCCTCGGGCCGCGAGGTCTGGGTCACCGCGCCCTTCGACGAGCAGGGCTGGCCGCTGAAGCGCCTGCAGCAGTCGGCCGACACCATCGTGCTGATGGCCTACGACCAGCACTACGGCGGCGGCGATCCTGGCCCCAACGCCGGCCAGGACTGGTACGAGAGCGAGCTCGACAAGCGCTTCGCCACCCTCGACCCGGCCCGCACCGTGCTGGCGCTGGGCGCCTACGGCTACGACTGGACGCTGAAGGCCGACGGCACGGCGGCCAGCGGCGACGCGGCCACCTTCCACGAGGCGATCCGCAACGCCCAGGACGCCGGCGCGGACATCCGCATGGACGACGACGCCCTCAACCCCACCTACGCCTACGCCGCCGACAACGGCGACAGGCACGTGGTGTGGTTCCTCGACGCGGCCACGCTGTTCAACCAGATCAAGGCCACCGATCCGTTCCGGCCGCGCGGCTATGGCCTGTGGCGCATGGGCGGCGAGGATCCGGGCGTGTGGAGCGTGCTGGGCCAACCCTACGGCAAGGGCACGGCCGGCGCGCTGGCCCGTATCCCGGCCGGCCAGAGCGTCGACTTCGACGGCGGCGGCGAGGTGCTGCGCGTCTCGTCCCTGCCCACGCCCGGTAAGCGCAGCCTCGAGTTCGATCCCGACACCGGCCTGATCTCGGGCGAGACCTACGACGTCCTGCCCAGCTCCTACGTCATCGAGCGCTACGGCCAGAAGCCGGGCCTGGTGGCCCTGACCTTCGACGACGGCCCCGACCCGCGCTGGACGCCGAAGATCCTCGATATTCTCAAGGCCAAGAACGCCCCGGCCACCTTCTTCGTCATCGGCCAGAACATGCAGAAGCATCCCGGCCTGGTGGAGCGCGAGATCCGCGAGGGCCACGATGTGGGCGGCCACACCTGGACCCACCCCAACATCGGCGAGACGCCGCTGCCCCAGACCCAGGTCGAGCTGAACGCCACCCAGCGCCTGTTCGAGGTGGTCACCGGCCGCTCGATGCGCCTGTTCCGCCCGCCGTTCTTCGGCGACGCCGAGCCCTCGACCCCGCGTGAGGTCGATCCGCTGGTGATCGCCCAGACCCTCGGCTACCTGATCGTGGGCCTGCGGGTCGACACCGACGACTGGCAGAAGCCGCCGCCGCAGGTGATCATCGACCGCGCGCTCGACCGCCTGGACCATCCGGGCGCCAATCCTGGCCAGATCGTTCTGCTGCACGACGCCGGCGGCAATCGCGAGAACACCATCAAGGCCCTGCCCGGCCTGATCGACGGCATCCGCGCCCGCGGCTACCGGCTGGTCACGGTCGGCGAGCTAGCCGGCATGACGCCTGAGCAGGTGATGCCCAAGAGCGAGCGTGATCCTGTCGGCCTGGCGCTGGACCGCATCGGCTTCGGCTTCTTCCGGGGCCTGAACGCCCTGCTGGTCGGGCTCTTCATCACCGCCATTGCGCTAGGTGTGGCGCGTCTCGTCTTCCTGGCGTGCCTGGCCCTCGTCCACAAGGCGACCGAGCGCACGCCGCAGGACCTCGATCCCACGACCGGTCCGCTGGTCAGCGTGCTGATCCCCTGCTTCAACGAGGAGAAGGTGATCGCCGCCTCGGTGGCGCGGATCCTGGAGAGCGACTGGACGAACATCGAGGTGCTGGTCCTCGACGACGGCTCCAAGGACCGCACGGCCCAGGAGGTGCGCGACCACTTCGCGGGCGATCCGCGCGTGACGCTGCTGTCGTTCGAGAACGGCGGCAAGGCCCGCGCCGTCAACCGGGGCCTGGCCGTGGCCAAGGGCGAATACGTCGTGGCCCTGGACGCCGACACCCAGTTCCCCAAGTCGACCATCGGCCGGCTGGTGCGCTGGTTCGCCGACCCGAAGATCGGCGCGGTGGCCGGCAACGCCATCGTCGGCAACCGCCTCAACATCGTCACCCGCTGGCAGGCGCTGGAATATGTCACCGCCCAGAACCTGGAGCGGCGGGCGCTGGCGGCCCTGGGCGCGGTGACGGTGGTGCCGGGCGCGGTCGGGGCCTGGCGCAAGAGCGTGCTCGACGCCCTGGGCGGCTATCCCTCCGACACCCTGGCCGAGGACCAGGACCTGACCATCGCCTGCCAGCGCGCCGGCTGGACGGTGGCCTTCGACCCGGCCGCCCGCGCCTATACCGAGGCCCCTGACACGGTGTCGGGCCTGCTCAAGCAGCGCTTCCGCTGGTCGTTCGGCACCCTGCAATGCGTGTGGAAGCACCGCGCGGCGCTGTTCAATCCCAAGACCCCGGTGCTGGGCTTCGTGGCGCTGCCGCAGATCTGGCTGTTCCAGATCCTGCTGGCCGTCGCCGCGCCGCTGGTCGACCTGGCCGTGGTCTGGAGCCTGGTCTCGGGCCTCTACGCGGCGCTGGCCCATCCGCTGGAATGGCGGCCCGACGACATGGTGCGCGGCCTGCTCTACTGGGCGGTGTTCATTCTCGTCGACCTGTCGGCCGGCGCCCTGGGCATGGCCCTGGAGAAACGCGCGCCGTGGGCCGACCTGCCCTACCTGCCGGTGCAGCGCTTCGGCTACCGCCAGCTGATGTACTACGTGGTGGTCAAGTCGGTGCTGACCGCCGTGCGCGGCGGCCGGGTCGGCTGGGGCAAGCTGGAACGCCGCGCGACCGTGGCGGTGAAGTGAAAAAAGGAAAGCCCTCCCCCTCGATGGG
>CBINOL010000131.1:0-13795 GCA_966252285.1 uncultured Caulobacter sp.
CGGCGGTCGCCCCCTCCGTCACGTCGCCGATGGCGCCGCGCCACCTCCCCCGTTTTACGGGGGAGGAGCAGTAAGATGCGGATCCTCCTCACCAACGACGACGGCATCCACGCTCCGGGGCTTGAGTCCCTGGAGCGCATCGCCGCGACCCTGTCGGACGACGTCTGGGTCGTCGCGCCGGAATACGAGCAGTCGGGCGCCAGCCGTGCCCTCACCCTGGCGGACCCGCTGCGGGTGCGGAAGATCAGCGAGCGCCGGTTCGCGGTCGAAGGCACGCCTACCGACTGCGTGGCGCTGGCCTTCCAGGAACTGGTCCAAGGCGCGCGTCCGGATCTGGTGCTGTCGGGCGTCAATCGCGGCCAGAACCTGGCCGAGGACGTCACCCTGTCGGGCACGGTCGCCGGCGCCATCGAAGGCATGGTGCTGGGCGTTCCGGCCATCGCCCTGTCGCAGGCCATGACCTACTTCGCCGACGAGGTCGTCGCCCACTGGGAGACCGCCGAGCATTTCGCGCCGGGCATCATCAGCCGCCTGCTGGAAGTGGGCTGGCCCTCGGACGTGGTGATGAACGTCAACTTCCCGCCGATCCCGCCCGAGCGCGTCGATGCCGTGGAAGTGACCCGCCAAGGCTTCCGCGACTCGCACTTGCGGCGCATTGAAAAGCGGACCGACCTGCGTGGTCGCGACTACTACTGGACCGGCTTCACCGCCAAGCCGTCCAATCCGCCGGAGGGCACCGATCTGAAGGCCGTGTACGAAGGGCGCATCTCGGTGACGCCCCTGCATATCGACCTGACGCACAACGCCACCGTCGCCGCCCTCAAGGGCGTGCTGGGCGGAGCGCCCCCTAAGCTCGCCTCCAAGCCGGAGCCTGGCCTGTGATGGCGAGCGCCAAGCGCCCGGAAACGCCTGAAGCGCTGCTGAAGCGGCTGCTAGACGCCCTGCGGGCTCAGGGCGTCACTGATCCCAATGTGCTGTCGGCGATCGAGAAGACCCCGCGCGACCTGTTCACGCCCGACCTCTTCAAGGAGCGGTCGTGGGAGGATTCGGCCCTGCCGATCGCCTGCGGCCAGACCATCAGCCAGCCGTTCATCGTCGGCCTGATGACCCAGGCCCTTACGGTCGAGCCGCGCTGCCGCGTGCTCGAGATCGGCACCGGCTCGGGCTATCAGACCGCGATCCTCAGCCGCGTGTCGCGCCTCGTCTACACGGTCGAGCGCTATCGCACCCTGATGAAGGAGGCCGAGGCGCGTTTTGCGACCCTGGGCCTGACCAATGTCATCACCAAGTTCGGCGACGGCTGGGAAGGCTGGCGCGAGCAGGCGCCTTTTGACCGTATTATGGTCACGGCTGCGGCGCAGGAAGAACCTAAGGGGCTTCTGGCTCAGCTCAAGCCCAACGGCGTGCTCGTCGCGCCCGTTGGTCGCGGGCCGGTCCAGAGCCTTCGCCGCTATGCCGGCGACGGGAAGGGGGGCTTCACGGTCGAGGCCCTGTGCGACGTGCGTTTCGTCCCGATCCTGGAAGGCGTCGCCCGCGAGTAGAGCGGGCCCGGCGTCCACAGGTTCGGCGACGCCGCGCGTATTTGGTTAAGGTTTGATTTACCCTTGCGGCGGCGACTTGAAGGCTCCGCGAGGAAAGGAGAGGTCATGAGGCAGTTGTGGACGCAAGCGGCGGTGATCGCGCTGACGGCTGGAACGCTCGCGGCCTGCGAGACGACCGGCGCCCAGTATCCGACCCGCGCCGACAGCGGCGTCAGCCCGCCGCTCGTCCAGGCTCCGCCCGCCGTCCAGACCCCGCCGCCGGCCGCCCAGCCGCCTGAGGACGACGCCCCGCCGGTGACCGCGCCGGTCGCCGCCGGCGCCGTGTCCAGCCAGCCGCTGTCGCCGGTGCCCTCCGACATTCCGCCGCCGCCCCCGCCGCCCGCCGACAGCCGTCCGATCCCGGCCCCGGCGCCCGTGCAGCAGCAGCCGGCCATGCGTCCGGTCGTGGTGACCGTCACCGGCGGCAAGGTCGTCGACGTCAGCGGCGGCCCGCAGACCTACACCGTCCAGTCCGGCGACGGGCTCGACGCCATCGGCCGCAAGATGGGCATCTCGCGCGCCGAGCTGGCCAAGCTGAACGACCTGGAAGAGCCCTATCGCCTGAAGCCGGGGCAGAAGCTGAAGGGCCCCTCGACCAAGGCGAAAGCTTATGTGGTCGAGAGCGGCGACACCCTCAGCGCCATCGCCCGTCGCTTCAGCGTCACCCCGGTGGCCCTGGCCGACGAGAACGACATGGGCAGCGGCGCCTCGATCCGCGCCGGTCAGAAGATCCGCCTGCCGGAAGGCTACAAGGACAAGGGTCCGTCCAAGGCCACGGTGATGCAGCCGGTTCCGGGCGGCTCGTCCACCCTGGCGGGCGCCGCGCCGGCCCCGACCCGCACGCCGACCGCCTCGGCCCCGCCGATCGGCTCGCGCCCGGCCGCCGCGCCGCCGCCCTCGCGTCCCGTCGTCGACGACGAGCCGGCCCCGGCCGCCACGACCACGACGACCGTCAGCATCACCGGCAAGGTGATCGAGGTCGCGGGCAAGCCGAAGATCCACACGGTGAAGTCGGGCGACGCCATCGACTCCATCGCCCGCGAGCTGGGCACCACCCGCAAGGACCTGGTCGAGGACAACGACCTGAAGGCCCCGTACGTGATCCGTCCGGGCCAGAAACTCAAAGGTCCGGCCACCACCGACAAGGCCTATGTGGCCGAGAGCGGCGACACCCTGGCCGGCATCGCCAAGCGCTTCAACGTCAGCGTCTCCGCCCTGGCCAAGGAAAACAATCTGCGCACTGGCACCTCGGTCAAGAAGGGCCAGAAGGTCGTTCTGCCCGACGGTTACAAGGACCGCGGCCCGATCCGCACGACGGTGACCACGCCCGCGCCGCGTCCCTCGACCCCGGCCCCGACCACTACCGCCCAGGCCCCGATCGGCGCTTCGCCGGCTCCCGCGCCGTCGACCAGCGGTCTGCCGTCCGGCCCGCGCCCCTACACGCCGTCTGGCTCGACCTCCAGCTATCCGCGTCCCAGCGCGCCGGTATCGGCCCAGCCGATCACCCCGCCGCCCGCGCCGTCGCGTCCGATCATCGAGAGCAGCGCCCCGCCGACCGAGGCCGAGATCACGGCCGCCGGCCGCGGCCGCTTCGTCTGGCCGGTGCGCGGCGAGACCATCTCGGACTTCGGCCCCAAGGGCACGGGCCAGCGCAACGACGGCCTCAACATCCGCGCCACGGCCGGCGCGCCGGTCAAGGCCGCCGCCTCGGGCGAGGTGGTCTATGCTGGCAACCAGGTGCCGGGCTTCGGCAACCTCGTGCTGGTCAAGCACGCCGACGGCTGGGTCACGGCCTACGCCCACCTGGCCACCACCGACGTGAAGATGCGCCAGCAGGTCGGCCAGGGCGAACAGCTCGGCACGGTCGGTCAGACGGGCGGCGTCAACGAGCCCCAGCTGCACTTCGAGGTCCGCTACGCCCCGACCCCGAAGGACAAGGCCAAGCCGATCGATCCGGGCCTGGTGCTGCCGCGCTAAGGTCGGGAACATCCCAGACAGAAACGGCCTCCGGAGCGATCCGGAGGCCGTTTTGGTTTCAGCTCCAAGGGGAGGGGGAAGGGGTTACTTCACCACGCCGCAGGCGCTGCGCGCGCCGGCGCCGCCGATCGGCTGGCTGGTGTGGTCGTCGGGGCTGGCGTGGATGACGATGGCCGAGCCGTCGGCGTCCAGCAGGGCGGGGCGGCCGCCGGCGCCCTTCAGCGACACCAGGGGCGAGAACACCTCGGTCACGGCCGAGCCGTCGGCGGCGGCGTACAGGTTGGGCAGGTCGCCGTTGTCGTTGCCGTTCGGGTTCAGCAGGCCGTGGACCACCGTGGCCGTGGTGTGCACGTGGGCCCCGGCCGACTTGAAGTCAGGCGTGCCGCAGTCGCCCTTCTCGTGGAAGTGCAGGCCGTGCCAGCCCGGCGTCAGGCCCTTGGCCTCGATCTTCAGCAGCACGCCGTGCGGGGCTTCGGTGATCGTCCCCGTACCGATCGTCTTGCCGTCGGCGCCCTTGATCTCGGCGGTCGCGGTGGCGGGCGCATCGGCGGCGGAGGCCGTGGTGGCGGCCACGAGGCCGGCGGCGAGGAAAAGGGCGGTCAGACGCATGAACTGCTCCTGCATTCGTAAGGGACGCATGGGGCGGCGAAGGTGGCGCCGTCCGTGTCAGAATGCTAACTGTTTCCGACTGTTCCGTGTTCGATTCTGACGGCGAAAAATCCCCTTGAGCGACGATCAAAACACTCTGCCTCCCGAAGGGCCGCGCGGAGACATCGCCCCGATCAACATCGAGGACGAACTGCGCCGTTCGTATCTCGACTACGCGATGAGCGTCATCGTCAGCCGCGCCCTTCCGGACGCGCGCGACGGCCTCAAGCCTGTGCACCGTCGGGTGCTGTTCTCGATGCACGAGCAGGGCCAGACGCCCGAGCGTCCGTACGTCAAGTCGGCCCGCGTCGTCGGTGACGTCATGGGTAAGTATCACCCGCACGGCGACGCCTCGATCTACTTCACCCTGGTGCGCATGACGCAGTCGTTCTCGATGGGCCTGGTGCTCATCGATGGCCAGGGCAACTTCGGCTCGGTCGACGGCGATATGCCCGCGGCCATGCGATACACCGAGTGCCGCATGGCGCCGCCGGCCATGTCGCTGCTGGCCGATCTCGACAAGGACACGGTCGACTTCGCCGACAACTACGACGGCAAGGAGCAGGAACCGACCGTCCTGCCGTCGCGGATCCCCAACCTGCTGGTCAACGGCGCGGGCGGCATCGCCGTCGGCATGGCGACCAACATTCCGCCGCATAACCTGGGCGAAGTCATCGACGCCTGCCTGCTGCTGATCGACGAGCCGGAGGTCACCACCGACCAGCTGCTCGACCTCGTGCCCGGCCCGGACTTCCCGACCGGCGGCGAGATCATCGGCCGTTCGCCGCCGCGCAATGCGCTGCTCACCGGCCGCGGCTCGGTCGTCATGCGCGGCGTCGCCAGCGTCGACGAGATCCGCGCCGGCCGCGAAGCCATCATCATCACCGAGATCCCGTATCAGGTGAACAAGGCCAACCTCGTCGAGCACATCGCCGAGCTGGTCCGCGACAAGAAGATCGAGGGCGTCGCCGACATCCGCGACGAGTCCAACCGCGACGGCATGCGCATCGTGGTCGAGCTTAAGCGCGACGCCTCGGGCGAGGTGATCCTCAACCAGCTCTACCGCTTCACCGCGCTGCAAAGCTCGTTCGGCGTCAACATGCTGGCCCTGAACCGCGGCCGTCCCGAGCAGATGGGCTTGCGCAAGCTCCTGGAAGTGTTCGTCGAGTTCCGCGAGGAAGTCGTCGTACGCCGCACCAAGTTCGAGCTGGGCAAGGCCCGCGACCGCGGCCACGTCTTGGTCGGTCTGGCCATCGCCGTAGCCAATATCGACGAGTTCATCCACATCATCCGCTCGTCCAAGGACCCGGCAGAGGCGCGCGAGCGCCTGGTGGCCAAGGCCTGGCCGATGGGCGACATGCTGCCCCTGGTCGAGCTGATCGCCGACCCGCGCTCGGTGCTGGAAGACGGCGGATTCATCCGCCTGACCGACGAGCAAGCCCGCGCCATCCTGGCCCTGACGCTGTCGCGTCTGACCGGCCTTGGCCGTGACGAGATCGGCAACGAGGCCGCCCAGCTGGCCGAGGCCATCAAGGGCTATCTCGACCTGCTGTCCGACCGCGCCAACATCATGGCCGTGGTCCGCGAAGAGCTGGTCGATGTGAAGGACAGGTTCGCCATCCCGCGCCGCAGCCAGATCGTCGACGGCGACGCCGACGTGGAAGACGAGGACCTGATCGTCCGCGAGGACATGGTGATCACCGTCACCATGGGCGGTTACGTCAAGCGCACCCCGCTGGCCAACTACCGCACCCAGCATCGGGGCGGGAAGGGCAAGTCGGGCATGGCCACCAAGGACGAGGACGCCGTCACCCGCGTGTTCTCGGCCTCGACCCACGCGCCGCTGCTGTTCTTCACCTCGGGCGGCAAGGTCTACAAGATGAAGGTGTGGCGCCTGCCGCTGGGCGCCGCCAACTCGCGCGGCAAGGCGTTCGTGAACCTGCTGCCGATCGAGCCGGGCGAGACCATCACCTCGATCCTGACCCTGCCCGAGGACGAGGCCACCTGGGACGGCCTGGACGTGATGTTCGCCACCCGCTCGGGCAGCGTGCGTCGCAACAAGCTGTCGGACTTCGTCGACGTCCGCCGCAACGGCAAGATCGCCATGAAGCTGGACGAAGGCGACGGCATCGTCGGCGTCGCCGTCTGCAACAGCGACCAGGACGTGCTGCTGACCACGGCGGCCGGCCGCTGCATCCGCTTCTCGGTCGACGAGGTGCGGGTGTTCGCCAGCCGCGACTCCACCGGCGTGCGCGGCGTGAAGCTGGCCTCGGGCGACACCGTCATCTCGATGGCCGTCCTGCGCAGCGTCGACGCCACCCCGGCCGAGCGCGCCGCCTACCTCAAGCACCAGCGCGCCCTGCTGCGCGCCGCCAACGGCGAGGAGGGCGAGGAAGCCCCGGCGCCGGAGGAGGCCGACGAAGAGGCCGGCGAGGCCACCCTCACCGTCGAGCGCATCGCCGAGCTGGGCGCGGCCGAGGAGATCATCCTCACCGTGTCGTCGGAGGGCTACGGCAAGCGCACCAGCGCCTACGACTTCCGTCGCACCGGTCGCGGCGGCCAGGGCCTGGCGGCCCAGGACCTGTCCAAGCGCGGCGGCAAGCTGGTGGGCTCGTTCCCGGTCGACGAGAGCGACCAAATCCTGCTGGTGACGGACGCTGGTCAGCTGATACGGTGCCCCGTCGCGCAAATTCGTGTTGCGGCGCGGAATACTCAGGGCGTAACCGTCTTCCGCACGGCGGCGGACGAGCATGTCGTGAGCGTCGAACGTCTGGCCGAGGCCGGCGGCGACGAAGGGCAGGATGACGCAAGCGGGGCGGACGAGACCCCGTAAGTCAATAGGCGCAGGGGGTTTCATGCGTATCGGTCTTTATCCCGGGACCTTCGATCCGGTCACCAACGGCCACCTCGACATCATCGGTCGGGCGGTCAAGCTGGTCGACAAGCTGGTCATCGGGGTAGCCGTCAACATCGGCAAGAGCCCCCTGTTCTCGCTCGACGAGCGGGTCGCAATGCTGCAGCGCGAGACGGCCCACCTGAAGGGCGCGGCCATCGAGGTCCGCCCCTTCGACAGCCTGCTGATCCACTTCGCCCGCGAAGTGAACGCCCAGATGATCGTCCGCGGCCTGCGGGCTGTGGCCGACTTCGAATACGAATTCCAGATGACCGCGATGAACCAGCAGATGGATCGCGAGATCGAGACCGTCTTCCTGATGGCCGACCCGCGCCACCAGGCCATCGCCTCCAAGCTGGTCAAGGAAATCGCCTCGCTCGACGGCGAAGTCGGCAAGTTCGTCAGCCCCGGCGTCGCCACCGACCTGATGGCCAAGATCAAGGCGCGCTGATTTAGCTTCGGCAGGCCAGCTCCCTCTCCCCTTGCTGGAGAGGGGGGCCTGCGAAGCAGGTCGGGTGAGGGGCCTCTCAGACCTCACCGCTGCGGTGGCGGATCGGCCGGGCCGTGGTATTTCGATTTCTGAGAGACCCCTCATCCGTCGACCTTCGGCCGCCACCTTTTCCCGCAAGGGGAGAAGGATCGAAGAGTTGAGGGGGAGAGCATCTTCGCATCGCCCACAAGTGGCCGAAATCATCGACAAAGCTTGTGGTTCCGCTCCGCCCGTTCTACGCGGGGCGACGAGATCTGTTCGGGGAAATCCATGAAGTCTGCGTTCCGCGTTCTCGGCGTCGCCGCCCTGGCGCTCGTTTCGGCTACGGCCGCCTCCGCTCAAGTCGCCGAATGGCGGACGCCCGATCCGGAGAACGTGCTGGTCGTCGAGACCAACAAGGGCCGCATCGTCGCCGAGCTGGTTCCCGAGGCCGCGCCCGGCCACGTCGAGCGCGTGCGCGAACTGGCGCGGGCCGGCTTCTACGACGGCCTGACCTTCTTCCGCGTCATCGACAGCTTCATGGCGCAGACGGGCGACCCCAAGAACGACGGCACCGGCGGCTCGGACAAGCCCGACCTGACGGCCGAGTTCAGCTTCCGCCGCTCCGGTTCGGGCGGCTCGTTCGCCCCGGTCGGCAAGGTCGGCGCGCTGGAGACCGGTTTCGTCGGCCCGCTGGCCGTGACCAGCCAGTCGTCGATGCTGGCGGCCATGACCGCCGACGGCAAGGTGCAGGCCTGGGCCAACTTCTGCCCCGGCGTGCTGGGCATGGCCCGCGCCGGCGACCCCAACAGCGCCAACAGCCAGTTCTTCTTCATGCGCCAGCACTATCCGTCGCTGGAGAAGGCCTACACCGGTTTCGGCCGCGTGCTGTCGGGCCTGGAGGTCATGCGCGCCATCAAGACCGGCGAGCCGGTCGCCGATCCGCAGGACAAGATGCTGAGCGTCAAGGTGCTGGCCGACATCCCGGCCGACAAGCGCCCGACCGTGCAGGTGATGGACACGCGCAGCGCCGCCTTCGCCGAAGTCGTCAAGAAGAAGCAGGCCGAGCTTGGCGCCGGCTACAACATCTGCGACGTGGAAGTACCCGCGAAGGTCAGCAAGTAAGCGAAGGTCGACTTAGATGCGCCTGCCGATCGTCTCCGCCGTAGCTCTCCTGGCCGCCGCGGCGGTCGTTCCGGCGGCGCAGGCCGCGCCCAAGGCCAAGCGGGCCAAGGCCGCCGCCGCCGTCGCGGCGCCGGCCGGGCCCCGCGAATCCGACTGGCGCACGCCCGCGCCGGACACGGTGATGGTCATCGACAGCACCAAGGGCCGGATTCTCGTCGAACTGGTCCCCGAGGTCGCGCCCGCCCACGTGGCGCGTCTGCAGGAGCTGACCCGCGAGGGCGTCTATGACCGGCGCACCTTCTTCCGGGTCATCGACCGGTTCATGGCCCAGACCGGCGACCCGGAGGACACCGGGCAGGGGGCTTCGAGCAAACCCAACCTCAAGGCCGAGTTCACCTTCCGTCGCGACGAGGCGCTGCCGTTCGTGGTCGCCGCCTCGCCGGCCGGCACCGAGGTCGGCTTCCTGAAATCGCTGCCCGTGGTCAGCCAGGCGCTGAGCTGGAACTCCATGACCAGCGACAAGAAGGTCGCCGCCTGGGGGACCTATTGCCCGGGCGTCCTGGGCATGGCCCGCGACGACGCGCCGGACAGCGCCAACAGCCAGTTCTTCCTGATGCGCCAGCCCTATCCGTCGCTGGACAAGCGCTACACCGCCTTTGGCCGGGTGATCTTTGGCCTGGAGGTTGTGCGGGCCATCAAGACCGGCGAGCCGGTGCCCGACCCGCAGGACGAGATGACCAAGGTGCGCCTGCTGTCCGACATCCCGGAAGCCGAGCGGCCCAAGGTGCGGGTGATCGACCCGGGCAGCGCCTGGTTCCGCAACCAGATCGCGGCCGTGCGCCGGGCCAAGGGCGCGGATTTTTCGGTCTGCGACCTGGACGTCCCCGTCAGCGTTCAGTGACTGACGACGGTTCACAGCTGCTTTGCGGCGGGCTAAAGAGCCCCAGACTCAATTTTTCCGGCGGGCCTGCTCGCCAAACCCCGTACCGAAGGGACGACCATGTCGGCTGACCTCGAAAACACCCTGATCCTGACGCTCGAGACCGGTCCGGTCACCATCCAGCTGCGTCCCGACCTGGCCCCCGGCCACGTCGAGCGGATCAAGGAACTGGTCCGCGAGGGCTTCTATGACGGCGTCGTCTTCCACCGCGTGATCCCGGGCTTCATGGCCCAGGGCGGCGACCCGACCGGCACCGGCCGCGGCGGTTCCTCCAAGCCCGACCTGAAGGCCGAGTTCTCGGCCGAGCCGCACGTCCGCGGCGTCTGCTCGATGGCCCGCACGCCGGATCCGAACTCGGCCAACAGCCAGTTCTTCATCTGCTTCGACGACGCCACCTTCCTCGACAAGCAGTACACCGTCTGGGGCGTGGTCACCGACGGCATGGATCACGTCGACAGCCTGCCCAAGGGCGAGCCGCCCCGCGCGCCGGGCAAGATCGTCAGCGCCAAGATCGCCGCCGACGCCTAAATCCAAAAGAGGGCCCCTTCGGAAACGGAGGGGCCCTTTTTCTTTGCGCCTCTAGCCGCGCTTCAGCGTGATCACCACCGGACGGTGGTCGGAGCCCAGGTGCGGGCCGCGCCTGACCGACACGGTCTTCCACTGCTTGCCGGCGTAGAGGTGGTCGATCGGCATGAACGGGAAGGGCGCCTTCAAGAGCCGGGTGAACGAGCCCGACGGCCAGGAGGGCAGGGCGAGCGTGCGGCGCTCCAGGCCGAACAGCTTGTCCTGACGCCGCAGGCTCCACGACCAGGGCGTGGAGTTGAAGTCGCCGGCGACGATCATCGCTTTCTTGTCGAAGCCGTCCAGCATCGCGGCGAGGCGACGGCTCTGGGCCTGCTGGGCGCCGGCCGGGATCGGCCAGACATAGTGGGTGGCCACCACCGTGAACGGGCCGCTGGGATCGGCCAGGGTGGCCCAGGCCACCGACAGCGGCCGCTCGCGGTCGTAGACGCCGCCCCGGGCGACCATCTTCTTCTTGCTGAAGATCCAGGTGTCGCACGGGCGGGTGTTGCCCACGCAGGAGACCACGAACGGATAGAGGCGGCGCAGCGGGCCGATCAGCGGCCAGGCGCTGCCGCCGCCTTCCTCGACGAAGAGAACGTCGGGGTCCTCGGCCAGCACCCACTCCAGCGCCTCCGTCGGGTCGTCGTTCGAGGCCCAGACGTTGAACTGCATGACCTTTAGCGTCGCGGGGCCCGGGTCGAGCTTGCGGGTCTGGGCGGCGATCAGTTCGGGGGCCATCAGGCCGCCGTGGGCCAGGATCGCCACGACGCCCATGACCACGATCGCCCAGCGCTCGCTGCGCCTTGAGACGATCGCTCCGACCAGGGCGCCGGCCAGGCCGGTCAGCAGCCAGATCGGCGCGAAGTGGTTGGCCACGTCCAGCCGGTCGCTGAAGGCGCCGCCAAGGCCGGCGAGGCCGAGCGCCAGGGCCAGCAGGACCAGGGCCAGGGCCGTGCCGCGGCAGAAGAGGCGGGCAAGGTGCAGGATCAGTTGCATGACTTCGCCCTTAGCACGGGCAGGCGACGGTCGTGTAAGCCGGCGTACATTTCGAGGGGCCTGGGCCAGCGGTTGCGCAGCCGCGCGGCGCCGATGCGGCCGCGCCGCGCCTTGACCTTGCGCCCCCTTCGTGGCCTTGAAGCCGGCCCATGCGCCTTTCCGACTTCGACTTTCACCTTCCCGACGACAACATCGCCCTGCGCCCGGCCGAGCCGCGCGACAGCGCGCGCTTTCTCGTCGTGCGCCCGGGGCAGGACCTCGAGGACCGCATCGTCCGCGACCTGCCCGATTTCCTGCGTCCCGGCGATGCTTTGGTGTTCAACGACACCCGGGTGATCCCCGCCCGCCTGTCGGGCCTGCGCGAGGGGCGCACGACTGGCGGGGCCGATGGTACGCCGGTGGCCGTAGAGGCCACGCTGCACCGCCGCGTCGCCCCGGACCGCTGGAGCGCCTTCATGCGCCCGGGCAAGCGGCTGAAGGCCGGCGATCGCGTGGCCTTCGCCGCCGAGGGCTCGACGGCCTGCGAGGCCGAGCGCCTGGACGCCACGGTGGTCGAGAAGCACGAGGGCGGCGAGGTGGTGCTGGCCTTCGACCTGTCGGGCCCTGACCTGGACATCGGCATCGCCCGGCATGGCATGATGCCGCTGCCGCCCTACATCGCCGCCAAGCGGGCCGAGGACGACCGCGACCGGGCCGACTACCAGACCGTCTATGCCCGCGAGGACGGCTCGGTGGCCGCACCGACGGCGGGCCTGCACTTCACGCCCGACCTGCTGGAGGCGCTGAAGGCCAAGGGCGTTTCCCTGCACTTCGTGACCCTGCACGTGGGCGCGGGCACCTTCCTGCCGGTGAAGACCGACGAGGTTTCCGAGCACAAGATGCACGCCGAGTTCGGCGAGGTGAGCCAGGAGACCGCCGACGCGCTGAACGCGGTGCACGCCGCCGGCGGCCGCATCGTCTGCGTGGGCACCACCAGCCTGCGCCTGATCGAGAGCGCCACGGGCGAGGACGGCGTGGTGCGCCCCTTCGCCGACGAGACGGCGATCTTCATCACGCCGGGCTACCGCTTCCGCGCGGTCGACGTGCTGATGACCAATTTCCACCTGCCCAAGTCGACCCTGTTCATGCTGGTCAGCGCCTTCGCTGGTCGGGTGACGATGCGCGCGGCCTACGAGCACGCCATATCGACGGGCTACCGCTTCTATTCCTATGGCGACGGCTCGCTACTGTTCCGCGCCGATACAGAGACCGTCTAGATGGCCGCTTTCCCCTTCGAGATCAAAGCCACGGACGGCAAGGCCCGCACGGGCGTGCTGAAGACCCCGCGCGGCGACATCCGCACCCCGGCCTTCATGCCGGTGGGCACGGCCGCGACGGTGAAGGCCCTGACGGTCGACCAGGTCAAGGACACCGGCGCCGACATCATCCTGGGCAACACCTATCACCTGATGCTGCGGCCGACGGCCGAGCGGGTGAAGCGCCTGGGCGGGCTGCACAAGTTCATGCGCTGGGACAAGCCGATCCTGACCGACAGCGGCGGCTTCCAGGTGATGAGCCTGTCGGGGATCAGCAAGGTCACCGAAGAGGCCGTCACCTTCGCCAGCCACATCGACGGGACCAAGCACGTGCTCAGCCCCGAGCGGTCGATGGAAATCCAGGCCGACCTACTGGGCTCCGACATCGTCATGCAACTGGACGAGTGCGTGGCCTGGCCGGCGGAAGAGAAGCGGGCCCGCGAGGGCATGGAGCTGTCGGCGCGCTGGGGCCTGCGCTCCAAGACTGCGTTCGGCACGCGCGACACCCAGGCCCTGTTCGGCATCCAGCAGGGCTCGACCTTCGAGAACCTGCGCCGGGAATCGTCGGAGCGGCTGCAGGAGATCGGCTTCGACGGCTACGCCATCGGCGGTCTGGCCGTCGGCGAGGGCCACGAGGCGATGTGCGAGGTGCTGGACTACGCGCCGGGCCTGCTGCCCGCCGACAAGCCGCGCTACCTGATGGGCGTGGGCAAGCCGATCGACCTGGTGGAGGCCGTCTATCGCGGCGTCGACATGTTCGACTGCGTGCTGCCGACCCGCTCGGGCCGCCACGGCCAGGCCTGGACCTGGGACGGGGCGATCAACATCAAGAACGCCCGCTTCGCCGAGGACGAAAGCCCGCTGGACGCCGCCAGCGACTGCCCGGCCAGCCGCGACTACTCCAAGGCCTATCTGCGCCACCTGTTCAAGGCCGAGGAGATCCTGGGGCAGGTGCTGCTGTCGTGGCACAACATCGCCTTCTTCCAGGCCCTCACGGCCGCCATGCGCGCGGCCATCGAAGAGGGGCGGTTCGAGCAGTTCCGCCGGGACTTCGCCGCGCGGCAGAAGGGCTGATTCCTTCTCCCCTTGCGGGAGAAGGTGGCGGCCGAAGGCCGACGGATGAGGGGTCTCTCAGAAATGGAAGACCCCACCCGGTCGGATCGCTGCCTCGCGGACAGTTCTGAGAGACCCCTCACCCGACCTGCTTCGCAGGCCACCCTCTCCCGCAAGGGGAGAGGGAACAGGTTTGCGATCTCACGCGGCTTGCCGCTGAGCTGATGGAGAGGGCGCGGGGCGTCCGGGCTTCGC
>CBINOL010000132.1:0-13698 GCA_966252285.1 uncultured Caulobacter sp.
CCTCTCGGGGATGTTAATCAAAGAGCCCCTCCGGGGGGGAGTGGTGTCGCCGACGGCGCCGGCGCGGGGCGCGGCTGCGTCATCGGCCAAGACCGGTTGAAGCTGAAAACGTCCCCCCTCCGGCGCTTCGCGCCACCTCCCCCAGAGGGGGAGGATCTTGGTTACCGCGGCGCTCGTTTCGCCAGGATGCGCTGCAGCGTGCGGCGGTGCATGTTGAGGCGGCGGGCCGTCTCGGAGACGTTGTGGCCGCACATCTCGTAGACCCGCTGGATGTGCTCCCAGCGCACGCGGTCGGCGCTCATCGGGTTTTCCGGCGGGGCCGGAGCGGCGTCCTTGGCGGCCAGCAGGGCGCGGGCCACGTCGTCGGCGTCGGCAGGCTTGGAGAGATAGTCCACCACCCCGGCCTTCACGGCCGCCACCGCCGTGGCGATGTTGCCGTAGCCGGTCAGCATGATGATCTTGGCGTCGGCGCGGGCGTCGCGCACGGCCTCGACCACCTTAAGGCCCGAGCCATCCTCGAGCCGCATGTCGAGCACGGCATGAGCCGGCGCCTGGGACTTCAGCGAGCCGATCGCCTCGGCCACCGAGGCGCACAGGGTCACCTCAAAGCCGCGCTGTTCCAAAGCTCGACCAAGACGGGTGCGCAGGGGCGCATCGTCGTCGAGCAGAAGCAAGGACTTGTCCGGCAGGGCCGCGACCAGTTCTCCGATATCCGCCATCAACTCAGCGCCTCCCCGCGCCATTACTCAACCGGGTGTCGTATCGCCATCATGTCTAGAACTTGCAAAACTTCGCAAGTCTTTCGTACTAAACTCCGATGAAGCCCGGAGCTTCCATCGCCGGGCGTGGCCAACGCGCCGCGACCACGGCGCCGCCGCGACGGCCGTTCCTGAAATCCACGGCCGCGCCAGTCCGTTCCAGGAGGGTCTTGGCGATGAAGAAGCCAAGGCCCATGCCGATGTGGCCGGTGCGCGAGCCCTCGGCCCCGGGGCGCGAGGTCACATAGGGCTCGCCCAGCTTGGCCAGCACCTCGGGCGAGAAGCCGGGACCGTCGTCGCGCACCTCGATCAGGATCGAGCGCGGATCGAACCGGGCCACGACGATCACCTCCGAACGGGCGAAGTCGACGGCGTTCTCGACGATCGAGGTCAGGGCGTGGATCACCTCGGCGCGGCGCCAGACGTCGGGGGCCGACTCGCCGGAAGGCCCGTTGACCACGGCCTCGACCCGCACGCCGTGGATCATGTGCGGCTCGATGATCTCGTGCACCAGCTGGGTCAGGCTCATGCGCTCGTGAACGGCGTCCTGGGCCTCGGGCATCTCGGTCAGGCGCTGCAGGATCTCGCGGCAGCGAGCTGCCTGGCCGATCAGCAGTTCGGCGTCCTCGCGGGTCTGTTCGTCGGGGGCGCCGCGCGCCATCTCGCGGGCGACGACCGAGATGGTGGCCAGCGGCGTGCCCAGCTCGTGCGCCGCCGCGGCCGCCAGGGCGCCCAGGGCCGACAGCCGCTGCTCGCGGGCCAGCACGGTCTCGGTGACGTTGAGGGCCAGCTCCATGCGGGCCGATTCCGTCGCCGCCTGCCAGGCGTAGAGGCCGGTGACGACGATGCCGAGGATCCGGGCCGCGACAATGCCGGAGAGCAGCGAGGCCTCGGGCCTGGGCGGCGGCACGCCGACGGCCACTGGCAGCGGCATGTAGACGAAGGCCAGCACGATCGTGGCGATCACCGCCAGTACGCCCAGGCCGAGGGCGTAGCGCGCCGGCAGGGTGGCCGCGGCCAGGGTCACCGGCGCGATCAGCAACAGCGAGAACGGATTGTAGACCCCGCCCGTCAGGTACAGCATCCCCGACAGCTGCAGGATGTCGAAGGCGATCTGGGCGGTGGCCTCGACGTCGCGGGCCAGGCGCTGGCCCGTCGAGGCCAGGCCGATCAGCACGTTCAGCCAGGCCGACAGGGCGATCAGCGAGAAGCACAGGGCGTAGGGAATCTGCCGGTCCAGCACCAGGCCGCAGAACAGCACCGTCACCGACTGGCCGGCCACCGTCAGCCAGCGTTGGGCGATCAATGTTCGAACGCGAAGGCGTCCCTGACGAAGCCCGGGGCCCGCCCAGGACCAGTCGTCGCTGTCTTGCGCACCTGCGCCGTCGGGCCTATCGAGCCCGTCGGGTGATGGTTTCTTCGGCGCGTCCTTGAACGAAGCGTCGGCCATGACGCCACATTAAGGCCAGAAATTTCGATCTGGCGAGCCCCAAAGGATGCAACCCATGAACCGCAACCGCCTGATGGTCCTGGCCGTGTGCGTCGTGGGTGTTCTGCTGGCCGGCGCGCTGATCGTCCGGAGCGGCGTTTTCCACCCCGCGTCCAAGCCGGCGGCGGTGGGCGGGCCGTTCCAACTGGTCGACTATGACGGCAAGCCGGCCGACGAGAGCGTGCTGAAGGGCAAGTGGACCGCGATGTTCTTCGGCTTCACCTACTGCCCCGACGTCTGCCCCGGCACGCTTCAGGCCCTGGCGACGGCCAGCGACCAGCTGGGCCCCAGGGCCAAGGACCTGCAGATCGTCATGATCTCGGTCGACCCGGCCCGCGACACCCCGGCCCAGATGAAGACCTACCTGACCGCCGGCCACCTGCCCAGGAACATCGTCGGCCTGACCGGCACGCAGGAACAGGTGGACACGACGGTGAAGACCTACCGCGCCTACGCCAAGAAGGTCGGCGACGGGCCCGACTACACGGTCGACCACTCCACGATGATCTACGTCATCGACCCCAAGGGCCGCTTCCACGGCGTTATCGGCTACGGCTCGCCGCCCGACGAGATCGCCCGCCAGCTGAAGGCGGCGATGACCGGCAGGTAGCGGGTTCGCCCATTTTTTGCGTCGCGGCGCCGTTAGGTCACCTCAGGGCTGTACCTTCTTAACGGCCGGCGTGTTATGCTGCAGCGCACAATCGCTGGAGACGGCATGCTGTACGCCCTGCACGAAGCGAGCTTCTACGCCTCGACCCCCATGCGCCTGGCCGCCCGCGCGGCCCGGGACTTCTGGGGCTCGCCGCTGAACCCGGCCGCCAACACCGAGCTTGGCCGGCGGCTCTATGCGGGCGCCGACCTGTTCTCCAACGTCACCCGCCGTTACGGCAAGCCCGACTGGCGCATCGACACGGTCAAGATCAACGACGTCGACGTGCGCGTGCGCCCGACCGTGGTCTGGCAGAGCCCTTGGGCGCGCCTGATCCAGTTCGACCGCGACATGGCCGACATGCGCCGGGCCGGCAAGTTCGAGCTGGACCCCGCCGTGCTGATCGTCGCGCCGCTGTCGGGCCACTACGCCACGCTGCTGCGCGGCACGGTCGAGGCCTTCCTGCCCGACCATGCGGTGTTCATCGTCGACTGGCAGAACGCCCGCGAGGTCTCGGTCCTGCAGGGCCGCTTCGACTTCCACGACTATATCGACCACATCCGCGACATGCTGCGGGTGCTGGGACCGCGCCCCAACGTGCTGGCCGTCTGCCAGCCCGGGCCGCCGGTGCTGGCCGCCGCCGCCCTGATGGCCGAGGACGGCGATCCGTCGCGCCCGGCCAGCATGACCTTCATGGGCTCGCCCATCGACGCGCGCCTGTCGCCGACCGTGACCAACAACCTGGCGGAGGAAAAGCCCTTCACCTGGTTCCAGTCCAACATGATCTACACCGTGCCCGCGCCCTATCCGGGCATGGGTCGGCGCGTCTATCCGGGCTTCGTGCAGCTGGCCAGCTTCATGAGCATGAACGCCGACAAGCACCAGGAAGCCCACCAGCGCTATTTCAAGAGTCTGGTCGAGGGCGACGGCGACGGGGCCGACAAGCACCTGGAGTTCTACGACGAGTACCTGTCGGTGCTGGACCTGACCGAGGAGTTCTATCTCCAGACCATCGACATCGTCTTCCAGAGGCACCTGCTGCCCAAGGGCGAGCTGATGCACCGCGGCCGCAAGGTGGATCCCGCGGCGATTACCGACATCGGCCTGATGACCGTCGAGGGCGAGAAGGACGACATCTCCGGCATCGGCCAGACCCAGGCCGCCCACGACCTGTGCTCGAGCCTTCCGGCCGAGCTGAAGGAAGACTACGTCCAGCCGGGCGTCGGCCATTACGGGGTGTTCAACGGCCGCCGGTTCCGCGAGGAGATCTATCCCAAGGTCCGCGACTTCATCCTGCGCACCGATCCCAACTTCGCCGGCAAGAAGGGCTGAAGACCAGGCCTTGCGCAAAGGGCCGGCGGGCGCGATCTAGGGGGCGATGAACCTCTTTCGCCCGCAGCCCAAGGCCGCTCCCCGACGCTTCGCCGACGGCGACCGACTGGAGATCGAGCGCTGCGCCGTGCGGCTGAAGGTGGACGGCCGCGCGCGGCGGGTTTCGCTGCGGGTCGACCGGGCCAAGTCCGAGATCGTCGCCATCGCCCCCAACCAGCGCCGCCTGACCGAAGCCGTGGCCTTCGCCCACGAGAAGGCCGGCTGGATGAGCCTGCAGCTGGCCGCCCTGCCCGGCCGCCAGGTGATCGAGCCCGGCGGCGTGCTGAAGATCTGGGGCAAGGCCTATCGGCTGGAGGTCGGTCCCGGCCGGGCGCGGATGACCGAGGACGCCCTGATCGCGCCCGACGACGCCAACTGGTCCTTGAAGATCCTGCGGCTGGTCAAGCACCGGGCGCTGGAGATCCTGACCGAGCGCACCGCCCATCACGCCGGACGGCTGGGACGGCCGATGCCGTCGGTGGCGGTGGCTGATCCGAAAGCTCGCTGGGGCTCGTGCCGGCCCGCGCGCCCCGGCGCGCCGGCGGCGATCCGCTACAGCTGGCGGCTGGTGCTGGCGCCGGCGGCCGTGGCCGACTACGTCGTCGCCCACGAATGCGCCCATCTGGTGGAGGCCAATCACGGCCCGCGCTTCTGGGCGCTGTGCGAGACCCTGATCGGCGATCCCGCGCCGCATCGCGCCTGGCTGCGCGCGCACGCCGCGCAGTTGCACGCGATCTCGGCCTGAGAAGTTCGAGAACCCCGCCCTTCGACAGGCTCAGGGTGAGGTTCTCGACTGTCTAGGCCCGTCGGTAGCCCTCGTCCCGAACTTGCCCCCCGGTCCGACCAACGGTCGGCCCGAGGATAAACTCCGGACGAGGGCGGGCCGGGCCTGCTTACAGTTGGCCCAGCATGTAGTCGGCCGACGAGACCTTGAATTCGCCGGCTTCCTCGACGTTCAGCGTCTCGACGACGCCGTCCTTGGCGATCAGCGAGTAGCGCTGCGAGCGCGAGCCCATGCCGAACTTGCTGCCGTCGAAGTCCAGGCCGATGGCGCGAGTGAAGTCGCCGTTGCCGTCGGCCAGCAGCACCACTTCGTCGCTGATGCCCTGATCGGCGCCCCAGGCCTTCATCACGAAGACGTCGTTGACCGAGACGCAGGCGATCGTGTCGACGCCCTTGGCCTTCAGTTCGGCGGCCTTTTCCTTGAAGCCCGGCAGGTGCTTGGCCGAGCAGGTCGGGGTGAACGCGCCGGGGACGGCGAAGAGGGCGACGGTCTTGCCCTTGAAGAGGTCGTCGGAGGTGACCGGGGCGGGGCCTTCGGCCGTGCTGGTCATGAACGTGGCCGCCGGAAGCGTGTCGCCAACCTTGATCGCCATGGTGTGATCCTGTGCTGAATGGGCCGTCCGGAGATAAAGCGTCCGGATCGGTTCGCCAATAACGTGGTTTGACTTGAAACCGACGCGTTGTGTGCCGATCCTCAACAGATGGACGCTCCCGAGACCGCTCCCCTCGACGGCGAGGGCCAATTCCTGACCGGCCGGCTCCTGGTGGCCATGCCCGGCATCGAGGACCCGCGCTTCGAGCGCGCCGTGGTCTACCTGTGCTCGCACGACGACGAGCAGGCCATGGGCCTGGCGGTCAACCGCCCGGTCGAGGGCCTGACGGTGTACGAGCTGCTCGACAAGCTGGGCGTCGAGCCCGAGGTGCGCGCCCCCAGCGACCTCGTCATGCTGGGCGGCCCGGTCGAGCGCGAGCGCGGCTTCGTGCTGCACACCGACGACTATATCTCGCCGGACTCCACCGCCCCGGTGGCCGACGGCCTGGCCCTGACCGTCACCCGCGACGCCCTGGACGCCCTGGGCAGCCGCATCCACCGGCCGCGCCGCGCCATCCTCGCGCTCGGCTATTCCGGCTGGGGCCCCGGCCAGCTGGAACAGGAGCTGCGCGACAACGTCTGGCTCATCTGCGACGCCGACGAGGCCCTGCTGTTCGGCGACGACCACGAGAGCAAGTGGACCCGCGCCCTGGCCAAGATCGGCATCACGGCCGACCACCTCTCCGCCCAGGCGGGACGGGCTTAGATACCCTCCCCCGAAGGGGGAGGTGGCCCGAAGGGTCGGAGGGGTAGAAAACTCTACGCCCGCACGCGTCCAAACACCCCCAAGACTTCCCCCTCCGTCGGCTTCGCCGACGCCTCCCCCTTCAGGGGGAGGGTCTTCAAACGCAAAACGGGCGGCCCCTCTCGGAGCCGCCCGCTGCATTTTCAGGTCGCCCTGAAAGCCGTCATCAGGTGTTGACGGCTTCCTCCGGGGTCACTTCGGCCTTCTTCGACAGGTCTTCACCCGTCGTCTGGTCGACGACCTTCATCGACAGCTTGGTCTTGCCGCGGTCATCGAAGCCCAGGAGCTTCACCTTGACCATCTGGCCTTCCTTCAGCACGTCCGACGGCTTGGCGACGCGTTCGTTGCTGATCTGGCTGACGTGGACGAGGCCGTCCTTGGCGCCGAAGAAGTTCACGAAGGCGCCGAAATCGACGACCTTGACGACCTTGCCGTCGTAGATCGCGCCGACTTCAGCTTCCTGCGTGATCGACTTGATCCAGTCGATCGCGGCCTTGATCTTGGCGCCGTCCGAGGCCGAGACCTTCACGGTGCCTTCGTCGTTGATGTCGACCTTGGCGCCAGTGGTGGCGACGATCTCGCGGATCACCTTGCCGCCGGTGCCGATCACTTCACGGATCTTGTCGGTCGGGATGGTGATGGTTTCGATCTTCGGAGCGAACTCGCCGACGTCTTCACGCGGCGCTTCCATGGCCTTGTTCATCTCGCCGAGGATGTGCGCGCGGCCTTCCTTGGCTTGAGCCAGGGCCTGCTCCATGATCGCGGGCGTGATGCCGGCGATCTTGATGTCCATCTGCAGCGAGGTCAGGCCTTCGCTGGTGCCGGCCACCTTGAAGTCCATGTCGCCCAGGTGATCTTCGTCGCCGAGGATGTCGGACAGAACGGCGAAGCCGTCCTTTTCGAGGATCAGGCCCATGGCGATGCCCGACACCGGACGCACCAGCGGCACGCCGGCGTCCATCATGGCCAGCGACGAACCGCAGACCGTGGCCATCGAGGACGAGCCGTTCGACTCGGTGATCTCGGAGACCAGACGGATGGTGTAGGGGAAGTCTTCCTTGGCCGGCAGCATCGGACGCAGAGCGCGCCAGGCCAGCTTGCCGTGGCCGATTTCGCGGCGGCCCGGCGAGCCCATGCGGCCCGTCTCACCCACCGAGTAGGGGGGGAAGTTGTAGTGCAGCAGGAAGGATTCCTTGTAGGTGCCTTCCAGGGCGTCGATGAACTGCTCGTCGTCGCCGGTGCCCAGGGTGGCGACCACGATCGCCTGGGTCTCGCCGCGGGTGAACAGGGCCGAACCGTGGGTGCGCGGCAGGATGCCGACTTCGCCCAGGATCGGACGGACGGTCTTCACGTCGCGGCCGTCGATGCGCAGGCCGGTGTCCAGGATGCCGCGACGAACGACGTCGGCTTCCAGTTCCTTGAAGATCGCGCCGAGCTTCAGCGGATCATAGCCTTCCGGCTTTTCGTCCGACTTGCCGAGGGCCGCGACGGCCTTCTTCTTGGCGGCGCCGATCGCTTCGTAGCGGTCTTGCTTCTTGGTGATCTTGTAGCCGGCGGCGATGTCGGCGCCGACGATGGCCTTCATCTCGGCCTTGATCGCGTCGGTGTCTTCCGGCTCGAACGCGAAGGGTTCCTTGGCGGCGTGCTCGGCCAGGTCGATGATCGCGTCGATCACGGCCTGCATCTGCTGGTGGGCGAAGTTGACGCCGCCCAGGACGATCTCTTCCGAGAGTTCCTTGATTTCGCTTTCGACCATCATCACGGCGTCGGCGGTGCCGGCCACGACCAGGTCCATGGCGCTTTCCTTCAGCTCGTCGAGCGTCGGGTTCAGCACGTACTCACCGTTCACCCAGCCGACGCGGGCGGCGCCGATCGGGCCCATGAACGGGGCGCCCGACAGGGTCAGGGCGGCCGAGGCGGCGACCATGCCCAGGATGTCGGGATCGTTCTCGAGGTCGTGCTGCAGCACGGTGACGACGACCTGGACTTCGTTCTTGAAGCCCTTGACGAACAGCGGGCGGATCGGGCGGTCGATCAGGCGGGAGACCAGGGTCTCCTTTTCCGACGGACGGCCTTCACGCTTGAAGTAGCCGCCCGGGATCTTGCCGGCCGCGAAGGTCTTTTCCTGGTAGTTGACCGTCAGCGGGAAGAAGTCTTGGCCCGGCTTCTGGGTCTTGGCGTAAACGGCGGTGGCCAGGACGACGGTTTCGCCCATGGTGGCCAGGACAGCGCCGTCGGCTTGACGGGCGATGCGACCGGTTTCGAGGACCAGCGTCTTGCCGCCCCACTCGATCGTCTTGCGCTTGATATCGAACATTTATCTTCTTTCGGTTCCCGCGGGCGGATTCCCGTCGGGCGTGGACAGGGGCGGACGGCCAATGGAGCCGGCCCGATGATCCTCATCCTAATGCGACAGGCGGGGGTTTGAGGACGTGAACCCTCGCACGTACTGGGCGCCGCCCCGTCAGGAGCGATGCCCTTGGATCGTCCACCTCGGCCTGTCTCGAGATGGCTGATCCCAAATAGCGTTCCGCCGCCTTACCGGGGTAAGGCGGCGGAAATGCGCCTTAGCGGCGCAGACCCAGCTTCTCGATGAGAGCCGCGTAACGGCCTTCGTCGGACTTCTTCAGGTGGTCGAGGAGACGGCGACGCTGGGAAACCAGCTTCAGCAGGCCACGACGGCTGTGGTTGTCCTTCTTGTGGGTCTTGAAGTGCTCGGTCAGGTTCGAGATGCGCTCCGAGAGGATCGCGACCTGGACTTCAGCGCTGCCGGTGTCACCCTCGGTGCGGGCGTGCTCGGCGATAAGAGCGCTCTTGCGCTCGGCAGTGATCGACATCGGGTTGTCTCCGCTCAGGTGAGTTGGAAGACCCGCACCGGATTGAGCTTTCCGGCGCGCATCTCGCACAAGGCCACCAGGCGTTCTCCGGACATGGCGGAAACGGTGCGATCACCGGGCGTAAGCTCGGCTTTCAGCGTTTCCACCTGCCTGGGTAGCAGAACGATGGCGCGTCCTTGCGCAAGCCGGAAGGCGTCTTCGTCGGTCACGGCCAACGCCGGGATGTCGTCCAGCGCGGTCTCGACCGGAAGCAATGCCTCCGACAGACGGGCCTCATAGCTCAAATTCTCTAGAGTTTCCAGACTTATCGCCGTGTCCTCGGCGAACTGGCCGACCCGCGTGCGGCGAAGCTGGCTGACATGTCCACAGGCGCCGAGCGCCGCCGCCAGATCCCGGACCACGGCGCGCACATAGGTGCCCTTGCCGCATTCCATCTCCAGCTCCACGTGGTCGACGTCGGGAACCGACAGCACGCGCAGGGCGTGGATGGTCACCTTGCGGGTCGAGAGCTCGAACTCCACCCCGTCGCGGGCCAGGTCATAGGCGCGCTCGCCGTCGACCTTGATGGCCGAGAAGTTCGGCGGAACCTGGTCGACCTCGCCGACGAAGGCGGGAAGCGCCGCCTCGATCGCCTCGATCGCCGGGCGCACGTCGGACGAGGCCGTCGTCTCGCCCTCGCGGTCCAGGGTGGTGGTGTTGCGCCCCCACTCGATGGTGAAGCGATAGGCCTTGTCGGCGTCCATCAGGAACGGGACGGTCTTGGTCGCCTCGCCCAGAGCCAGCGGCAGAATGCCGGTGGCCAGCGGGTCCAGCGTGCCGGCGTGGCCGGCCTTCTGGGCGTTGAACGCCCGGCGCACGCGGGACACGGCGCTGGTCGAGGTCAGGTCGTAGGGCTTGTCCAGGCACACCCAGCCCGAGACGGCGTCGCCCTTCTTGCGGCGCGCCATGGCTCAGTTGTCCTCGTCTTCGTCGCCGGCCACGTCGGACAGGCGGCGCTCGGTGTCCTGGCGCACGCGTGGATCGAGGAACAGCTTGTCCATATAGGCGGCCGTGCCGAAGCTCTCGTCGTGGAGGAACTTCAGGTCCGGCGTGAACTTCATGTCGATCGACCGGCCCAGACGCCCGCGCAGGAACTTCGAGACGCGGTTCAGGCCCTTGATGATCTCTTCGACGTTCTGGGCGACGCCCTGCCCGGCCAGGCCCGCCCCCAGCGGCTCGACGAAGCATACGGCGTGCCGCAGGTCGGGGCTCATCCGCACTTCGGAAACGGTGATGGTGACGCCCGTCAGGGCATCGTCCTGCAGCTCTTCCTCGCGGAGGATGTCGACCAGCGCATGGCGGATCAGTTCGCCGGCGCGGAGCTGACGCTGCGACGGACCCACGGGGCCCTTGGTTTTCTCGGAATGGCGCTTCATGGCGCGGATAGCCTTTGCAGCCCGGCCGGCGGATCGAACGCCGGTAGCGCGGGGGAAAATCGAAGGCGCGGTGTCTAGGCGCGTAGGGTGGAAAAGTCCAGCCCGCCCCCTCAGTCGCTTCGCGACAGCTCCCCCAGAAGGGGAGCATCTGCGGCGATAGATCCTCCCCCTCTGGGGGAGGTGGCCCAAAGGGCCGGAGGGGGTTCAGCCCCCGCCCCTACGCTCCCGTCCGCTCCCTGAAGAACGCCACCACCCGCCGCGCCGCCGCCATCCCCGCCCCGTCCGGGCGGTCGCGATCCAGGTGCAAGGTCAGCACCGAATGCGGCGGGATCACGCGATAGCCGTTGGCGTCGGCGTCCTCGAGCTCGATCAGTTCGGCCCGATCCCCGAACTGCGCCTTCAGGGTCTCGAAACGGGCGTCGCGCACGTGGCGGTCCGACTTGTAGCGCAGGGCGATGAGCGACAGGTCCTCGGCTTCGAAGCGCGCCTTCGCGCAGGCGATCTCGGCCGGCGAGGCGTCGAGCCCGCCCTTGTCGAGCACCGGCAGCGACGGCTCGGCCAGCACCGGCGCCACCACCGAGGGCTCAGTCATCATCGCCAGGGCGAAGCCGCCGGTGAAGCACATGCCCACCGCGCCGACACCCCTGCCCCCGCACTCGGCGTGGGCCTGGCGGGCAAGGGCCTTGAGCCAGTCGACCACCGGGCTGGACCGTCCGCCGCGCCAGATCGCGAACTCGCGCCGCACGCAGGCCAGGCGGAGGGTGGTGGCGTCGATGTAGCGCTTGGTCACGTCCTTGCCCGGCTCGCCGAACAGGCTGGGGCAGAAGACCGTCATGCCGGCGGCGGCGACGTCGCGGGCGAAGGCCAGCACGGCCGGGTGCAGGCCGGGGATCTCATGAATGACGATGACCGCCGGGCCCGTCCCCAGGCGCCAGACCGGCCGGGTCCAACGGCCGTCGTCGAACTCGAACCGGGAAAACCCTTCGAACACGTCGTCCATCGCCCCGCCCCTCGCTCGTCCGCGTCAGCTCGCCTTCGGCCCGATCAGAAACTGTTCGACCTTGCCGTCCGGCGTCAGCCGCATCGACACCGACAGGGTCCGCCCGCCGAAGACCGCGTCGAAACCATGCCAGGTCATGCCGCCGCGCACTTGGACGCCCTGGCCGTCGAGCATGCGCAAAGGTCCAAGCGGGGAAAGGCTCTGCTTGAAGTCGGCCAGGCGCGCGGCCGTGAACCAGGCCTTGCCGTTGGCCGTCAGCAGCGCCGGGTCGATCGCCCCCGCCTGCAGCTGGGCGACTAGGCCGCGCGCTGTCGCCGCCGGGCCGGTCGAGGGCCTCAGCAGAAAGGTGATACGCTGCGAGATGGCCGTCTGCGGCTCGCCGAAATCGGCGTTGGCGACCACGGTCACGGCCCGCTTCTCGCCGGGCCAGACGGTGTTGCTGGTCAGGACGCCCGACAGCATGCCGCCGTGGCTGATGCTGGTGATCCCGTCGCGCACCTTGACCGAGACGCCCAGGCCATAGCCGGCGGGCGCCCCGCTCGACAGGTCGACCGAGGTTGTCATCGCGTCCCACGAGGCGGGCTTCAGCAACTCTCGGCGGATCATCGCCCGGTTCCAGCGCGCCAGATCCGACGGCGACATGGCCAGCTCGGCCGCGCCGAACAGCCAGCCGGACCCTTCCTTGTCGGCAGGGACCACGGGCCCCAGGCCGTAGCGGGTGTAGTGGCCGGCGTCGGGCGGCGACAGGGCCTTGCTGTCGTCCTCGGTGACGCCGCTCATGCCCAGGGGATCGAAGATCCGCCGCTTGAGGAACGAAAACAGCGGCTCGCCGGCGACCTTTTCCACAGCCAGGCCGGCGATGACGAAGCCGGTGTTGGAATAGCGCCACTGCTCGCCGGGCGGGTAGTCCAGCGGAATGCGGGCCCAGCCGTCGAGGATCTTCTGCTGCGTGGTCGGCGCGCGCATGGCCTCGAACACGAAGTCCTGCGGCCAGTAATCGCGATAGCCGGCGGTGTGCGACAGCACCTGGCGCAGGGTGATCTTGTCGCCGTCGGTCAGGCCGGGCACGTACTTGCCGACCGGATCATCCAGCGAGACCTTGCCGTCCTCGACCAGCAGCAGGATGGCCGCGGCGGTGAATTGCTTGCTGACCGAGGCGATCCCGTAGCGGGTGGAGGTGGTGGCGGGAACGGCCGGCGACAGCCGCGCCAGGCCATAGGCCTTGGCGTAGACGGACTCGCCGTCCTCGACGACGGCCACCGAAGCCGAGGGCGCGCCGGTGGCGGCCAGCACCTCGGCGGCGATCGCGTCGACCTCGCGCGCCTTATCGGCGGAGAGCGGCGCGGCCAGCGCGGGGAACGCCCCAGCCAGGGTCAGCGCCAACACGCTGGAAACGAGCACCCCGCCCGCCAAAACCGTCCGTCGCCGCATTCGACGCCCCCAATTGCAAGGCCCGCAGACTGAGGGCGAGCCGTGCGTGAAGGCAAGGCGCCTTACAGGGTCACGCCCGCGTGGGCCGGCATCTGGATCAGGTTGAAGAAGGTCAGCACCGGCTCGCCGTGCTGGTTGCTCACGCGCGTGAAGGTGCGGATCGTCCCGCGGTCGGGCTTGGAGCGCGAACGGGTCACCTCGACGATCTCGCGATGGACGGTCAGGGCGTCGCCGGGGCGCACGGGCTTCAGCCAGGTCAGCTCGTCGATGCGGATGCCCAGCATCGGCGTGGCCCCGAACGGGGCGGTGTCGACATATTCGCGCATCACCCGCGAGGCCACATGCCAGCCGCTGGCGATGATCCCGCCGAACCGGCCGGTCGCGGCCCCCTCGACGTCCACATGCATCGGCTGGGGGTCATAGGCGCGGGCGAAGTCGAGGATCTCGGCTTCGGAGAGCACGAAAGGCTGGCCGGTCCAGGTTTCGCCGACGGTCAGGTCGTCCAGATAGCGATCGGTCATGACGAGATCCCGAAACGACAAAAGGCCCCCGCGGAAGCGAGGGCCATTTGTAGGAAGTTTGGGTGCGGGGACAGGATTTGAACCTGTGACCTTCAGGTTATGAGCCT
>CBINOL010000133.1:0-13222 GCA_966252285.1 uncultured Caulobacter sp.
CCCTCCGCCCCTCCGGGCCACCTCCCCCAGAGGGGGAGGATCTATTGGCGCCGGCTCAAAAATGCTCCCCCTCTGGGGGAGCTGTCGGCGGCGCCGACTGAGGGGGTCACGCCATCCGCAGCACCTTGGCGATCTGCTCATCGCTACGGCGCAGGGCCAGCATGGCCAGGCCCGCGCAGACCAGCGGGAGCGTCGCCCACGGCGAGAAGCCGGCCACCGCCAGGCCGGTCGCCACGGCCAGCAGCGCCGACACCACCACCTCGGCCAGGGTGGCGAACCACGAGGCGCCGCGGCGGCGCTTGAAGTCAGCCCGCTTGCCCGGCTTCTGGTGCCAGACGTTGATCAGGCCGCACGCCCAGGCCGACAGCCCAGCACCCAGCGTCGTCCACAGCGCGGTGATCGGGGCCAGCCACAGCAGAAGGCCCAGCGGAACCACCAGCAGCAGGGCCACCGGCAGCAGGGCGGCGGCCAGCTTGGCGCGGCGCAGGCTGCGCGTGGCGGCGGGCGATACGGCCAGCAGGTCGGGGCTCTCCTCGGCCGACAGGGTGATCCAGGCCAGGCTCCCGGCCACCTGCCCGGCCAGGAACACCACCACGCCCGCGCCGCCGGCCAGGGCCGCGCCGCCGTCGCCGTGGCCGGCGTTGCGGCTGAGGATCACCGCGGTCGGCACCAGGTAGAGCACCCGCAGCAGCACCTGCGACAAGAGGCTGGCGTCGCGCAGGATCAGCCGCAGCTCCTTGGCCAGGGTGGCGGCGAACACCCCGCCCGCGAAGGCGCGGTCGCGCCCCTTGGCGGGCTTCGCCGCCGAGGCCTCGGCGCCCTGCGTGGCGGCCGCGGCGTCGGCGAAGCGCTTGCCCAGCGACAGCGCCGACAGGACGAAGGCCCCGGCGCCGATCGCCAGCATGGCCAGCAGCGGCAAGGGCTCGCCCAGCATCGCCTTCAGCGGCCAATAGCCGATCGGCGGGATCCTGATGCGGCCCTCGGCGGCCTCGCGCGCCAGGGACTGGAACAGGCTCTCGCTGGCCCGCTCGCCCATCAGCGTGCGGATCTGGCTGACCAGGAAGAAGGCCGCGCCCGTCAGGGCCGCCAGCACCTGGGCCACGGTGCGCGTGCGCCGAGGACCGATCAGCCGGAACAGGAACATCGCCAGGGTGAGGCCCGTGGCTGTAGCCAGCAGCGCCAGGGCGGCCAGTACGCCGAACAGGCCCAGCCACTTCGGATGGCCAAGGACGATCGCCGGTCCCAGCAAGGGCGTGACGAAGATCAGGAACACCGTCAGCACGCCGGTCGCCACGCCCAGGGCGCGGACGAACAGCACCGTGCGCGGCGCGATCGGCGAGGAGAACAGCAAATCCAGGTCGCCGCGCTCGTACAGGGCCTCGCTGGCCGCAGCCAGCGTCTGGGACAGCATCAGGGTGAAGGCCGTGGCGCAGCAGGCCAGGGCGATAGCCGCCGACAGCGGAACCACCGGCACGTCCAGCTTGCGCAAGGCTAGGCCGATGATCACCCCGCCGCTCAGCATCAGCAGCGCCAGGATCGCAAGGCCGATCATCGCCCCGACGCCGCCCATGGCCCGCTTGCCGGTCAGGGCGCGAAAGCTCAGCCGCATCTCGTGGGCGAGCAGCCAGGCCACCCCGCCGGGACGCAGCAGGCTCACGCGGGGGCTCCGTCGGCGGTCAGCTGCAGGAAGACGTCCTCCAGGGTGTCGCCGCCGCCCTGCCCCGCCTGCGATCTCAGCGCATCCAGCGTGCCCTCGGCCAGCAGGCGGCCGCCGGCGATGATGCCGATGCGGTCGGCCATGCGCTCGGCGACCTCGAGAATGTGGGTGGTCAGGATCACCGTGCCGCCGGCGTCGACGCGGGCCTGCAGCATGTCCTTGACCAGCCGCGCCGAGGCCGCGTCCAGGCCGGTGAGCGGTTCGTCGAGGATCAGCAGGCGGGGGTCGTGGATCAGGGCTCCGGCCAGGGCCACCTTCTGCTTCATGCCGCGCGAGAAGCCCTCGCACCGCCGCCGCGCCTCGCTCGCCAGGCCCAGGGTTTCCAGCAGCTCCACCGCCCGCGCCTTGGCGTGCCTGGGCTCGACGTTCCACAGGCCCGCGACGAACTCCAGATACTCAAGCGGCGTCAGCCGGTCGTAGATCATCGCCTCGTCCGGCGCCCAGGCGGTCACCGCCTTGGCCGCCGCCGGGTCGGCCAGGGCGTCGATCCCGAAGATACTGATCGATCCCTTGTCGGGCTTGGTCAGGCCCGCGACCATCCGCAGCGTCGTGGTCTTGCCCGCGCCGTTGGGCCCCAGCAGCGCATAGAGCTCGCCCGGGTGCACCGTCAGGTCCAGCTCGCGCACGGCGGGCTTGGAGAAGGTCTTGTCCAGCCCCCGGACGATCAAAGCTTCGGTCACGCTGGCCGCCCCCATGCAATCACGGCGGGCATGTGATCGCGATTGGGCGAGGGGCGCAAGGCGGGAGACACCGCCGCCCAGATGATGCACAAAGCGTGCGTGTACAACGCACTGGGGGGCATGACGTGGCTTGGTGGTCCTACCTCAGGATTTTCGCCATCGCGGTTGTCGCGCCCCACCTGTTCAGCCTCCTGCTGTGGCTTGGCGGCTTCGACATCCTCTATGTTCGGCTCACCTTCGCCGCATCGGCATTGGGACTGTTTATCGTCGCCTGTAGCGTTGCGCTGATCGCCTTCATCGGAATGATCGCCCTATCCGCCCATGCGGATCTTGCGGCGACGCTGAAGAACCTCTGCCTCATCTACGCCTGGAGCACCGCACTGCCGTTTGGCGCCTCGCTCATGACGCTGTCGGTCGCAAGCGCCGTGAAGCCTTCGTTCCCGGTCGCCAATTCCATTGAGGTCGTCTGGTTTGTGCTCATCGCGTCGCTGGCGGTTCACGCCCTGGCCATGGCCTGGGCGCTGATCCGGGCGCGAACCCGACAGCAGCACACGCTGTAGCCGCCCCCTCACCCCACCCGCGTTTCAACCTTCACGCCGGCGGTCAGCATCTTGTGCACCGGGCAGGCCTCGGCGATTTCCAGCAGGCGCTGGCGCTGCTCGGCGTCGAGGTCGCCGGAGAGGCTGATCACCCGGTCGAAGACGTCGGCCGGGACCTGGCCGGGCAGGCGCCGCCAGGTGGTCTCCACCCGCACCGCGCCCAGGGCCCAGCCCTTGCGCTTGGCGTAGAGGCGCAGCGTCTGGGTCGTACAGGCCGCCAGGCCCGCGGCGACCAGGTCATGGGGATTGGGGCCGGTGTCGAGGCCGCCCTCGGAGGGCTTCAGGTCGCCGGCCAGGCGCGAGGGCCCGGCGGTGACCAGGATCTGCACGCCGCCGTGGCCGCTGTCCTCGGCGATGGCGGAAGGGCGGGCGATGTCGGTCATGGCGGGGATCCTGCGGTCTCTGTCGAGAACGCCAATGTGGCGCCTCGCCCGATCCGATGCTTGGTCGAATCCGCGCGAACGTGAAGGTTCAGGCGGCCGCGCCGGCTCCGACCTTGAACAGGTGGGTGGCGCCGCGCCAGACCTCGACCTCGTTGCAGCCGCGATGCATGTCGAACAGCTCGTTGGCCCGCAGGCGCGCGGCATGGTCGTCGGCGCAGGCCGTGACATCGAAACGGGGAACCGAGCCGTCGCGCTCGACGCAGAAGAAGGTGAACACCTGCATGGGAACGATGCGTCCTCATCAGGCGGGCCGTGTCCATATTCGATGGGCGGGGCCGCAGCGCCAGCTGACTTCCGCAGCCGGCTCTTGAGAACCCAATATAATGATCGGCGTTCGATTCACCATAGGGGTTCGATTTCTTAACAGGACTCAGTTGGGGAGGAATCCCGTGATCAGGGAATCCGTCGCCGAGACGGTGGTTCCAATTCCGCGTGAATGCGCTTTCCCTGGGCGTCATCACGCACTAGGTTCGCCAACCTTTCGCAAACGGCGACGTTAAGAGACTCATGGCCGCGCACTATCTCGATTTCGAGCGACCCATCGCCGACCTGGAAGCCAAGATCGAAGAGCTTTCAAAGCTTTCCGAGACGGCTGGTCCTGGCGCGTTCGACAGCGAGATCGGCGCCTTGCGCGAACGCGTGCAGGTGCTTCGCAAGGAAGCCTATGCCGGCCTCGACGCCTGGCAGAAGACCATGGTCGCCCGTCACCCGCAGCGTCCGCACCTGCGTGATTATGTCGCGGGCCTGATCGACGAGTTCGTCGAGCTGCGCGGCGACCGCAAGTTCGCCGACGACCAGGCCATCGTGGGCGGCCTGGGCCGCTTCCGCGGCATGCCCGTGGTCGTGATGGGCCACGAGAAGGGCTACGACACCACCACCCGCCTGAAGCACAACTTCGGCATGGCCCGCCCCGAGGGCTACCGCAAGGCCGTGCGCCTGATGGACATGGCCGAGCGCTTCAACCTGCCGGTCGTCACCTTCGTCGACACCGCCGGCGCCTATCCGGGCCTGGGCGCCGAAGAGCGCGGCCAGGCCGAGGCCATCGCCCGCTCGACCGAGCGCTGCCTGACCCTGGGCACGCCGATGGTCGCCACGGTCACCGGCGAAGGCGGCTCGGGCGGCGCCATCGCCCTGGCCGGCGCCAACCGCGTGCTGATCCTCGAGCACTCGATCTATTCGGTGATCTCGCCGGAAGGCGCGGCCTCGATCCTGTGGCGCGACGGCGCCCGGGCCAAGGACGCGGCGACCAACATGAAGATCACCGCCCAGGACCTGATCAAGCTGCGCATCGTCGACCGCATCGTCGAGGAGCCGGCGGGCGGCGCGCATTCGGATCCGGAAGCCGCCATCAAGGCCGTCGGCGACGCGGTCGAGGACGAGCTGAAGAAGCTGTCGCTCCTGACCCCCGCCGAACTGAAGCGCCAGCGCGCCGAGCGCTTCTACGCCATCGGCCGCGAGGGCCTGCAGTAAGGGTGCTGAAGAAGCGCCACCCCTTCCTGGCCGGCAAGAAGCGCAAGTCGTCCTCTTCCGACATGGACAGCGGGATCGGCGCTGGTCTCGACCTGTTGGGGGATGCGGCGCCCGCGCCCGTCGCCCTGGTCGCAAGCCTGGTCATCGGTGCTGGCTTTCTAGGTTTCCTCGCCTGGAAAGCCGTCAAGCGGGCGTCCGCCAAAGCCGACTGAGGCGCCACGCGCATCTTTTTTCGGGCGCCATGTCACGAGACGCGCGCCCGTCTCGTCCTGACCTCGAAGCCCCTTGCCGGGGCCGCAACGAGGATCAGGACCATGAGCGACACCGCCGCCTTCCGCCACGACAAGAACGTCCCCGCCGTCTACCAGGCCTTCGTCGCCGCCGAGCAGGCGGTGGCCGCGACCGGCGTCGCCCCTCGCCTGCTGCACCTCGTCAAGCTGCGCGCCTCGCAGCTCAACGACTGCGCCTTCTGCGTGAAGATGCATGCCAAGGAGGCCCGCGACGACGGCGAGACCAACGAGCGCCTTGATCGCCTGACCGTCTGGCGGCACGTGGCCGACTACACCCCTGCCGAGAAGGCCGCCCTGGCCTGGACCGAGGCGCTGACCCAGCTGCCGGCCAAGGTCGACCTGGCCCCGCTGCGCGCCGACCTGCGCGCCCACTACAGCGAGGTCGAGGCCAGCGCCCTGACCACCCTGGTGGCGATGATCAACCTCTGGAACCGCCTGGGCGTCTCGGCCCACTGAACCGGCGTTGAACAACCGGCCATGCTAGGCGTTGCCCAAGCTCACCCCGCCAGAGGAGACGCCCGCATGGCCCAGACCTTCGAAGACGCGCTCGAGACCGTGCTGGCCTGGCTGGATGCGCCGCCGCCGTCGGGCTCGGCCGAGGAGGCCCGTTTCCTGGCGGCGATAGAACGCGTGCTGGCCGAACCCGACGGTTCGGAGGCCCAGGCCGAACAGGCCGCCGCCATCGACGACATCGTCCGCGTCGACGAGGACCTGCGCCAACGCCTGGCCAAGCTGGCCAACGCCCGCCGCAACCCCTTCGGCGACCACCCCGACGGCATCGGCCCGACGCTCGGCATGGACCTGAGCGCGCGGGACAAGGACTGAGGACTGCTCGCCGGCAACTAATTTGGCGGTGCTCTAACGCTCAGCTTGACTGCTGCGGGCGCAACCTTTCCGTTCACCTTGGCGCAACTTCGCGCCATGGGGATCGCCATGCAGTTTTCCAAATCTTCCGCTCGCCGTCTGTCCGTCGTGACGGCCGCCGCCCTGGCGGTCGCCGGCCTCGCCTCGCCCGCCGCGGCCAGCAGCAGCCAGTCCGGCACGATCAGCACCATCCTGCCGCTGCGCAACGGCATCGTGCTGTTCAACCACAGCGGCGCGCGCTCGGCCACGCCGGCCTGCCACACCATCCCCGGCCGCTGGGCGCTCGACGCCAGTACGACCGCGGGCCAGGCGTCGCTCTCTGTCCTGATGTCGGCCTATCTGGCCGGCAAGCGGATCGCCATTCTCGGGCAGGGCAACTGCAGCAGCCACGGCGACACCGAGGCGGTGGAGCACTTCGTCATCAACGACTGACCCGCGCCGGTCGAGAGGACGATCCAGACCCGCAAACCCTGGCGGACCGTCCAACCGCCCACGAAAAAGCCCGCCCCGGTCTCCCGGGGCGGGCTTCGTCGTTTCAGGCCCTTCAGCCGCCGGTCGTCAGACCAGCGAGCCGTGGCACTGCTTGAACTTCTTGCCCGAACCGCACGGGCAGGCGCCGTTGCGGTTGGTGCGCTCCCAGCCTTCCGGCAGGGACGAGACCGGCAGGGCCTCGCGCTGCTCGGGCGACAGGCCTTCAGGGATGGCGCCGGCCACGGCGGCGTTCTCGCCGGTCAGCGGGTCCAGGTGCACCGGGATCAGGTTTTCAGGCGTATGCAGCGGCTCGGGCTCGGCATAGGCGATCTCGACCGTCATCAGCCAGCGGGTGGTGTTGGTGCGCAGGTCGCCCAGCAGCTTCTCGAACAGGCTGAAGGCTTCGGTCTTGTACTCGTTCAGCGGGTCGCGCTGGCCATAGCCGCGCAGGCCGATGACGTTGCGCAGGTGGTCCAGGTGCATCAGGTGCTCGCGCCACTGCAGATCGATCATCTGCAGCAGGAAGCTCTTTTCCACCGAACGCATCTGCTCGGGGGTGATGATCACTTCACGCTGGGCGGCGTATTCGTCGGCGGCCTTGGTGATGCGCTCGCGGAAGGCTTCGTCGTCGACGCCCTCTTCGGCGGCCCAGTCCTTCAGCGGCAGGTCCATGCCCAGCACGGCCTGGACGCGCTCATGCAGGCCCTCGATGTCCCACTGCTCGGCATAAGCCTTCGGCGGCACGTGGCGGGCGACCAGGTCGTCGATCACGTCGTGGCGCATCTCGTGGATGACTTCCGACAGATCGCTCGATTCCATGAACTCCTGGCGCTGCTCGAACACGGCCTTGCGCTGGTCGTTGACGACGTCGTCGTACTTCAGGAGGTTCTTGCGGATCTCGTAGTTGCGCTGCTCGACGCGGGTCTGGGCCTTGGCGATGGCCGCGTTCAGCCAGCGGTGGGTGATCGCCTCGCCGTCCTGGACGCCGAAGGTGCGCATGATGGCGTCCAGGCGCTCGCCGGCGAAGATGCGCAGCAGGTCGTCTTCGCACGACAGGAAGAACTTCGAGCGGCCCGGGTCGCCCTGACGGCCGGTGCGGCCGCGCAGCTGGTTGTCGATACGGCGGCTTTCGTGGCGCTCGGTGCCCAGAACGAACAGGCCGCCGGCGGCCAGGGCCGCCTTCTTGGCGTCGGCGATCTCGGCCTCGACCTCGGCGCGGTGCTCGGCTTCGGCCTCGGGCGTGACCTCGATGCCCAGGCCCCGTTGCTCGATCTTCCACTTGGACAGGCGCATGTCGACGCTGCCGCCCAGCTGGATGTCGGTGCCGCGGCCGGCCATGTTGGTGGCGATGGTCACCGCGCCGGGCACGCCGGCGTCGGCGACGATGCCGGCTTCCTGCTCGTGGAAGCGGGCGTTCAGCACCTGGTGCGGGATGCCCTTGCGCTTCTTGCCGTCGACTTCCCATTCATAGGCGTCGAGCAGCTTGGACAGTTCTTCCGACTTCTCGATCGACACGGTGCCGACCAGGATCGGCTGGCCGCGCTCGTGGCAGTCGGCGATCTGCACCAGGATGGCGCGGTTCTTCTCGGCCTCGGTGCGGTAGACCTCGTCGTCGTCGTCGATGCGCTGGATGACGCGGTTGGTCGGGATCTCGCTGACGCCCATCTTGTAGATGTCGTCGAATTCCTGCGCCTCGGTCGAAGCCGTGCCGGTCATGCCCGACAGCTTGGTGTAGAGGCGGAAGTAGTTCTGGATGGTCACCGAGGCCAGGGTCTGGTTCTCGGGCTGGATGTCGGCGCCTTCCTTGGCCTCGATGGCCTGGTGCAGGCCTTCCGACAGGCGGCGGCCGGTCATCATGCGGCCGGTGAACTCGTCGATCAGGACGACTTCGCCGCCCTTGACGATGTAGTCCTTGTCGCGCGTGTAAAGCACGTTGGCCCGCAGGGCCTGGTTGACGTGGTGCACGATCGAGATGTTGGCCGCGTCGTAGAGGCCGGCGGTGTCTTCCGCCAGGTGGCCGCCCGAGGTCAGCACCTCTTCGATCCGCTCCTGGCCTTCCTCGGTGAGGATGACCTGCTTCTGCTTCTCGTCGTGGTCGTAGTTGGTCTTGTCCTTGATGAGTTCCTTCACCAGGACATCGATGGTCTTGTACAGCTCGCTGCGGTCCTCGGTCGGGCCCGAGATGATCAGCGGGGTGCGGGCTTCGTCGATCAGGATCGAGTCGACTTCGTCGACGATCACGTAGTGGTGGCCGCGCTGGACCATCTCGTTCACGTCATAGACGAGGTTGTCGCGCAGGTAGTCGAAGCCGAACTCGTTGTTGGTGCCGTAGGTGATGTCGGCGCGGTAGGCGCGCTGGCGGTCGCCTTGGCTGAGACCATTGACGATGATGCCGTAGCTCAGGCCCAGGAAGTTATAGAGCTGACCCATCCACTCGGCGTCGCGGGTGGCCAGGTAGTCGTTGACGGTGATGACGTGCACGCCCTTGCCGGCCAGGGCGTTCAGATAGGTCGGCAGGGTGGCGACCAGCGTCTTGCCTTCACCGGTGCGCATTTCGGAGATGCCGCCGAAGTGCAGCACCATGCCGCCGATCATCTGCACGTCGAAGTGGCGCATGCCCAGGGCGCGCTTGGAGCCTTCCCGCACGACGGCGAAGGCTTCGTTGAGGATGTCGTCGAGGGTTTCGCCCTTTTCCAGGCGATCCTTGAATTCCTGGGTCTTGGCCTTGAGGTCCGCGTCCGACAGCGCCGCCATCTGCGGCTCGAGCGCATTGATCTTGGCGACGCGGCCGTGAAGCGTCTTGACCTTGCGTTCGTTGGAGGAACCGAAGAGCTTTTTGGCGAAGCCGAGCATGCAGAAAGGATCCGGAGCGAGAACTTAGTGTGGCCGGCGCTAAGGCTTTATCGGCCTTCACTACGGTAATGACGGTGCGCCGAGATCGCAGAACCCCTGAAAACGGCGCGCGCGCGAGACTTAAGCACCGCCCCCCCCAGTGTCAACGCGAGGCCTGGCCCGCCGGGGCGTCGAAAAGCCCGATAGGCCAAGCTTTCACCCGCTGCGCGAAACCCGCTCGGCGGCGATGCAAACCCTCGCCGCGCCGCCAGGTTCCGAGAACCATGTCCTCGCGCGCGAAGTTTAGAGGGCCAAGCCTTCCGAAACGGCTTTCCCTTTGGCCTGACGCGCTCTAGAGCGCATTTCATAAGACCAGCGGAGATCCGCGCCCGATGAACCCTGTCCGTAATCCTCGCTCTCTCCTGACCGCCGCCGTGCTCGGCCTGGCGCTGCTGGTCGCCGCCTGCGGCCGCGGCGGCGTCGACGAGCGCCCGCCGGAACCGGGCGACACGGCCGTGGCGCGGGTCGACGGTCACGCCGTCTGGGCTTCCGACGTCAAGCGCGAGGCCGTCGCGCAAGGGCTGATCGGCGAGGGCGAGCCGCTGGACGTCTCGTCCGACCTGTTCCGCCGCGTCCTCGACGAGGTGATCGACCAGAAGCTGCTGGCCGCCGAGGCCATCGAGCGCAAGCTCGACAAGGACCCCGTCGCCCAGCGCCGTCTGGCCGCGGCCCGCGAGCGCATCCTGGGCGACATGCTGGTCGAGGGCATGGTCGAGAAGGCCGTGACCGAGGACAACATCCGCGGCCTTTACGGCGAGCAGCAGAAGCTGACCAAGCAGTCGGAAGAGATCCGCGCCCGCCAGATCCTGGTGCCGACCCAGGCGGAAGCGGAAAGCGTCAAGAAGCTGCTGGCGACCGGCGCCTCGTTCGACGCCCTGGCCATGGAACGCTCCAAGGACGAGGCCACCCGCTTCAAGGGCGGCGACCTCGACTACTTCACCGTCGACATCATGCCCGAGCCCTACGCCGTGGCCCTGAAGGACGCCAAGAAAGGCGACCTCGTCGGTCCGTTCGCCATCAACGGCGGCTGGGTGGTGATGCGCGTCGAGGACAAGCGCCAGGAAGCGCCGATGAGCCTCGAGGAAGCCCGTCCACAGATCGTGCGTTTCCTCACCTACGACCAGGTCCGCGACCTGCTGGAGAAACTGCGCGGCGGCGCCAAGGTGGAGATGCTGGTCGACAAGGGCCAGGATATCCCCGGCGCTCCGCAGGAGCCGGCCTCTGCGCCGCCCGGAGGCGGCGGCGACGCCGCTCCCAGCTCCGACCTCGACAACGCCCCGCCCGCCTCGGCTCCGGCCCAGAACTCGGCCCAGAAGAAATGACCCGCAAGCCCACCACGACCTCGACCGACAAGGCCAAGACCAAGGCCGCGCCGAAAGCCGCCGAGAAGGCTCCGGCCACCGCCACGCCCGCCGAGATCGTCGGCCAGGTCGGCGCCACGGTCGGCCACGCGCTGGACCGCGCCCTCGATCCCCTGGCCTCGGCCCTGAAGCGCGCCGGCCTGCGCCGCGCCCAGAAGTCGGCCGGCGAAACGCCTGCTCAGAGCGCGCCCGTCGTCGCCCCGCCGCCTGTCGCCCCGGGCAAGCCGGGCCTGGCCGTCTCGCCGCTGGCCGTGCCGTTCCCGGTCATCCCGCCGATCGCCGGGGTGGAGATCGCCACCGGCCGCGCCGGCTTCTACAAGCACGAGCGCCCCGACCTCTTGCTGATGCGCTTCGCCGAGGGCACCTCGGGCGCCGGCGTCTTCACCCGCCACGGCGTGGGCTCGGCCCCTGTCGACTGGTGCAAGCGCCAGCTGGCCGCCACCGGCGGCGCCGACGTGCGCGCCCTGGTGGTCAACGCCGGCTGCGCCAACAGCTTCACCGGCAAGCCCGGCGCCGACGCCGTGCGCCGCGTGGCCACGGCCGTCGGCAAGCGCTTCGACTGCCGCCAGCGCGACGTGATGATGGCCTCGACCGGCGTCATCGGCGTGATCCTCGACGACAGCAAGATCACCTCCAACCTGCGCGAGGTCGAAACCCGCCTGACCCCGGACGGCTGGGCCGCGGCGGCCTCGGCGATCATGACCACCGACACCTTCCCCAAGGGCGCCTACGCCACGGCGGTGATCGACGGCCATGAAGTGAAGATCGCCGGCATCGCCAAGGGCTCGGGCATGATCGCGCCCGACATGGCCACCATGCTGGCCTTCGTGGCCACCGACGCCGCCATCGCGCCGGCCGCCCTGCAGACTCTGGTCTCGCTCTATACCCGCACCACCTTCAACTGCGTGACGGTGGACGGCGACCGCTCGACCAACGACACCCTGCTGTTGTTCGCGACGGGGCAGTCGTCGGCGCCGAAGATCGCACGGGCCGGCGACAAGCGCCTGGCCGACTTCCGCGAAAAGCTGGAGGGCGTGCTGCTGGACCTGGCCATGCAACTGGTCCGCGACGGCGAAGGCGCCACCAAGTTCGTCAAGATCACCGTCAACGGCGCCGAGAGCCCGCTGTCGGCCCGCAAGATCGCCCGCACCATCGCCGAGAGCCCGCTGGTCAAGACCGCCTTCGCCGGCGAGGACGCCAACTGGGGCCGCATCGTCATGGCCGTCGGCCGCGCCGACGAGCCGGTCAACCGCGAGAAGATCAGCGTCCGCTTCGGCGAGCTCTACGCCGCCCGCGACGGCCTGGTCTCGGCCGAGTACGACGAGGCGGCCATGAGCGCCTACATGAAGAACCAGGAGCTCGAGGTCACCGTCGAAGTCGGCGTCGGCAAGGGCAGCTCCACAGTCTGGACCTGCGACCTGACCAAGCAGTACGTGGCCATCAACGGGGATTATCGGTCGTAGAACCGTTCCTCACCAACCGTAAAACCCCCGCGAAAGCGGGGGCCCAGGCTTTTTCTGAAGCCCTAGGCGCTCAAGGATAAAACACCTGGGTCCCCGCTTTCGCGGGGATTGTCCGGAAATAGAGAACGTTCAGGCGAGCAATCTAGCCCACAGCCTCGCAAGCGCCGTCACGGACGACGAAGCCGAAGGCCTGCCCCTGGCCCGGCGTGACATAGCCGACGCGGCAGGACGCGGCCCCACCGCCGCGGAACGACACCAGGATCTCGCCCTCCCCCTCGCACTTGGCGGGCTGGACGCCGGTGAAGCGATCGCCGGACCTGGCAAGCGGCATCCGATCGCCGCACAGCCGCAGTTCGGCGCCGGTCGCCTCGCCGCCGGCGACGCGCACGTGGAAACTGTTGGAAGCCTGGCCGCAGGCCGTCAGGCCGCAAAGCGCCAGCAGAACGATCTTCTTCATGAGCAGCCCCCTTTTGCCCGCCGGCCAGACCGCCTAGACGCGATCCAGATTGGCTGGCGCCAGCGCCTCGTGCGGCTTGGGCGGCGGACCGCGGGTCAGACGCAGAACGGCCATCGTCGCCAGCGTCGCAAGGCCCAGGCCGCCGATCGCCACGCAGGCCAGAGCGATGAACACCGCGTCCGCACGCGGCTCCTGGCTCCAATAGGCCCAGTGCGGATTGCGGCTGTCGAGCACGTAGATCCGGCCGTGGACCAGATGCTGAGCCAAGTTCCAGCCGTTCCAGCAGAACACCGCCAGCGCCGCGGCGGCATAGGCCGGCCACTCCATCGCGTCGCGATCGGAGATCGCGTGCAGCCGTTCCAGCAGGCCCTTCCGCCTCGTCATTATCACCCTTGCTCGCCCGCCCCGCGATGGCGGCTGCGTTCAGCCACCCCATATGCCGAAAGGATCGACGTTCCGCCCCCCCCCCCCCCCCCCCCCCGAGAACACCCAACACCCCCCCCCGAAAACAAACA
>CBINOL010000134.1:0-12884 GCA_966252285.1 uncultured Caulobacter sp.
GAGGGCTTCGCTGCGTGAGTTCGCTTAAGGCGGAGGTGCGTATCCACCGCCGCATCGCCGATATCGGCAAGGACGCATGGGACGCCTGCGCCGGGGCGTCCGGCGATCCCTTCGTCAGCTTCGACTTCCTCGACATCCTCGAAGAGAGCGGCTGCGCGTCCGATCGCACCGGCTGGGCGCCGCATCACGTCAGCGTCTCCGACGCCGACGGCGCCATCGCCGGGGTGATGCCGCTCTATCTGAAGAACCACAGCCAGGGCGAATACGTCTTCGACCACGCCTGGGCCGACGCCTATGAGCGTGCGGGGGGCGCCTACTATCCCAAGCTCCAGTGCTCGGCGCCGTTTTCGCCAGTGACCGGCCCGCGGCTGATCGCCAGGCCTGACGTCGATCCCGAAGAGGCGCGTTCGGCGCTGCTGGGCGGCGCGCTGACCCTGTGCGAGCGCATCGGCGCTTCGTCGCTGCACGTGACCTTCCCGACGGAAGACGAGTGGGACTGGATGGGCGACCGCGGCATGCTGCGCCGGCAGGACCAGCAATATCACTGGGAGAACGCCGGCTACGCCACGTTCGACGACTTCCTGGCGGCCCTGTCGTCTAACCGTCGCAAGACCATCCGCCGCGAGCGCCGCGACGCCCAGGACGGTCTCGAGATCGTGGCCCTGACCGGCGACGAGCTGACCCACGCGCACTGGGACGCGTTCTTCGGCTTCTACATGGACACCGGCAGCCGCAAGTGGGGCCGGCCGTACCTGAACCGCCGCTTCTTCGCGCTGCTGCAGGAGCGGATGGCCGACAAGGTGCTGCTGATCCTGGCCCGGCGGTCGGGCGGGCCGTGGATCGCCGGGGCGCTGAACCTGCTCGGCCGCGACTGCCTCTACGGCCGGCACTGGGGCTGCACCGAGGACGTGCCGTTCCTGCATTTCGAGCTCTGCTACTATCAGGCCATCGAGCACGCGATCCGGCTGGGCCTGCCGCGCGTCGAGGCCGGCGCGCAAGGTCAGCACAAGATCGCCCGTGGCTATCTGCCCAGCGCCGTCTATTCGGCCCACTGGATCGCCGACCCGGCCCTGCGCGAGCCCGTCGCCCGCTACCTGGAGCGCGAGCGCGCGGCGGTCGCACAGGACATGGCGATGCTCACCGAGGAGCTCTCGCCGTTCCGGCAGGAGGGTTAGGCGCGCGCGCGTAGGCTAGTGCAAGCTGACCTCGGCCACCTTGTTGCGATAGTCGCGCTTGGGATCGTGGCCCAGCATCAGCTTCATGCCGGCGAACAGGCTGTTCTCATTGAGCCAGATGCGGGCGTGCTCGGGCTCGAAGCGAAGCAGGCGAAGCGTCGGGTCCGTCTTGCCGGTGAACCAGGCGGCCACGAACGGGCTCCACAGGCCGTCGATCGCTTCGCGGTCGTTGTCGATCCGCAGGCGACCGTCGATCTCGGCGAACAGGTCGTGGCCCTTCGAGGCGAAATGCATCACCGCGTCGCGCTCATGGTCGAGGGCGGCGACCATGTCACAGTCAGCCGAGGTGAAGATCCACAGCGGGCCGCCTTGCTCGCTCTCCATCAGGGCGGTCATCGGCTGGCAGTGGCCGCCCTCGACGTCGGGCAGGCCCAGCATGACGGTCCGGTCGGTCTTGAGGGCTCTCCAGAACTTGGCGGTGAGATCGGTTTCCTTGGACATGGTCTTGTCCTCCCGCCGTCAAAACGTGGCCGCGCCCGCCGTCGTTCCGTCAGGACCGGTCCCGGGCCGCTTTCAGCAGCGCCTTGACCTCGTCGTCGACCTCGGCCGGGGAGGCGAGGGCCAGCTTGGCCTTGAGCCGCTCTGACCAGCTTTCGTTCTTCGGCTCGGAAAGGCGAGGGGAGGCGTCGGGCGTCAGGGCCAGGCCCAGCGACACCGTTCCGCCCTTGATGGGCTTTGCGGCCGCGAACTGCACCTTGCCCGACCAGGCCGTGAAGGCCTTGCGCTGGCCGGTGACGATCCCCGGGAAGTCGGCGACGGCGGCCTCGATCGCCGCCAGGATCGCGGTGGAAGCCGGGTCGGTCCACAGCGCCGCGCGCAGGCCCTCGGCGTCGTCCCAGCCCAGTTCGGATGGGAAGGCCGCGCCCAGGATGTGGGCGGCGCGATTGACGCCCAGGCCGTGATTGGCCTTCAGCCAGTCGACGCGGGCCTTGGTCTTTGTTTCCTTGCAGTCGCGGCGGACGATCTCGACCCACTGCTCCAGGGTCTTGCCGGTGTCGCGCTCTAGGCTGGCCTGCACCGAGGCGAACCATTTCTTCTGGCGTTCGGTCAGGCCTTGGCCCGTCTCGTCGGTCTTGCCCACGCTTGCGCACCCTCCCTGGTTTGCTAGAGCCTGTCCCACGCAATGGAGACGACCATGAGCCTTCACGGAACCTACGACCCGGACAACATCTTCGCCAAGATCGTTCGCGGCGAGATCCCGAGCGTGAAGGTTTTCGAGGACGACGAGGTCCTGGCCTTCATGGACGCCTTCCCGCAGTCGCGCGGCCACCTGCTGGTGATCTCCAAGACCTCCAAGGCGCGCAATGTGCTGGAGGCCGAGCCCAAGACCCTGGGCCGGCTGATCGGCGCGGTGCAGAAGGCGGCGCGGGCGGTGACCGAGGCGTTGAAGCCCGACGGCGTGGTCGTCACCCAGTTCAACGGCGCCCCGGCCGGCCAGACCGTCTTCCACCTGCATTTCCACGTCATCCCCCGCTATGACGGCGAGGCCCTGGGCCGTCACGGCGGCGGCATGGCCGATGTCGAGGACCTGAAGGCCCTGGCGGAGCAGATCAGGGCGGCGCTCTGACGTTTCGGTTGCATGAGGTGGCGAACACGCCGAGCTTGACCGTTCGGGGGACGTCATGAAACTGCATAGTGTGACCTGGATCCTGCTGTGGGCCGCCGGCCTGCAGTTGGCCGCCGCCTTCATCGGCCTGGCGATGGGCGTGCGCGTGACCGGCGAGGCGCAGGATTCTGTCGCTCAATACGGCTTTCCGGGCGTGATCGTCTGGCAGGCCTTCGCCCAGTCCTTTGGCGGCGCGCTTACCGAGTTGGCCGCGGTCGCCATGACCCTGGCCACGGCGGCCTGGGTGGAGGCCCTGGCTCGTATCCATGCGCAATTGAAGGCCGTCGCGGCGGCGAGGGGGACGGTATGAACGATGAGCTGAGCTCGCCGGGCGAGCGGCTGTGGAGCGCGATGCGGCGCCTGCATCCGGTGACTGTGGTGCTGCTGGCGGCCATGGTCGTCAGCTTGGTAGCCGACCTGTTCGGCCTGGTGTCGGTGTTGATCGCAGGGCGCAGCAGCGAGCCCATGCAGATGGCCGGCTACATGACGCAGGTCGGCCGCCAGCTGGCCTACACCGCCGGCTATCTGGGCTCGGCCGCGAGCGTGGAATACCTGTTCCGCATCTGGCGCGAGGTGAAGGCGATCCGCGAGCGCGGCTGACGCGCTTTATCGACGACACAGCAAAGAAAAAGGCCCGGATCGCTCCGGGCCTTTTCCAGTTTCAGGCGGAGGCTGGCCTTACTCGGCCAGGGCCGGTTCCTCGGCGTCGTCCGACTTGCCGGACTTGCTTTCCGAGGCGCTTTCGATCTCGAAGCCGATCTTGCCGTTGTCGAGCACCACCTTGACGTGGCCCCCGCGGGTCAGACGGCCGAACAGGATGTCGTCGGCTAGCGGCTTCTTGATGTGCTCCTGGATGACCCGAGCCAGCGGACGGGCGCCGTAGAGCTCGTCGAAGCCGTTCTTGGCCAGCCAGTCGGCGGCGTCGTCGGCCAGTTCGATCGTGATGTTGCGGTCGGCGAGTTGCGCCTCCAGCTGCATGACGAACTTCTGGACGACCTGGCGGATGATCTCCGGCGTCAGCGGCTTGAAGGCCACGACGGCGTCCAGGCGGTTGCGGAACTCCGGCGTGAACAGGCGCTTCAGAGCGGCGTCCTCTTCGCCCTCGACCTTCGAACGGCCGAAGCCGATCGAGTTGCGCTGGGCGTCCGAGGCCCCCGCGTTGGTGGTCATGATCAGGACCACGTTGCGGAAGTCGACCTTCTTGCCGTTGCTGTCGGTCAGGGTGCCGTTGTCCATCACCTGCAGCAGGATGTTGTAGACATCCCCGTGCGCCTTCTCGATCTCGTCGAGCAGGACGACGGCGTGCGGGTGCTGGTCGACCGCGTCGGTCAGCTGACCGCCCTGGTCGAAGCCGACATAGCCAGGAGGGGCGCCGATCAGGCGGCTCACGGTATGGCGTTCCATGTACTCCGACATGTCGAAGCGCAGCATCTCGATGCCGAGCGTCGAAGCCAGTTGCTTGGCCGCTTCGGTCTTGCCGACGCCCGTCGGGCCGCTGAACAGGTACGAGCCGATCGGCTTGTTCGGTTCACGCAGGCCGGCGCGGGCCAGCTTCATGGCGGCCGACAGCTGGGTCAGAGCCTCTTCCTGGCCGAACACCGCGCGCTTCAGGTCGTTCTCGAGTTCCTTCAGGGCCTCGGTGTCAGACTTGCTGACCGACTTGGGCGGGATGCGGGCGATCTTGGCGACGACGGCCTCGATCTCCTTGACGCCGATGGTCTTCTTGCGGCGGCTTTCCGGCAGCAGCATCTGGCCGGCGCCCGCCTCGTCGATCACGTCGATCGCCTTGTCGGGCAGCTTGCGGTCGGTGATGTACTTGGCCGACAGCTCCACCGCGACCTTCAGGGCCTCGGCGGTGTACTTCAGCTTGTGGAAGTCCTCGTAGTAGGTCTTCAGGCCCTTGAGGATCTTGATGGTGTCTTCCACCGTCGGTTCGTTCACGTCGATCTTCTGGAAGCGACGGACCAGGGCCCGATCCTTCTCGAAGTGCTGACGGAACTCCTTGTAGGTGGTCGAGCCCATGCAGCGCAGGCTGCCCGAGGCCAGGGCGGGCTTGAGCAGGTTGGAGGCGTCCATCGCCCCGCCGCTGGTGGCGCCAGCGCCGATGACGGTGTGGATCTCGTCGATGAACAGCACTGCGTTGGGGTGGTTCTCGAGTTCCTTGACCACCTGCTTGACGCGTTCCTCGAAGTCGCCGCGATAGCGGGTGCCGGCCAGCAGCGCGCCCATGTCGAGCGAGTAGATGGTGGCTTCCGCCAGGACTTCGGGAACCTGGTGGGTGATGATCTTGCGCGCCAGGCCTTCGGCGATGGCGGTCTTGCCGACGCCGGGATCGCCGACGAGCAGCGGGTTGTTCTTGGTGCGGCGGCACAGGATCTGGATCGCGCGTTCCACTTCGTTCGCGCGGCCGATCAGCGGGTCGACCTTGCCCTGGCGGGCCTTTTCGTTGAGGTCGACGCAGTAGGCCTCGAGGGCCTCGCCGCCGGTCTTGGTGTTGGGCTTTTCCTGATCTTCCTCGACCGCGGTCGCGCCCTTGGCGGCCTTGGGCTCCGAAGCGCCGGCCTTCTTGGCGATGCCGTGGGCGATGAAGTTCACCGCGTCGTACCGCGTCATGTCCTGCTCCTGCAGGAAGTAGGCGGCGTGGCTCTCGCGTTCGGAGAAGATGGCGACCAGGACGTTGGCGCCGGTCACTTCCTCGCGGCCGGACGACTGGACGTGGATCACGGCGCGCTGGATGACGCGCTGGAAGCCCGCCGTGGGCTTGGCGTCCTCCTCGTCGTCGACCACCAGCGAGGAGAGTTCGACGTCGAGATAGTTGACCAGGCTCTTCTTGAGGGCGGTCAGGTCTACGTCGCAGGCGCGCATGACGCCGGCGGCGTCGTCATCGTCGGTAAGCGACAACAGCAGGTGTTCGAGGGTCGCGTACTCATGCTTTCGCTGATTGGCGTACGCGACGGCGCGATGCAGGGATTCTTCGAGAGGACGCGAAAAAGAGGGCAAGGGGAGGCTCCTCAATCCTTTTCCATGGTGCACTGCAGCGGGTGCTGATGTCTGCGGGCTGAGTCGATCACTTGAGCGACCTTGGTCTCGGCGACTTCGTAAGTGAAGACACCGCAGACCCCGACGCCGTTCTGGTGAACGTGCAACATGATCCGTGTCGCGTCTTCGCGCGACTTGTTGAAGAACCGTTCGAGCACGTAAACGACGAACTCCATGGGGGTGTAGTCGTCGTTCAGGATCAGTACGCGATAAAGCGAGGGCTTCTGCGTCTTCGGCTTCACTTCCGTGACGACCGAAGAGCCCGCGCCGTTATTCTGTCCGCCTTGCTTTCGCTCGGCCATCGACCGCTTTCTCCCGGCGGGAAGCAAATCACCCGCCTTCATGAATTAGATATGGAAAAGCGGCGGCTTTGGAAGAGGCCGCCGCCCGACTGCGCCGCTTTAGCACAGGGGCGCCGTCGAAATCGGCTTCACGTTTGGGAGAGCGGCGAAAGGGGCTCGTGCGTTCCCGCGGCGAGGCTGCGAAATGGTGTGCGACCTGGTGTCGCGCAAGGGGGCGGGGGAGTGCTTGTTCCTTCTCCCCTTGCGGGAGAAGGTGTCGGCGATAGCCGACGGATGAGGGGTCTCTCAGACGGCTGACGCCGCGCCCAGCCCTTCGGCTTCGCTGTGGCGCCGTTCATCGGCCCCTCACCCGACCCGCTTCGCGGGCCACCCTCTCCCGCAAGGGGAGAGGGGACCGGGAAATCAGCCCGTCACCGTGTAGATCATGATCCCCGTGGCCACCGACAGGTTCAGGCTGTCGGCGCGGCCGCGCATGGGGATCTTGACGTTGACGTCGCAGGCGGCGGCCAGTTCGGGCGGTAGGCCCTGCTGTTCGTTGCCCATCAGGATCAGCGAGGGCTTCACGTAGTCGGCGCTCTTGTGGTCGACGGTGGCGGTCAGCAGGGTGCCGACCACGCTGCCGGGCCACTCCTCGCGCCAGGCCAGGAACTCCTGCACGCTGGCCTTGGCGATCTTCACGGCGAAGACCGAGCCCATGGTCGCGCGCACGCCCTCGACCGAATAGGGGTCGACGCAGTCACCGACCAGGATCACCCCGCCGGCGCCGGCCGCGTCGGCCGTGCGGATGATGGTGCCGAGGTTCCCCGGATCACGCACGGCCTGCAGGGCCACCCAGCAGTCGGCGCTTTGCGGCACGATGGCCGACAGCGGTGTGTAGACTTGGCGGAACACGCCCACGACCGCCTGCGGGTTGTCGCGGCGCGACACCTTTTCCAGGATCTCGCGATTGACCTCGATGACCTCGCCGCCGGCGGCGGCGCAGGCCTTGGCGGCCTTCTGCAGCATCGGGTGGTCGGCCGCGTCGGGGCCGTACATCAGGATCTTGGGCGCGTGGCCGCAGTCGATCGCCTCGATGACGATCTTCAGGCCCTCGGCCAGGAACAGGCCGCTTTCCTCGCGCTCCTTGCGCATGTGCAGGGCGCGGACGGCTTTCACCGTGGCGTTGGTCAGGGAGGTGACGGTCTTGACGCTCATGTCTGTACTCTAGGCCTCCGACGACCAGCGGGCGAAGAACGACAGGCCGATCTGGCGGTCGCCCTTGTCTTCCACGAGGGACAGCTCGCCCCAGTCGATGACGCCGGACCGGCCCTCCAGCGCCTGGGCCAGCAGGCCCGACATGGCCGCGCCCGAGACGCGGGCGGCATAGGCGTTCATCAACAGGAAGTCGGCGTCCTCGGCCAGCAGCGCCGCGCAGTCGGCGGCGAGCGCGGGCAGGTCCTCGAACAGGCGCCAGACCTCGCCGTCGGGGCCGCGGCCGAACTTCGGCGGGTCAAGGATGATGCCGTCATAGACGTTGCCGCGCCGCACTTCGCGGGCGACGAAGCGGCGGGCGTCCTCGACGATCCAGCGGATCGGCTTGTCGGCGAGGCCGGCGAAGGCGGCGTTCTCGCGCGCGAAGCCGACCGACTTCTTGGAGGCGTCGACGTGGGTGACGTGGGCCCCGGCCGCCGCGCAGACCAGGCTGGCCACGCCCGTATAGCCGAACAGGTTCAGGATCTTGGGCTGGCGGCCGCGGGCCTTGATGAAGGCGCGCACGCGCTCGTCCTGCCAGGCCCAGTTGGCGGCCTGCTCGGGGAAGAAGGCCAGGTGGCGGAACGGCGTGAACTGGCCGTGGAATTTCGCTTCGCCCCAGGCCAGGTCGAACTTCTCGATCGGCTTGCCGCGAAAGCGCCAGCGGCCGGCCTCGTCCTCGTCGGACGGGTCGAACACGGCGTCGGCCTCGTCCCAGGCGCTGGCCGGCAGGCGCGGCTCCCAGAAGCACTGCGGCTCGGGGCGGACGACGGTGTAGCGGCCGTAGCGCTCCAGTTTCTTGCCGCGCCCGCTGTCGAGCAGGGCATAGTCGGCCCAGCCGGTGGTGCGCATGACGAGGGGAGAGGCGGCGATGGTCGGGTGCATGGCCTCGCCATACGCGCTCAGGCCAAGCGTCGTCCAGCCCGAGGCGCATGCGGGGTCTTGTCCCAGTGGTGCGGACGGCGCACGAACTGCCACAGCGCATGGCATCCGGCCCAGCCCTGCAACAGCCAGATCAGCGGCAGGCCCAGCAGGTCCAGCGCCTTGGCCCGGCCGCCGGCGCGCCGCCTTCCGACCGCCGCGGCGATGGCCGACCCCATCCAGGCGTAGCCGAAAAACACCAGGCCCGGCTCGTCGAGCACGGCACGGCCGTCGACCGCCAGGTCCAGCAGGATCATCAGCACGGCGCCTGCGAAGATCGGGGCATGCAGGTGCGTCGAGACGAGCGACAGGAAGAGGGTCAGGAACAGCGCCAGGGCTACGCGGGGGCGTCGGGCGGCCGGGCCGCGCAGGTGCACCAGCAATGTCGCCAGGTGGCCCTTGATCCACCGCGCCCGTTGCGGCCGCCAGGCTTTCCAGGTGGTCGGGGCGGTCTCCAGCGTCGGCCGGTCGATGACGTCGAGCGTGTAACCGGCCGCGGCCAGCCGGAAGCCGACATCGGCGTCCTCGGTCACGTTGAAGGCGTCCCATCCGCCGATGGCCCGCAGGGGCGCGACGGCGAAGTGATTGCTGGTGCCGCCCAGCGGGAAGGCCAGCCGCCAGCGGGCCAGGGCCGGCAGCAGCACCTCGAAGTGCGCGGCGTACTCCTGCTGGAACTGCCTTGGCAGCAGGCCCGAGATGGCCGGGATCTCGATGCGAAGCGGCGCCTGCAGGCAGGCAAGGTGCGCCGGGCCCGCGGCGAAGCGGGCGGCGGCCTCGCGCAATTGGCCCGGATCGGGCGCGTCCTCGGCGTCATATATGACCAGCAGCTCGCCGCGCGCCCGCTCCAGGGCGTGATTGCAGGCTCTCGGCTTGGTCTTGGGGCCGCCCGGCGGCACGATCAGCACCTGGACGAAGGCGGGCAGGTCGAGGGCGTGAAAGGCGGCGATGGTCTCGGCGTCGTCGGCTTCCAGCACGATCAGGGCCTGCAGTCGATCGCGGGGGTAGTCCAGGCGGTCGAGGCTGGCGACCAGCTCGGCCGCCACCGAGGCTTCCTTGTAGAGCGGCGCCAGCACCGTATAGGCGGGGAGGGCGTGGTCGGGCAGGGGCGGGGCCGCCACTTTGCGGCGGGTCGCGCAGGCGGCCGCCAGCCGCAGCGTGGCCAGCAAGGCGAATAGGGCCAGGCCCGTCCATTTCAGAACATCGAGCGTCTGGCTGGGCGCGAGCGCCAGGGCGACGGCGAGGCCCAGGGCGATCGTCGCCGCCGCGACGACCTGGGTCGGACTCAGCCGCCGATGCGCGCCGTCGACGACGGGAAGCGGCGAGAGCTGGGGCGGATCGGGCAGGATCGCATGATCCAGCTCATCGACGTGCAGCCGCCGTTCTTCACGCGCCATTTCGTCCCCCAGCTTGGCCTTACCGGCGGGAGCGACTCGATTAATTCAACTATAAAGTGTCAAATAGAAAAATACGCGTTCTACGTAAAACGGTGTTCCGCTTGTCGGCTCTGGGTGATTCCCGTTTAGTGTCAGGTCGGGGAAGAGGGAGGAAGTACCGTATCGTGACCGTCGCGTTGAAGAAGCCGCCCAGGTCCGCCCGCAAGCCCAAGGGCGACGGCCACATGCGCCGGGGCGAGATCCTGGCCGCCGCCGAGAAGATCTTCATCGCCGAGGGCTACGCCGGGGCGACGATCCGCAAGATCGCCGACGCCGTGGGCGTGTCTTCGACCGCGCTCTACATGCACTTCCGCGACAAGGACCAGATCCTGCTGGAGATCGGCAAGGAGGCCATCGAGAAGCTGCTGTCGATCAATGTCGCCCTGTCGCAGGAGCCGATCGACGCGGTCGAGAAGGTGCGGCGGATGCTCGACGCCTACATGCGCTTCGCCTTCGAGAACCCCAACACCTACCAGCTGGTGTTCTGCGGCTCGAACGAGGCGATCTCGGTGGAGAAGCAGCAGGCGGTGTCGGATCTCGGCGACCGCTGCTTCGACGAGTTCAGCGGCCCGATCCGCGAGATCGCCGCCGCGGGCCGGCTGAAGACCGGCACCGCCGAGAGCGCCGCCCAGGTGCTGTGGGCGGCCTGCCACGGCATCGTCTCGCTGGTCATCACCAAGCCCAGCCGCAACTGGGCGCCGGCCGAGGAGCTGATGCAGGTCACGCTGGACGGGGTGATGCACGGCCTGATCGCCGACAGGTAGCAGGCCGCGCCGCTGGGCGACAAACGGTCGCACCCGCCTAATTCTACCGCACCGCCAGGAGCTTAGCTGCTGCGCGCAAATACAACGCCGTTCTATGGTGCGGTGGTGGTAGCGGGTTAACCCTTGGGCCCTAGAGCCCCGCCGCATGAGCAGACTTCATGTTGTGTGTGCGGGCTTCGTGGCCCTGGCTTGGGCGAGCGGCGCGAATGCTGAGGAGGCGTCGCTGCTGGACGCGGTCAAGGCCGGCAAGCCGCTGCTGGAGATCCGCGCCCGCTACGAGCGCTACGACCAGACCAAGACCGCCACCCTGCGCAACAACGCCGAAGGCACGACGGTGCGCACGCGCTTTGGCTGGGAGACCGGCGCTTGGCATGACGTGAAGGCCCTGATCGAGTTCGACGACGTCCGCCGCATCGGCCCCGAGCACTTCGCGATCACCACGCCGGGCGTCTCCACGCCGCTGAACGGCGCCGACAAGGCCCGCTTCCCGGCGATCAACGATCCCAATGTCACCGAGGTGAACCGCGCCCAGCTGCAATGGACGCCGTCCAAGACCCTGCAGCTGACCGCCGGCCGCCAGAAGATCCAGTTCGACGACCAGCGCTTCGTCGCCGCCGCCGCCTGGCGCCAGGACGAGCAGACCTATGACGGCCTGCGCGCCGACCTGTCGCTGAGCCGCTTCAAGGGGACCTATGTCTATGTCACCCGCGTAAACCGGGCGCTGGGCGAGCGGCGCGACTGGGACAGCGACAGCCACTTCGTCAACGCCAGCTGGACCTTCTCCGAGGCCCTGAAGGCCACGGGCTTCGTCTACGCCCTGGATTTCTCGGACTCGCCGCTGAACACCTCGATCACCAAGGGCGCGCGGGCCGTCGGCAAGGCCAAGGCCGGGGCCTACACCCTGAACTATTCGGCCGGCTTCGCCCGCCAGAGCGACTATCACCGCGCTACCGCCGACTACGAGCTCGACTATCTGGGCGGCGAGTTCGCGGCCACGCGCGGGATCTACACGGCTCAGATCGGCTACCACATGCTGGAAGGCGACGGCACGCGGGGCTTCGGCGCGCCGCTGGGCGCGGCCCACGGCTTCTACGGCTGGGCCGACGCCTGGTCGTCGCTGGGCGGCAACAAGAGCTTTTCCGACGGCCTGGACGACCTGAACTTCACCGTGACGCTGAAGCCGAAGATCAAGGTGCGCAACTTCGCCAGCCCCGAGCTCCTGGTCCGCTATCACGACTTCGACGACGATCGGACGGGCGCCGACCTTGGCCACGAATGGAACGCCCAGCTGACGGCGACCATCGCCCCGAAGCTGTCGGCCCAGCTGAAGTACGCCGGTTTCGACCGGGTCTCGAGCGTGCCGAGCGGTACTCCGGCGCCGCCCGCGTCGCGCAAGAAGGTGTGGTTCACCCTCGAGTACAAGCTCTGAGATCGTCCGTAGCGAGAGGAGGGCGCCCGGTTTGCGGGCGCCGCCCAAGTCTTGGGCGCCGTGCTGCTGCGCAAAAGTGGGCGCCGCACCTGCGAAACGACCGATAACGACGGTTTGTCGATTGCCGTTCCCCGGCGGTCGATGCGTCCCTGATCACCGACACGCGGGGCAACGACGTTCCGCGACGGGCCGCAAGGCCCTGACGCCGACGACGGGGTCGGCGACTGTTTTGGACAACGACGTCCGGAGGGGGCTCACGCCCTCGCCGGGCGTTTTTTTTTGGCCTGAGGGGAAGAGGCATGAAGACGACGAGGGCCGGGCTAACGCTCGGCGCTGGGCTCGCGGCGCTGCTGTGGGCATCGGGAACGCACGCTCAGACGAAAACCGAAATCGCGCCGCCGGCCGCCGAGCCGGAGGTTGCCGCGGAGCCGGCCGAACCGCCGCCTCAGCCCGCGCCGCCGCCGACCTTCAGCGACCAGATGCTGGCCGGCAAGCCGATCTTCGAGGTGCGGGCGCGCTACGAGACCGTCGACCAGGCCAATCTGCGCGAGCGGGCCAACGCCTATACGGTGCGCACGCGGCTCGGCTGGGAGACCGGCGATTTTCACGGTCTCAAGGGCCTGATCGAGTTCGAGGACGTCCGCCAGATCGGCCCAGAGCACTACGCCGTCAACGTGCCCGGCGCGACCACGCCGCCGCTGAACGGCGCCGACAAGGCCCGCTATCCGATCGTCAACGACCCCGACGTCACCGAGGTCAACCGCGCCCAGGTTACCTGGACGCCGAGCGCGGCGCTGCAGGTCACGGCCGGCCGCCAGCGCATCGTGCTGGACGACCAGCGCTTCGTCGGCGGCGTCGCCTGGCGCCAGGACGAGCAGACCTTCGACGGCGTCCGCGCCGACTTCGCGGACGGCCGGGTGAAGGG
>CBINOL010000135.1:0-12808 GCA_966252285.1 uncultured Caulobacter sp.
CGGCGCTCGCCCTCGCGGGCCGAGGTGTTGGCGTCGAAGGTCAGCAGGTCGCTCAGCGGCGTGCGCAGCAGGGCGTCCAGCTCGATCCCGGCCAGTTCGCAGAAGGCGGCGTTGGCGTCGTTGATGCGGCCGTCCTGGACCACGACGATGCCTTCGTAGGCGGCGTTGGCCAGGCGGCGGATGCGGTCCAGCGCCGAACGGCTGGTCGAGGACTCGATGGTCACCGCGCCCAGGCCGCCCAGGATGATCAGACCGGTGATGGAGGTCACCGCCAGGGTCAGCATGGCGCCCGACAGCAGTTGCTCGGGCACGACGACGTTGACGTCGGGCATGATCGTCACCGCGCCCATGCCGGTGAAGTGCAGGCCGCAGACGCCCAGCGTCAGCACCGTGCCGCCGATCAGCTGCTTGGTCAGCGTGCGGGCCCGGCCGGCGATGACCAGGGCGATGGCCGAGAAGGACACGCCGATGATGACCGAGGCGGCGACGGTGGCCTGCTCCCAGAGCACGTAGCCCTGGGTCACGAAGGCCGACATGCCGGTGTAGTGCATCGCCCCGATGCCCAGGCCCAGCAGCAGGCCGCCGGCGCAGTCGTTGGTGCGGGTGCGCTCGGCCGAGGCCACGGCGAAGCCGGCGGCCATGAACAGCACCGCGATCATCAGCGACAGCAGGGTGCCGGCCGGGCTGTAGCCGGTCTTCAGACCCGGGTCGTAGGCGACCATGGCGATGAAGTGGGTGGCCCAGACGCCCGAGCCGGCGACCAGGCCGGTCAGCAGCAGCCAGGCCCCGCGGACCAGGCCGCGCGCGCCGCGCAGGCGTGAGAAGAGCCGGAACGCCGTGAAACAGGCGGCGAAGCAGACGAGGCCGGCGACAAGCACGAGCCTGAAGTCATGCTGCCCCGTCAGGCAGGTCAGAACCTTCAGCAAAGGCGTTCCCCCAGAGTGGTACGGCGCCACTCTGTGCGGAAAGATACAAAAAAATGGTTTCTATTACGCGGCCAGGTAGTCGAAAGCGCGACTTATCGCCACGCGACGTGGTGAATCAAACCCTAACGCCGCCGACGCCGCGAAAGACGCGGCGCCTGCATTTGAATCCTTAGAAGAAGCGCTCGCCGATACGCACCGTGTCGCCCGGCGCGACCTGGGTCGAGGGCGTCAGGCTCATCTTGGTCTCTTTCTCTTCGCCGAGACGCTTGATGTAGACCTTGTTCTTGTCGGCCCGGTAGGTGTAGCCGCCGGCGGTGGCCACGGCGTTCTGGACGGTCAGGCCCGAGGTGTAGGGATAGGTGCCCGGCTTGCTGACCTCGCCCAGGATGTAGAACGGACGGAAGTTCAGCACCTCGGCGCTGACGCGCGGCTGCTTGAGATAGCCGTTGCGCAGGGCGGTCTCGACCGTCTCCTGGAACTGGCGGACGCTGAGGCCGGCGGCCTTGACCTCGCCCAGCAGCGGCAGGGACACCAGGCCCGAGCCGGTGACGTAGAATTCGCCCGACAGGGTGGGCTCGCCGAAGACCGTGACCCGGACCTTGTCGCCCGAACCGAGCTGGTAGTCGGGATCGGCGGCCGCGGCCGGGGCGGCCGTGGAGGGCGCGGCCTGCTGCATCGCAGCAGCGGCGGGAGGGGTCGTCGGCGCGGGGTCCTGGGCGTGGGCGATCGGCGCCGCCGCACCGAGGGCCAGGCAGAGCGCAGCCGCCCGGATAAAGCGTCGAACGGTAATCATTCTCGTCACGTCTCTCGGCTGCATCCCTCCCTGGTCTCATCGCATGGAGACCAGGGGGCTACAAGCTTCACACCGGAACGGGGCGTCGTTTTCGCGCTTGCAGCATGGACGGAGCGCCCTCGCCCACCCGCACCGCGGTCAGAACGCCCGTCGCATAGGCTCCGGTGTCGACATTGATCCGGTCACGGCCCAGGAACGGCTCTTCGTCGGGGGTGTGGCCGTGGACGACGACCATGCCCAGGCCATGCGGCTGGTGCAGGAAATCGCCGCGGATCCACAGCAGGTCCTGCGGGTCCTGCTCGACCAGGGACCGGCCCGGGCGCACGCCGGCGTGGACGAACAGATAGTCGCCATAGACCGCCGTCAGCTCCAGCTGGCGCAGGAAGTTCAGGTGGCGCAGGGGCAGGTTGCGCTGGAACTGCTCCTGGGCCGCGCGCCAGGCCTCGGGATCGCGACCGGCCGGCCGGGCCACGCCGTAGGAGGCCAGGGTCTCGCCGCCGCCAAACTCGGCCCAGACCGGACCGCCCTCGGGACTGTCGAGGAACTGCAGCAGGGTCTGCTCGTGATTGCCCATCAGGGCGCGGACCTCGAAGCCCGAAGGCCCGCCAGAGGCGGCCTTGAGCGCGGCGATGCGGTCGATCACCCCGGCCGAGTCCGGGCCGCGGTCGACATAGTCGCCGACGAAGACGATCACCGGCCGGTCCTGCCGGCCCAGCGCGGCGAAGTCGGCCGCCACGGCGTCGAGCAGCTGGTCGAGCAGGTCGAGACGGCCGTGGATGTCGCCGACGCCGTAAACCACTCGGCCGTCGGCGGAGGCCGTTTGCGACTTGGATCGAGACTTGGGGCGCAGGAAGCCGAAGACCATGGACCTGAACGGGATGGAGGAGGACGAGACAGGGTCGATCGCCAAAATGCCTTACGGACAAGGCCCCTTCAACCTGCGCCGCGCGCATTTACGATAAATAAACCGAGATTTTCGAGAGCGATTTAACCTTGAATATTCACCCACGGTTATCAATAACGCCAAATAAACCAGGTTAGTTATACGTTAAAACACCAAGCATTTTGACCTCGAATTCAATGGATATCCCGATGATGAGCTCACGAACTTCGCGAGCCCGTCATGAAGATCAACGCCTTTCTCGGAACCGCCGTCGCCAGCCTTGGGCTGATGGCCGCCGCCCCGGCCCTGGCCGGGCCGGCGCCGGCGTTCATGCCGATGGGCGCGCCCGCCGCCGCCCCGCCCGGGTTCACCGACCTGTGCCAGCGCGACCTGGACAGCTGCGGCGCGGCTCCGCACGAGATCGCCGCCCTGACCGGCCTGGCGCCGCAACCGGGCCTGGCCACCTCGTCGACCTCGACCGCCTGGAGCGGCGGCCGCCGCCTGACCTTCGCCGCCCAGGCCCAGGCGATCGCCGCCGAAGCCGACGCCGAAGACCAGGACGCGGTCGCCGCCCTGACGGTGGAAACCCTTCAAGCCCTGCGCCTGGACACCGCCTTCGCCGTGGTCTCGCCGGAAGCGGCGATGGCCGCCGCCCTGTCGCCGAACACCGCCCGGACGGTCGGCCTCGCCTCGGCCGAAGGCGAGCTTCCGCGCCTGTCGCGCGACCAGATGAAGCTGCTCAACGACATCAATCGCCGCGTCAATCGCGAGGTGCAGAAGGCCGACGACTTCGATCTCTACGGCATGATCGAGTATTGGAGCCTGCCGCGCGTGATCAACGGCAAGATGTACGGCGACTGCGAAGACTACGCGCTGGAGAAGCGCCGCCGCCTGATCGAAGCCGGCGTGCCGGCCGCGGCCCTGTCGATGGCCGTGGCGGTCACCGCCCGCGGCGAAAGCCACGCCGTGCTGGTGGTGGCCATGGAGCAGGGCGACTGGGTGCTCGACAACCTGACCCCCTGGGCCACGCCCTGGAGCGAACTGAACTATCGCTGGATCGAGCGCCAGGCCCCCGGCTCGGCCGCCTGGGTGACGATCGGCTGATCACCCGCTCCGAAAGTAAAAAGGCCCCGCTTCGAGCAGAAGCGGGGCCTTTTCCGTATTCAGACAGTATTGCTTGATTAGTAGGCGTTTTCCGCCATCAGCAGATGCGGCACCGTCAGCAGCAGGATGCGGATGTCGCTCATCAGCGACCAGCCGTCGATATAGGCGATGTCGGCCTTGATGCGGGCCGCCATGTCCTCGACGTCGGTCGTGCCGCCGCGCAGGCCGCGGATCTGGGCCAGGCCCGTGAGGCCCGGCTTGGCCTGGAAGCGCATGTGGTAGGTCGAGATCAGCGCGCCGTAATAGGCGTCGTGCGCCATGGCGTGCGGGCGCGGTCCGACCAGCGACATGTCGCCCTTCAGCACGTTGAGCAGCTGGGGCAGCTCGTCGATGCTGGTGGTGCGCAACAGCTTGCCGGACTTGGTGATGCGGTCGTCGTCGCGGCGGGCCTGGGTGACCTTGTCGCCGTTTTCCTCGCATCGCATCGAGCGCAGCTTGTAGATGGTGAAGGTTCGACCGTTCAGACCGCCCCGCGTCTGGCGGAACAGCACCGGCCCGGGCGACTCCAACTTAATCCAGAGCGCCGCGAGCAGAAGCACGGGCGCAAAGAAGATCAAGGCGAGGGCAGCAACGACGACGTCGATGAAGCGCTTGCCGGGATCCACGGCGACACGAGCAAGAATCTCGCCCGCGACGGCGTTCATGGTTTCGGTGTTCGAGCTTCCGCTCACAGCGTAACCCCCTATCCCACGACACACAAAAAGGAACGAAGCCACCCCACTTCGTCTCTAACTACCTAATGCAACTCTCCGACGACGTCGCGCGGAAACTGATACTTAACCATAAAATACAGTCATTTTGCGTAAACCCTGTTCCTTCACTAGGGCTTAGGGGTGAAAAGCTAAGCTTAGAGTCGCGCAGATGACGAAGCTGCGCTGAAGGGGCCTTGAGTTTCATGCCGCACGCCGACATTTCGCTGAGCAACGTCGCCGACGCCGTTCCGGCCGCCACGCGCCGCCTGCCGCGCGCCGTCGGCCTGGGCCTGGCCGCCCTGGTCTCGGCCGGCCTGTGGCTGGCCGCCGTGGAACTTTTCCGCGCCCTCATCTGATTTTCGCCCGTACGGTCATCGCCGCCTCAGGGCTGCCTTAGACGCAGAACGGTCAATTGCAGCGCCAGCCCGACCCGGCCCGCCGGATTGCGGATGTCGTTGGCCAGGCGCACCATTTCCTTCCGTTTCCAGTCGGCGCGGCGCCATTCGGCGCTGAGCTGTTCGATCGTCTGCAGGCGCGCGGTCGGCGTCAGCCGGTCCCAGCGCTCGTAGGCGAAGCGCGTGCGGGCGCTGAACAGACTGGTCTGCAGCGGCGCCACCGTGAACGAGCGCTCCAGCGCCAGGGCCGAGGGGCCGTCGAGGCTCGCCGCGGCGTCGACCGCCGCGCGGCGCAGCCAGGCCGAGCCCACGCCCGGCCGCGACGCCAGTTCGCGGCGGCTCAGCGTGTCGAGACGCACCAGCTCCGCCTTCGAAAGATCCTTGCGCGCCAGGCCGCGCTCGATGCTCGTCGCCAGGGCGTCGGCCGGCGCCGTGGGCCAGGCCGACAGGTCGCCGCCGACCTTGGCCGCCAGCAGTGGCGCGGCCATCGAGACCGCGACGAGCGCGCAGGCGCCGCCGCCGGCCAGGGCCAGGCGGGCCGGCGCGCGATCGGGCTTGGCGCTGCGTGTTTCACCCCGAAACGAGACCAGGCCGCCCAGCGCGCCCAGGCCAAGCGTGACCAGGGCCTGGACGGCCGGCACCTGCAGGGCGAAGTCCGACAGGCCGTGGATCAGGAACACCGCCGCCGCGCACACCGCGCCGCGCGCCCAGATCCCCACCCCGCCAGGGCCGAACGCTGCACGGACCACCGGGGCCAGGCGCTCGCCCAGCAGGGCGGCCATCAGGACGGTCCCGACCACCCCGGCCTCTTCCAGCCATTGGACATAGAGGTTGTGCACGGCGCGCACGTTGTGCAGCTCGCGCAGGGTCGCCTCGGTCATCAGCATCTGGTTGACCGAGGTGAACGATCCCAGGCCGTAGCCGAACCAGGGCGAGGACAGGAAGGCCCGCCAGTGCGGGGCGATGATCTGCCGACGGATGTCGAGGTCCTGCTGGGCCAGATCGAAGCGCTCGACCACCAGGCCCGCGCCGTTGAAACCCAGGGCGACCACCAGCAGCACGGCCGCGGCCCCGATGAACAGCACGCCGCCGCGCGTCATCCGGCGGCCCGCGAAGACCTGCCAGATCGTGAACGCGCCGGCCCCGATCGCGCCGGCGATCAGGCCGCCGCGCGAGGCGGTCATCAGCAGGCAGACGACCAGCAGGGCCACGAGGCCCGCCAGGGCGACGGCGCGCGGGTCGCCCTTCTTCAGCGCCGCCCCGCCGCCCCGCCGCAGGCGCTGGGCCAGGGCCGCCGCGGCCATCACCACGCCGGCGGCGAAGACGGTGGCGGCGCTGTTGGGCCCCAGCAGGGTGGCGGCCATGCGTCCCTCGCCGCGCAGGCCCACGTGATGGACGAGCGCGCCGGCGGCGTAGATCCCCAGCCCCCACAGCATGAAGGCCAGCAGCCGGCGGCCGCGCGTCTGCGAGGCGGCGACCACCCGGGCGGCGACATAGAGGCAGAAGAGGCCCAGCAAGTTCAGGGCGTTGAGCAGCACCGCCGAACGGTCGAGGGTCGAGGCGCTTGGGCCGTCGGGCAGGAAGCTCCAGACGGGGTGCGGGCCGTCGGGGCTCCACGGCGTCAGCGGGACCAGGACGGCGGCCAGCAGCAGGCCGGCCAGCACGGCCGGAGCCGCCCAGCCGCCCAGCCGCGCCAGGTCGCGGCGGGCCCAGCCGCAGGCGGCCAGCAGGATGACGAGGGACAGGGCGTAGAGCCCGGCGAACACGGCCGCCACGGCCGTGTCGCTGGCGCCGAAGGCCAGGACGGCGCCGAAGACCAGCGCCGTCAGCCCCGCGCAGGCGGCGGTTTCGGACCCCGCGAGCCGCCGGGTCCGACGCCCGTCAGTCCGCATAGTACTTGCGGTAGCTCTTGTAGTAGTAGCCGGCGTCGCCGTAGCCGTAGCGGGACTGGGCCTTGAGATCCATCTGGGTCAGGGCCACGCCGGCCAGGAACACGCCGCGGCCCTGCAGCAGCGACAGCGCCGAGGTGATGGCCTTGACCGGGGTGCGCTTCCAGCGGGCCAGCATGACCACGGCGTCGGCGTGCGGCGCCAGGATGCGGGTGTCGGCGATGGCCAGCAGCGGGGCGGTGTCGAGCAGCACCACGTCGAAGCGCTGGCGCAGTTCGGCCAGCAGGCGCTGGAAGGCGGCCGAGCCGAAGACGTCGCGCGGCGTGTAGGCCGACTTGGTCAGCGGCAGGACGCGGGCGCCGCTTTCGTCGGCGTACAGCGCCTCGTCCAGCGTGGCCGCGCCGTTCAGCACCTCGATCAGGCCGACCGTCGGCGCGGTGGGCAGGAAGCGGTTGATCGCGCCCTGGCGCAGGTCGCAGTCGACGACCACGACATTGGCGCCCGAGGCCGCCAGGGTGCGGCCCAGCGAGAACGTGGTGGTGGTCTTGCCCTCGCCGGGCAGCGACGAGGTGACGGCGATCACCTTCACCGTCTCGCCGACCTTGGAGAACAGGATCGCCGCCCGCAGCTTGCGCAGGCTTTCGGCGAAGCTGGAGAGCGGCTTGTTCAGCAGATAGTCGGGCGGAGCCAGGCCGCGGGCGGCGCGGGCGTCGTCGAGGGTGGAGCTGAGCAGCGGCACCGAGCCCAGATAGGGCACGCCCAGGCGGCGCTCGACCTCGTCCTCGGTGAACAGGCCCGCCATCAGGATCTCGGCCAGGACCACGGCCGCGCCGCCGGCGCCGAGCGCGGCGACCAGGCCCAGGATCAGGTTGACCGACGGCTTGGGCTCGCTGGGCTTGTTGGGGATCGTGGCGCGCGACAGCACGCGGGCGTCGGGCTGCTCGATGCCCTGCTGGGTGGTGGTCTGCTTGAAGCGACCGAGCAGGGACTCGTACAGGGTGCGGACGGACTCGGCCTTCCGCTCCAGTTCGGCCAGGCGGATGCTGGCGCGGTTGTTGCCGGCCAGGGTGCCCCGGGCGGCGCCGACGCTGCCGGCGACCGAGCCGGTGCGCTGGCGCGAGATCTGGGCCTGGGCCTCGAGGTTGGAGATGATGCGCTTGATCTCGGCCTGGATCTGGGTGTCGATCTCGGCCAGTTCGCGGCGGGCCTTGATCAGGTCGGGCCAGCGCTCGTCGTAGCGCTCGGCCATGGCGTTGACCTGGGCGCTCTTCTCGACCCGCTGCTTGCGCAGCTGCTGGATCACCGGCGAGCTCATGGTCTCGCCGAGGTCGTCGCCGTTGCTGCCGCGGGCCAGCTGGTTGCGGGCGATGTTGAGGCGGGCGTCGGTTTCGGCCTGCTCGGCGCGGGCGGTGGCCAGCTGCTGGTTCAGGCCCGAGATCTCCTGCTCGGTCAGGGTCGCGCCCTGGGCGCTGAGCAGGTTGTTGGCGATCTTGTACTGCTGGACCTCGGCCTCGGCCTGCTGCAGCTGGCCGCGCAGGTCGGCGACGCGGGTGTTCAGCCAGCCGTTGGCCTGCTTGGTGGCCTCGAACTTGGCCTCCAGCTGCTCGGTCAGATAGAGGTCGGCGAAGGCGTTGGCCAGGCGCGCGGCCTGGGCCGGATCCTCGTGCGTATACTGCACGGTGATCAGGTAGGTGACGCCCGAGCGGCGGACGTTGAGGCCGCTGAGCACGCGGTCGACGATGCGCTCGCGCAGGCGCTGGGCGGCGACCGGATCGTTGGCGGCGGTCGGGGCGACCGTCTTTTTCAGGAAGGGGAACCAGGCCTTGACGCCCTTCGCGCCGGCCAGGCTCGGATTGTAGTAGGGGTCCTGGTCGAGCTTGAGCTGGTCGACCACGCGGCCCGCCAGCGACCGCGAGCGCAGCACCTCGACCTCGGTGTCGACCACGGCGCTGTCGGCCGGCAGGCCCGACAGCACGGCGTTCATGTCGGGCGTCACCTGTTCCTGGCGGACGTCGATCATGACCTGGGCCGAGGTCGAGTAGCGCGGCGTCTCCTGCAGGGTAAACAGCACCACCGCCACGAAGATCGCCAGGGCCACCGCCGCGAACAGCCGCAACCGCCGCCGGAAGATGGCGATGATGACGTTGAGGTCAAACGCGGGCGCCGCGGCGTCGGACGCCGCAGCGATCGGGGTCTCGAAGGTCGAGCCGTCCATGATGCGCACTCTCAGTGGTCGATGACCCTCCGCTAGAGGAGGGTCGCGACCTTTTTTGGACTAGAATTGCAGGGCGAGCGAAGCGGCCAGCTTATTGTCGGTGAAGCTTCGCGCGGCATTGGCGCCTTCCGACTTCTGCTTCAGGTAAGTGTAGGTCAGGAACACCCCGACGCGACGGTTCATCAGATACGAGACCGAAGCCTTGGCGCCGCTGCGCTTGTCTTCGCGATCGATGCCTTCGTAATTGTCGTTGCCGAAATTGGCCTGGCCCGACAGCAGCACGTTGCGCAGCAGTTCATGGTCGACGGCCACCGAGCCGGTGGTCGCCACGAAGCCCTGCGAGCCGGCGACGACGGATTCGTCGATGTTGCGGGTGGCGTTGAAGGTCACCGTCGTCAGCTCGGTGGGGAACCACTCGACCTTGGTCTTGGTGCTGAAGCCGGTGATGTCGCTGACCTGGCGGCCGTTGACGACGAAGTTGTCGTAGGTCTGCTTCATGTAGCCGGCGTCGACCTGGCCGCGGATCGCCTGGGCCAGCTCGAAATCGACGCCCGCCGACAGGATATAGCCGTCGGAGTCGCGGGCCGAGTCGGTGTCGTAGCGGCGCGAGTCGCCGGTCAGCGAGACGTAGAAGGCGGTGTCGGGGCTGACCGCGTAGTCGGCCTTGACGCCGTAGCGGTACTGGTCGCGGTCGCGGAAGTCCTGGTCCAGCTCGCCGGTGGCGTTGCGGCCGTCCTCGTAGTCGTAGGACTTGCTGCTGACGTCGCCGGTCAGGCGCAGGCGGTTGAATTCCTTCACCCCGGTCAGGGCGGCGGTGACCAGCTCGTACTGGATCGGGGCCAGGGCGGCGACCGGCGAGGTCGGGGCCGAGCGCGGCTCGGTCAGCTTCTGATACTGCAGCCCGCCGGAGATGAACGCGCCGCGGACGACGTCGAGCTTGCCGTTCAGGCCGAGGGTGTATTCCTCGTTGTCTTCGGTGCCGTTGTCCGAATAGCGGTTGATCGAGCTCGAGGCGAAGGCGCTGAGCGAGTGGCGCGACCAGTCCGACCGCAGGGCGATTTCCGGCTTCACGCGCCAGATGGTGTCGGAGGTCTCGTCGGCGGCGACGGCGTAGATGTTGTCGTCGCGCTCGACGTCCACCGTCAGGCGCGGATAGGCGATGAAGGCGCCCAGGCGGATGCCCGCGGCCTCATAGTCCGGACGGGGACGCTGACGCACGCTGGTGTGCTTGTCGCGCTTGAAGCTGGACGCGTCGCTCTGGGCGGACGCGATCTGCGGCGCAGCCGCGACGAGAACAGCCGCGATCGCGGCCGAGGCGAGTATCTTCATGGTCCATCCCCAGTTCGACGGCTTCAGCCGCCTTTCGGAAACCCGACACAAACAAAAAAGGGATCCGGCCCCGGGGCGAACCCGGCGCTGATCTAGTCGAAAAGTCTTAGGTGCCGCAGTAGTCGGCGGTCACGCCCGCGCACGGATCGTAGGCCGCCGGCGGCGCGGCGCCGTCGCCACCGCCGCCCGGCGCGCCCGACAGGCTGACCAGGACGCTGACCGAGCCGCCGGCGGTCGAGGAGGTGACCGTGGCGGTTTGGCCGGTGGCCTTCAGCTGGGCGACGACGGCCGGAGCGTTGGCCACGGTGGCGGCCATGCCCGGCGCGACGGCGGCGGCGACCTTGAGGGCCACGCCGGCGCTGATGACGTTGGAGGCCACGGCCTGGATCAGGGCGGCGGCGATCACTTCGGGCGAGGCGCCGCTGGCCGCCAGGGCCGCGGCGACCGAGGCCTGGACGGCGTCGAGCTTGGCGTCCGGGGTCTTGGCCGCGAAGCTGGGATCGGCGGCGGCCGAGCGGGCGGCGGCGGCGATCACGGCCTGCAGCGAGGCCGCGCTGGGCGGCGCGGTCGAGGCCGGCGTGGCGCCGCCCTGGACGGCGGCGGCGGTCGACACGAAGGGCGCGACGGCAAGGGCCAGGCCCGCGACGACTGCGCCTACGAAACGCGATGACATGGCTTACCCCCTGTTAAGAATTCGAGCCCCCTATAAGCCGCCCCTCCCGGGTATTCTAGTCCTAAAACTCTTATAAGAGCTAATCGGACGGCTCAGACTTGCGACTTTGCACACAAGCGGCACAGTTTCGTGACCGTCTGCTTGGGATCAGATCAATTCTTACGACACGAGCATGACATAGGCGTCGATTGCCTGGCCGACGCACGATCTATCCCCGCAGGCGAATATTTCAGGCGCCGGCGGCCGGACGTTTTCATCACCTGACAAGCTTCGCCATTATCAAGCTCGACAGTGAAACGAATTGATTCAACCGTGGGTTATACTTAAGCGGTCGTTTGATCAGCTTGCGGATTCAACGACGACGACGCGTCAGTCGTCGGAATTCTCGCCGCAGGGGTCGTTCGAGGCTGGGCCAGATCAGCAGACCGACCAGGACGGCGATGACGGCGGCGGCGAACAGCAAGCTTCCACTCCAGGCTGCGACCACCCTACAACCTGCACGTGACTGTTTGTTTGAAATCCGCCGCGCGTGCGACGTCGCCCAGCATTTTCGCGCCGGCGCCCAAGGCGCATGCACCCGACGGCTTGTCTCGCGCGCGCGATTGGCCGATTAGCGGGCGGAAGGTTCGGATCCGCCGGCCGCCCCCATCCGTGGAAAGAGGACATCCATGCGCGTAGCGATGATTGGCACGGGCTATGTGGGCTTGGTGTCCGGGGCGTGCTTTGCGGACTTCGGTCACGTGGTGACGTGTATCGACAAGGATCCGCGCAAGATCTCGCGGCTGCTGGCCGGCGAGATCCCGATCTACGAGCCGGGCCTGGACGACCTGGTGGCCCGCAACGTTCGTGAAGGGCGACTGTCGTTCACGCTGGAAGGCGCCCAGGCGATCAAGGACGCCGACGCGGTGTTCATCGCCGTGGGCACGCCCACCCGTCGCGGCGACGGCCACGCCGACCTGTCTTACGTCTACGCGGCCGCCGAGGAGATCGCCGGCCTGATCGACGGCTTTACGGTGGTGGTCACCAAGTCGACCGTGCCGGTGGGCACCGGCGACGAGGTCGAGGCGATCATCAAGCGGGTCAATCCGGCCGCCCAGTTCGCCGTGGTCTCCAACCCCGAGTTCCTGCGCGAGGGCGCGGCGATCGAGGACTTCAAGCGCCCCGACCGCGTGGTGGTCGGGGCCGAGGACGAGCGGGCCCAGGCGGTGATGCGCGAGCTCTACCGCCCCTTGAGCCTCAACGAGACCCCGATCGTCTTCACCGGCCGCCGCACCAGCGAGCTGATCAAGTACGCCGCCAACGCCTTCCTGGCGATGAAGATCACCTTCATCAACGAGATGGCCGACCTCTGCGAAAAGGTCGGGGCCGACGTGCAGCAGGTGGCCAAGGGCATCGGCCTGGACAAGCGAATCGGCGCCAAGTTCCTCAACGCCGGCCCCGGCTACGGCGGCTCGTGCTTCCCGAAGGACACCATCGCCCTCGTCAAGACCGCCGCCGACTACGGCGCGCCGACCCGGCTGATCGAGACCACGGTCGAGGTCAACGCCGCCCGCAAGAAGGCCATGGCCGACAAGGTCGCCGCCGTGCTGGGCGCCGAAGACCTTTCGGGCAAGACCGTCGGCGTGCTGGGCGTGACCTTCAAGCCCAACACCGACGACATGCGCGACGCCCCCAGCCTCGACATCCTGCCGGCCCTGCAGGCCAAGGGCGCCAAGGTCCGCGCCTTCGACCCCGAAGGCCGCCACGAGGCCGAGGGCCTGCTGCCGGGCGTGGAATTCGTCGCCGGCCCCTACGAGGCCGCCGACCAGGCCGACGTGCTGCTGATCCTCACCGAGTGGGACCAGTTCCG
>CBINOL010000136.1:0-12775 GCA_966252285.1 uncultured Caulobacter sp.
TGCCCTTGCGGCTGACAGAGGGGTTCCCGCCACAAGGGCGGGAATGACGGGAAGTAAAGGGAGTGGAACCTGCTCGTCCCTCGGGACTCACAGCCCCAGGATGGAGTCGATCCGGCTTTCGGCCTTGGCGTGGATGGCGCGGTCCTGGACCATGCCCTCCATGCGGGCGTAGCGGCCGTCCTTGCCGGCCTTGCGGCGCAGGCCGTCGGCGGTGACCACCACGGGCGGCCGGCGGGCGTCGGTCATCGCGCCCAGCAGGGCGGCGAACACCGCGCCGACGGCGGCGGCCAGCACCGGTCCGGCGAAGTCTATGGCGCTCTCGCCGAAGATGGCGTGCAGCTGGACCAGCAGGTGCTCGCGATTGACCTGCTGCGACAGGATCTGCAGCGACCAGGCGGCCACGCCCTGCACGACGCCGGCCGCGACCACGGCGACGACCACCCCCACGAAGCGGGGGCGCCAGAAGAGCCCGAGCAGGGCTCCGACCAGGGCGAAGGCGACCATCAGGACCATGGCGGCGATCCTGCGCCCGTCTCCTCAAAAGGAAGTTAAGCCCCTGATGGACGCGAGTTAATCCGATACGCGGATGACGAGAGCCGGAGACGGGGCCATATAAATGCATCGGCGGCCCGCGGCCGCCTCACGAGGGAGCCTTCATGTCGCAGCTGCGTTCGCCGGCCCGTCTGGCCCTTGCCTCCGCCGCCCTGGCCGTGACCCTGGCCGGCTGCGGGATCAACACCATCCCCACCCAGGACGAGAAGACCAAGGCCGCCTGGGCCGAGGTGCAGAACCAGTACCAGCGTCGCTCGGACCTGATCCCCAACCTGGTGGCCACCGTGAAGGGCTACGCCGCCCAGGAAAAGGACGTCCTGACCTCGGTGACCCAGGCCCGCGCCAGCGCCACCCAGGTCAAGGTCGACGCCTCGACCATCACCGATCCGGCCGCCTTCCAGAAGTACGCCGCCGCCCAGGACCAGCTGACCGGGGTGCTCGGCCGGCTGATGGTGATCCAGGAGCAGTATCCGGACCTGAAGTCGAACCAGAACTTCCTGGCCCTGCAGAGCCAGCTGGAAGGCACCGAGAACCGCATCACCATCGCCCGGCGCGACTACAACGAGACCGCGCGGGTCTACAACACGAGCCTGCGCACCTTCCCGGCCATCCTCTGGGCCAAGACCGTCTATGGCGGCCAGAAGCCGGCGGTGCTGTTCGAAGCCTCGGCCGCGGCCCAGACCGCCCCGACCGTCAGCTTCGACGCCCCGGCCGCGCCCGCCGCCCCGTCCCAGCCGGCCCCGGCGCACTAGGGTGACGGCGACTGCCCAACTCCTCCCCCGCGCGCGGGGGAGGGGGACCGCGAAGCGGTGGAGGGGGCGAGACTGGGCGCCGCGCTCTGTCACTCGCCCCCTCCGTCACGCCGCGTATCCGCAGCGCGCCACCTCCCCCGCTTCGCGAGGGAGGAGCTGGCTGGCCGCGCTCGCCTTCGGGTTCATCGCTCTTCTTGCCTTCGCCACCGCCGCCCTCGCCGCCCCGACCTTCCCGCCGCTGAGCGGCCGGGTCGTCGACCAGGCCGGCATCCTGTCGCCGGCGGCCGAGCAGCAGCTGACCGACGAACTGGCGACGCTGGAGAAACAGACCGGCCGCCAGTTGGTGGTCGCCACCCTGTCCAGCCTGCAGGGCTACGAGATCGAGGACTACGGCTACCAGCTGGGCCGCGCCTGGGGGATCGGCGAGAAGGACAAGAACACCGGCGCCCTGCTGATCGTGGCGCCCAACGAGCGCAAGGTCCGCATCGAGGTCGGCTACGGCCTGGAGCCGGTGCTGACCGACGCCCTGTCCAGCGTCATCATCCAGAGCGCCATCCTGCCCCGCTTCAAGGCCGGCGACATGGAAGGCGGCATCGTCGCCGGGACCGACGCCATCGTAAAGCAGCTGTCGCTGCCCGACGGCGAGGCCAGGGCCCAGGTCGCCCAGGCGGCGGACGCGGAGCGCCAGGACGGCGGCGGCGGCGGCGTGCCGGTGGTGGCGATCTTCATCGTCTTCATCGTCGCCGTCATGATCCTGCGGGCGATGTTCGGCCGTCGCCGCTATCGCCGCAGCGGCCTGGGCGCGGCGGTGGGCGAGGCCCTGCCCTGGATCCTGATCAACGCCCTGACCAGCGGCGGCGGCGGTCGCGGCGGCGGAGGCGGCTGGAGCAGCGGCGGCGGCGGCGGGTTCTCCGGCGGCGGCGGCTCGTTCGGCGGCGGCGGATCCTCGGGGAGCTGGTGATGAGCGACATTCTTTCCCGCCCCGACCAGTTGCGCATCGCCGACGCCGTGCGCGCCGCCGAGGCCGGTACGATCGGCGAGATCCGCTGCGTGCTGGCCCCGCGCGTCGAGCCCGAGCGCCCCGCTCCCGTCCTGGCCTGGGCGGCAGGCGCGGCCCTGCTGCTGCCGGCCTTCGGCCTGCTGGCCGGCCTGCGCCCCGAATGGCTGACCCGCCTGTTCGGCGGCTGGAGCGTCGGCCACGCCGCCGCGCAGGACGGCGCGATCCTGTCGGCCCTGCTGGTCTATCTGACCCTGCAGGCGGCGGTGTTCGCCCTGGCGACCGCCGTGCTGTCGATCCCGCCGCTGCGGGCGCGGCTGCCCACCGGCGAGAGCGCCGCCGAACGCGTGCGGCGCGCGGCCATGGACTACTTTTTGTCCAGTGACCTGCGGGCCACGCAAGGGCGCACGGGCGTACTGATCTTCGCCGCCCTGGCCGAGCACCGCGTCGAGGTGCTGGCCGACGAGGGCGTCCATGGCCTGGCGCCCAAGGACGCCTGGTCCGGCGTCGTCGCCGACCTCGTCGCGGGGCTGAAGGCCGGCCAGATCGCCGACGGCTTCGTCGCCGCCGTCGGCCGGGCCGGCGCCATCCTGGCCGAGCACGCGCCGCGCACGGACGACGCGGGCCGCAACGAACTGCCCGACGCCCCGACCATACTGGGCTGAGCCTCACGGCTTACGCTTACGTGATCTTCCCCCCGGCGAATTTCCGGCCTACGGTGCCGGCAATTCAAACTAACGTTTAAACAGGGAAGAAGCGCCATGCGCGAAGCGGTCATCGTCTCCTACGCCCGGACGGGCCTGGCCAAGTCCAATCGCGGCGGCTTCAACAACACCCACGGCGCGGCCATGGCCGGCCACGCCATCCAGCACGCCGTGTCGCGCGCGGGCCTCGACGGCCCGGAAGTGGAAGACGTGGTGCTGGGCTGCGGCGGCCCCGAAGGCGCCACCGGCATGAACGTGGCCCGCAACGCCGCCATCTGGGCCGGCCTGCCGGTCACCACCTCGGGCCAGACCGTCAACCGCTTCTGCTCGTCTGGCCTGCAGGCCATCGCCACCGCGGCCAACTACGTGCGCAACGACGGCGCGCCGGTGGCCATCGGCGGCGGCGTGGAGTCGATCTCGCTGGTGCAGGGCGGCGGCCACATGAACCGCTTCCACATCACCGAAGACAAGCTGATGAAGGAAAAGCCGGCGCTGTGGATGGCGATGATCGACACCGCCGACATCGTCGCCAAGCGCTATGGCGTCAGCCGCGAGTACCAGGACGAATATGCTCTGCGCAGCCAGCAGCGGATCGCCGCCGCTCAGGCCGCCGGCCTGTTCGCCGACGAGATCGTGCCGATGGCCACCAAGATGAAGGTGGTCAACAAGGAGACCAAGGAAGAGAGCCTGGTCGACTACGTGGTCACCAAGGACGAGTGCAATCGCCCCGAGACCACCCTCGAGGGCCTCGCCAAGCTTGAGCCGGTGAAAGGTCCGGGCAACTTCATCACCGCCGGGAATGCGTCACAGCTGTCGGACGGCGCCGCGGCCGTGGTGGTGATGGAGGCCAAGGAGGCCGCCCGCCGCAATCTCGAGCCGCTGGGCCTGTTCAAGGGTTTCGCCATCGCCGGCTGCGAACCGGACGAGATGGGCATCGGCCCGGTGTTCGCCGTGCCGCGCCTGCTGGAACGCCACGGCCTCAAGGTCGACGACATCGACCTGTGGGAGCTGAACGAGGCCTTCGCCAGCCAGTGCCTCTACAGCCGCGACCGCCTGGGCATCGATCCGGAGAAGTACAACGTCAACGGCGGCTCGATCGCCATCGGCCACCCGTTCGGCATGACCGGCGCCCGCTGCGCCGGACACCTGCTGCTGGAAGGCAAGCGCCGCAAGGCCAAGCTCGGCGTGGTGACCATGTGCATCGGCGGCGGCATGGGCGCCGCCGGCCTGTTCGAAATCTTCTGATTTCGATCAGGACGGATAACGGCGCCCATCACCCCAAAGAGGCCGAGATCGCTCCCGCGATCTCGGGCGGGGCTGCAGGCCTGTTCGAGATCTTCTAGTTCACTCGCGTTCTATTCTTCCCGTCATTCCCGCCCTTGTGGCGGGAATGACGGGAGGAGAGGTAAGCGGAAAAATCAGACCCCCAGATCCTTCCTTACGAACCTGTACGTCTCGCGCCGCTCGCACGCACAGGCCTTCATCTGGCCGTCGGGGGTCCACCACACCAGCAGCGGATAGGCGAAGTTGACGCCGTTCTTCTTGAGCAGCGGGACCAGGTCCTCGACCGACTTGCGGCCGGCCTCGATGACGGCGGTGCGGGCGATGTCGCCGTCGGCGGGCTTGAGGCCCGGCGCGGTCCAGGCGTCGACCGGGGTGGCGTCCCACTTCTCCGACAGCTCCCACGAGCGGTTGATCCACAGCTCGGCCACCGTCGCGCGCTCGACCGGCGTCGATTTCGGCACGCCGTTGCGGTCGGCGCGGGCGATCTCGATCAGGCGGGTGTCGACCCCGGCCTTGTGCAGGCGCGGATATTCTTCCTTCTTGAAGCGGACGCAGTCGGGGCAGGTGCGGAAGCTGATCATGTAGAGCTTGGGGCCCTTCAGGCCAGGCGACACCCAGCCCGAGCCTTCGAGGATCTTGGCGATCTCGGCCTGGTTCTTGGTGATGGTCTTGGGCCGCCAGCGCAGCTCGAAGTTCCACCACGCCCACCAGCCGGCGCCGATCACCACGACCACGGCGGCGAGGCCGGCCCACAGCTTCCAGTTCTTCATCTCGACCGATCCTCTCGGGATTGTTCTGCTCGTGATAGGACGCCCAGCCCGCCCCGGCGACGGCAAAATTCCTGAAAGCCGCTTGAGGCCCGCGCGGGGGACTCTAGATTGGCGCGATGTCTACGCCACAGGCGCCCGGGGGCGCCGCTCCCCTCGAAATCGACCTGCCCGACGAGGCCGCCACCAAGGCGCTGGGCGCGAGCCTGGCCGCCGTACTGTTTCCGGGCGCGGCCCTGTGCCTCTACGGCCCGCTCGGCGCGGGCAAGTCGACCCTGGCCCGCGCCCTGGTGCGCGCCCTGACTTCGCCCGAGGAAGAGGTGCCCAGCCCGACCTTCACCCTGGTGCAGTTCTACGAGGCGGCCGACTTCCCCCTGGCCCATTTCGACCTCTATCGCCTGGAGGATCCGGACGAGGCCTACGAGATCGGCCTCGCCGAAGCGCTGGAGGACGGCGCGGCCCTGATCGAGTGGCCCCAGCGCCTGGAGGGCCGTCTGCCCCCCGACCGACTCGATGTAGAGATTTCGCCTGTTCTGGACGCGCCCGAGGGCGAGGCCCGCCGCGTTCGCATCACCCCCTTCGGCGCCTTCGAGGAACGCAAGCTTGAGCTCTGACCGCGAGACCCTGAAGGCCGAGTTCCTGGCCCGCCACGGCTATGGCGACGTCCGCCGCCAGCCGCTGGGCGGCGACGCCTCGACCCGCTCCTACGAGCGCCTGCATCGCGGCGATGCGACCTTCATCTTCATGGACCAGCCGCCGGCCCTGGAGACCGCCCCCTGCCCGCCCGGCGCCACGCCGGACGAGCGCCGCGCCCTGGGCTTCAACGCCGCCTATCGCCTGGCCGCCGGCCGGGTGGACGCCTTCGTGGCCGTGGCCGGCTGGCTGCGGGCGCAGGGCCTTTCCGCGCCCGAGGTCCTGGCCGCCGAGCCGGCCCTGGGCCTGGCCGTGCTGGAAGACCTGGGCGACGACCTCTACGCCAGCGTGATCGCCAACGGCGGCGACGAGCCTTTGATGTACGACGCCGCCGTCGACGCGCTGACGGCGCTGCACGCGGCCAAGCCCCCGGCGGTGCTGGAAGCCGGCGGCTCGACCTGGCCGCTGCTGACCTATGACGACCTGGCGCTGCAGATGGCCCAGGACCTGTTCGTCGAGTGGCTGCCCAAGCTGAAGCCGGTGACCTTCGACGCCGCCGCCCTGGCCGACTGGCAGGCGCTGTGGACGCCGATCCGCGCCCGCGCCGAGGCCGGCGCATCCGTCTTCTGCCACCGCGACTATCACGCCGAGAACCTGCTGTGGCTGCCGAAGCGCGAAGGCCCGGCTCGCGTGGGTTTGATCGACTTCCAGGACGCCGTGGTCGCCCACCCGGCCTGGGACTTCTCGATGCTGCTGCACGACGCCCGCCGCGACGTCTCGCCGGAGATCGAACAGCGCGGGCTCGAGCGCTACCTCGCCGCCCGTCCTGACCTGGATCGCACCCAGTTCCTGGCCGACTACCACGCGCTGGGGGCGCTCAACATCGCCCGCATCCTCGGCATCTTCGCGCGCCTGGTCACCCGCGACGGCAAGCCGAAATACGAGAGCTTCATGCCGCGCCTCTGGCGCTATCTCGACGGCTGCCTGGCCGATCCGGCGCTGGCGGGCCTGACGGCCTGGTTCGACACCCACGTGCCGGCGGAGATCCGCTCGTGAGCGCGCCGAAGAAAGCCATGGTGCTGGCCGCGGGCCTGGGCACCCGCATGCGCCCCCTGACCAACGACCGCCCCAAGGCGCTGGTCGAGGTCGCCGGCCGCACCCTGATCGACCACATGCTGGATCGCTTGGCGCAGGCCGGGGTCGAAACGGCCGTGGTCAATGTCCACGCCTTCGCCGACCGGCTGGAAGCCCACCTGAAGACCCGCACGGGCGCCCCGCAGATCGTCATCTCCGACGAGCGCGGCGAACTCCTGGAAACCGGCGGCGGCCTGCGCAAGGCCCGCCCGCTGCTGGGCGAGGATCCGGTGTTCGTCGCCAATATCGACTCCGTGTGGACGGAGGACAGCGCCCCCGCGATCGAGAGCCTGGCGCAGGCCTGGGATCCGGAGCGCATGGACGTCTGCCTGCTGCTGGCGCGGCTGGACCGCACCCTGGGCTTCGACGGAGCCGGCGACTTCTTTCTGGCAGAGGACGGCGCCCTGACCTTCCGGGGCGAGGCGGCCAGCGCGCCTTTCGCCTACATGGGCGTGCACATCTGCAAGCCGGGCCTGGTCGACGACGGCCCGGACGGCGCGTTCTCGCTGGCGACCATCTGGCGCAGGCTGGCGCCGCTGGGCCGCGTGCACGGCGTGGTGATGGACGGCTTCTGGATGCACGTCGGCGATCCCGGCGCGCGCGACGAGGCCGAGGCGAAGCTGGCGCAATGAGCGGTCTGGCCGGATCCGGCTGGTTCTCGATCCCGGCCCACCGGCCGTTCGTCGACGACGTGGCCGCCGGCCTCGTGGAGCGGCTGTCGCACCTGGGCCCCGACGCCCTGTCGCACGCCACCCTGCTGACCCCGACCCGGCGCGGCGCGCGCGCCCTGGCCGACGCCTTCCTCGCCGTGAACGGCGGACGGGCCGTGCTGCTGCCGCAGATCCGCCCCCTGGGCGACCTCGACGAGGGCGAGCCGCCGTTCGAGCCGGGCGATCTGGCGCTGGACCTGCCGCCGGCCGTTTCCAGCCGCCGCCGCCGGTTCGAGCTGGCGCGCCTGGTGCACGACAACGCCTCGCTGCTCGACAGCCCGCCCAGCGCCGGCCAGGCCCTGGAGATGGCCAAGGCCGTGTCCGACCTGCTCGACAGCTGCCAGATCGAGGAGGTCCCGATCATCGAGCGCCTCGATGGTCTGGCCGACGGGGATCTCGCCGCACACTGGCAGGTCTCGGCCCGCTTCATCCGGGCCATGGTCGAGGGCTGGAGCGCGCGCCTCTCCGACCTGAACCTGATGGACGTCAGCGCCCGCCGCGTGGCCTTGCTGCGGGAACTGGCCAAGCAATGGATGGCCAATCCGCCGCCGGGCGTGCTGGTCGCGGCCGGCTCGACCGGCACCGCCCCGGCCACCGCCGACCTGCTGATCGCCGTCGCCAATGCGCCGCAGGGCTGCGTGGTGCTGCCGGGCCTCGACGAAGACCTGGCGAGCGAGGCCTGGGACCAGGTCGGCGAGCAGCACCCGCAGGGCGCCATGCGCCGCCTGCTCCACCGGGCCGGCGTCGATCGCGGCGTCGTGCGCCGCTGGCGCAACGAGGCCGACAGCCGGGGCCGCTGGCGCCGCCGCCTGGTCAACGAGGCCCTGCGCCCGGCCGAGGCCACCGCCGACTGGCTGGCCCAGATCGCCAAGCTGCGCGCGGAGTCCGAAAGCCTCGACCCGATCGCCGAGGGCCTGTCGGGCCTTTCCTTGGTCAACGCCTCGGGCGAGGAAGAAGCGGCCCTGGCCTGCGCCCTGCTGCTGCGCGAGGCGCTGGAGACGCCGGGCAAGACCGCCGCCCTGGTCACCCCCGACCAGCAGCTGGCCCGCCGGGCCGGCCTCTATCTGGCCCGCTGGGGCGTCGTGCCCGACAGCTCGGCCGGCGCGCCGCTGGCGGCCTCGGCCCCGGCGGTGCTGGCCCGCAAGCTGGCCGCCCTGGTGCTGGCGCCGCTGGATCCTGTCGGCCTGCTGTCGGTGGCCAAGCACCCGCTGCTGAAGGCCGACGAGGCCGCCCGGACGCTGGAACTGAAGGGCCTGCGCGGCCCCGCCCCCGTCGACGCCGCCGCGCTGGAACGCCGGATCGCCGAGCACCCCGAGGCCGTGGACCTGGCCCGCCGCATCCGCGTCGCCGTCGAGATCGCCGCCCAGCCCTACGCCGCAGGCCCCGTCGCCCCGCCGCATCTGGCCGCCGAAGCGCTGGCCAAGGCGCTGGAAAGCCTGGTCGAGCCGCCTTCGCTGTGGGCCGGATCCGGCGGCGAGGCCCTGGCGGCGCTGGTCTCGGCCCTGATCGACGACGGCCAGGCCCTACCGCCGACCAATCCGCTGGGCTTCCTCGACCTGTTGGGCCGCTTGGTCGACGAGGAGACCCTGCGCGTCGGCGGCGCCACTCACCCGCAGCTGCGCATGCTGGGCGCGATCGAGGCCCGCCTCGTGCGCGCCGACCGCCTGATCCTGGCCGGGCTGGAGGAAGGCGTCTGGCCGCAGGCAGCGCCGATCGATCCGTTCCTGTCGCGGCCGATGCGCGGCAAGCTCGGCCTGCCCCCGCCCGAGCGCAAGATCGGCCTCACCGCCCACGACTTCGCCCAGGCCGCCAGCGCCCCCGACGTGATCCTGGTGCACAGCCAGCGTCGCGGCGGCGCGCCGGCCGTCGAGAGCCGCTGGCTGTGGCGGATGAAGACCCTGGCGCGCGGCGCCGGCCTCTCCCTGACCGAGCGGCCCGACGTGCTGGACTGGGCCCGCGCCCTCGACGCCCCGGGCCCCTACGCCCCGGTCAAGCGCCCCGCCCCCTGCCCGCCGGTCGACGACCGCCCGCGCAGGATGGCCGTCACCCGCGTCGAGGCCCTGACCCGCGACCCCTATGCGGTCTGGGCGCGCGACATCCTCAAGCTCTATCCCCTCGACCGGCCGGACGAGCCGGTGGAGGCGCGTGCGCGCGGCACTGCGATCCACGCCGCCTTCGAGGTGTTCGCCCTGACCTATCCCGACACCCTGCCGGCCAACGGCGCGGAGATCTTCGAGGGTCTATACATCGCCGAACTGGTCGCCGCCGGCATGCCGCCCTCGGCCCTGGCCCGCGAGCGCGCCCTGGCCCGCGAGGCCGCCCTGTGGGTCATGGACCTGGAGGCCCGCCGCCGCGCCGGCGCGGAAAAGATCGTGGTCGAGGCCGCCGGCGAGATCACCTTCCAGGTGAACGGCCGCCCCTTCACCCTGACGGCCAAGACCGACCGCATCGAGCCCACCCGCGACGGCCGCGCCGCCCACATCCTCGACTACAAGACCGGCGCCGCCCCCAGCCAGAAGCAGGTCGACACCGGCTTCTCGCCGCAGCTGACCCTGACGGCGGCGATCCTGCAGAACGGCGGCTTCAAGGATATCGGTCCGCGCGAACCGGGCGACCTGACCTATGTGCGCGTCACCGGCCGCCGCCCGGCCGGGGAGGAGCAGACCCGCGCCGCCGCCGGCCCCGAAAGCGAGGAAGCCGCCCGCAAGGCCTTCGACGGCCTGGTGGAGCTGATCCGCAAGTACGACGAACCCGACCGCCCCTACCTGTCGCGCACCGCGCCGCAGTTCGTGCACGACCACGCGGGGGATTATGGGCATCTCGCGCGGGTGTTCGAGTGGTCCACCAGCGGGGACGAAGGGGACGGGGAATGAGGGGTTTCCTGATCCGACAAAGCAATCTCCTCCCCCGTGCAACAGGGGAGGGGGACCACGAAGTGGTGGAGGGGGCGAGACTGGGCGGGGCAGCGGCGGTCGCCCCCTCCGTCACGCTGCGTATTCGCAGCGCGCCACCTCCCCCGCCTTGCGGGGGAGGAGTTCACCCGGCATGACCGTCCCCGACCCCCAACGCCTCGCTGCTGACCCGGCCATCTCGGCCTTCGTCACGGCCAACGCAGGCTCGGGCAAGACCAAGACCCTGATCGACCGGGTCGCGCGCCTCTTGCTGGGCGGCGCCGAGCCGGCGGCGATCCTGTGCGTGACCTACACCAAGGCCGCCGCCGCCGAGATGCAGCACCGGCTGTTCGACCGCCTGGGCAAGTGGTGCGTGACGCCCGATACAGACCTGCGCGCCGAGATCGCCGGGCTCGTCGACCGCCCGGAAAGCGAGTTCGACGCCCTGGCCCTGTCGAAGGCCCGCAGCCTGTTCGCAAAAGCCCTAGAGACGCCCGGCGGCCTGAAGATCCAGACCATCCACGCCTTCTGCGAGAAGCTGCTGAGGCGCTTCCCGATCGAGGCCGGCATCTCGCCCGGCTTCGAGGTGATGGACGACAGCGCCTCGGCCGCCGTGGCCCAGGCCGCCCTGCACAAGCTGGCCGCCTTCGTCACCGCCACCGACAACGAATTCTCGCAGGCCTATGCCCGCTTCTCGGTGGCGCTGGACTTCGCTTCGTTCGAGGCGATGTTCGCCACCTTCGAGCACCAGCGCGCCAACATCGCCGCCTATCTGGATCGCGCCGGCGGCCTGGAAGGCGTGATCGCCGACATCTGGGACGTCTGCGGCTTTCCCGAGCCGACCACCGCCGAGGAGATCGCCGCCCAGGCCATGGACGACCTGGACACGACGTTCTGGCGCTCGGTCGCCGACGTGCTGTCGGGCGGCGGCAAGACCGACATCAAGTGCGCCGACCAGATGCGGGCGGTGGCGACCAATCCCGCCGCCACCCTCGACGACGCTCTGGCCGTGCTGTTCACCGAGAAGGGCGTCGGCACGCCCGCGACCTGGGTCGGCAAGACCTCCGGCCTGAAGAGCCGCGAAGACCTGCGCGAACGCCTGCTGGCCGAGCAGGAGCGCCTGGAGGAGGCCCGCGAGTTCCTCCGCGCGGCCAAGGTGGCCGAAGACAGCGTCGCGGCCATGCGGCTGGCGGCGCTCTATCTGGCCGAGTTCATCGCCGAGAAGCAGGCCCACGGCGCGCTCGACTTCTCCGACCTGATCGAGAAGACCCGCGACCTGCTGACCCGCAAGGTCGACGCGGCCTGGGTGCTTTACAAGCTGGACGGCGGCGTCTCGCACATCCTGCTCGACGAGGCCCAGGACACCGCCCCCGAGCAGTGGGAGATCCTGTCGGCCCTGACCGAGGACTTCTTCGCCGGGGCAGGCGCGCCGGGCCGCGACGGCAAGGCCGCCGACGGCCGCACCCTGTTCATCGTCGGCGACGAGAAGCAGTCGATCTATTCGTTCCAGGGCGCCCAGCCCGAGCGCCTGCTGATCGAGACGCAGGCCTACATCGCCCGCATCGAGGCCGTGGGCCGGGTGGGCAAGTCCGTGCCGCTGTCGACCTCGTATCGCTCGACCCGGCAGGTGCTCGATTTCGTCGACGCCCTGTTCGAGGCGCCCGAAGCGCGGCTGGGCCTGGCCCCCACCGGCGAGGACATCCCCGCCCACGTGGCCTTCCGCCAGGATCACCCCGGCTGCGTCGACCTGTGGCCGCTGGAGCGCGAACCGGTCGCCGCCGAGCGCGAGGCCTGGGACGCGCCGCTCGACGTCGAGACCGAGCAGGGCGCCAACCGCCGCCTGGCCGAAAAGATCGCCGCCGAGATCAAGGCCCTGGTCGAGCGCGGCGACGCGGTGTTCGACAAGGACGCCCGCGTCTGGCGCCCCGCCCACTACGGCGACGTGCTGGTGCTGGTGCGCCGGCGCAAGGCGCTGTTCGAAGAGGTGCTGCGGGCGCTGAAGCGGCGCGGCGTGCCGGTAGCCGGCGCCGACCGGCTGTCGCTGTCGGCCCACATCGTGTTCGACGACCTTCTGGCGCTGGGCCGCTTCTGCCTGTTCCCGGACGATGATCTGACGCTGGCGGCGCTGCTGAAGAGCCCGTTCTGCGCCCTGACCGACGACGACCTCTACGCCCTGGCCAAGGGGCGGCGGGGAACGCTGTGGGGGGTCTTGTCGGCGCGGGCCGACGAGCGTCCGGCCTGGCGCGAGGCCCACGCCCTGCTGGACTGGGCGCTGACCGCCCGCCGTCGTCGGCAACCCTACGAGTTCTACGCCCTGTTCCTGGGCAAGCTGGACGCCAACCACGTCAGCA